>JADFIT010000163.1 GCA_022566515.1 Gemmatimonadota bacterium
GGAACAACACAACTTCCAGGGCGGGGCTGCGGGGGTCCGTGCTTTCCGTGGATTCAGTGGCTCATCTGGGGTGGGGTGGAAGGGCCGAGCATCGTCCGTTCAATCGCTTGCCCCGAAATTCCCGGAAAACCAAAAAAAGGCCCGGGCATTGCCCGGGCCGAAATAACGGGGGTGGGTGGTTCTGTGGGTTATGCGGCGTTCCAGAATCCCATGAGTGTCTTGCCCTGAGGACATTCACGCAGCTTTTCAAATGCTCGCTCGCGAATCTGCCGGATACGTTCACGCGTTACACCCATCAGGACGCCGATTTTCTCGAGCGTCAGTCCCTCAGAGCCCTCCTCGAGGCCATAGTACAAGTAGAGGATCCTACGCTCTCTGGGCGTTAGGTACCTCTCGAAAATGCGGTCGATGAAATCACGCATGAGGTGCCCGTCGGTTCCTTCTTCGATCTCGTAGCCATCGTGGCCTGCGAAGCGCTCGCCAAACGTTGCGGCATCCTTGTCGGATCGGTCGATCGGCGCGTCGAGTGACAATTCCGCCGCCGTCATTCTCCGTGCGTTACGAACGTTACCCACCGAATCGTCGAGTGCCCTGGCGACTTCGTTGTCAGTGGGCTCCCGGCCGAGTTCTTGCGCCAAGTACGTTTGTGCACGCACCATGCGAATCAACTGACTGTTTTGATTCAACGGAATTCGCACGCTCCGGGTCTGTTCGGCAAGCGCCTTCAACACCGCCTGCCGTACCCACCACACCGCGTAAGAGATGAATTTCACTCCGTGCTCCGGATCAAACTTCTTCACTGCGCGGAGCAAACCCTCGTTGCCAATGGCGACCAGCTCGGAAAGATCCAGTCCGTGCCCTTGGTATTTCTTGACATACGAGATCACGAAGCGAAGATTCGCCGTCACGAGACGCTCGGCGGCCGCCCGGTCGCCCTTTTGGGCGAGACGTGCCACTCGTTGTTCTTCTGTTCGGTCTTTGATGAGGGGAAGCTTCTGGATATCCTGGAGGTACTGATCAAAGGCACCCGATACGCCGGCTCGGAAAAATGCTCTTGATTTGCTCGATCTGAGCTGGGCCATATCTGCTCCCGTTTAAGGCTTCGCTTTTTCTTTGGGAAGGGACGATGATCCCCGACTGTGGCCTACGTTGAGCGGCGCGCAATATAAAAAGTGCTCTCCTGAGCGTCAAGAAAATTTGTCTTTTCCACACTACAACCCATTGGGTAGAAACGAGTTCTGGATTTTATCCACTTTCCAGCGCACAGGAGAGGGCAATCTGCGGAAAAGTGGGTCATAAGTGGTTGTAATAGCAGTGGTTGCGGGTATGTGGATATTCGAAGAGCACCCAAATCTGGTACATATCGTTCCAACTAGAAACTCCGCTCCAGCGAGGCGCCGATGTCGATTTCGTCGACCTGGTGCGTCCAGCTTCCGTCGCCGGGCCGAGCGATTTCGCCCGGTCGCCTGAGCAGCGCAAACCGAATCGCGCCATCCCGGGTCTTCTTGTCGTAACGCATCGCGGCGAGGATGGTTGCCACCTTGGCATCGCCCGGAACGGAGACTGGTAGGCCAAACAGCTCCAGCGCTGATCTGAGAACATCGACCGTGTCGGCCTCAGTCACGCCGAGCCTCGTTCCGAGATCGGCTTCTACGGCCATTCCGATGGCTACTGCTTCGCCGTGCAGCAAGGAGTAACCGCTGGCTGCTTCCACCGCGTGTCCCACAGTGTGACCGAAATTCAAGACAGCGCGCCGGCCAGTTTCGCGTTCGTCCTCCGTCACGACGGCTACTTTGATTTCGATACTGCGCGCTACCAACGAGATGACCGCATCGGGATCGCGCGCGACAATTTGTGAATGCTGTTCCATGACCCGCGTCAAATACGCCGAGTCGGCGATGGCTCCGTGCTTGATTCCTTCGGCTATGCCAGCAGCGAACTGGTTGGGTGGGAGCGTCTCGAGGGAAGCCACATCGGCGGCGACGAACTTCGGTTGGTGGAACGCTCCGACGAGATTCTTGCCGGCTCGAGTGTCCACGCCTGTTTTTCCGCCGATCGAGCTGTCGATCATCGCGAGCAGCGTGGTGGGAACTTGCACGTAGGGGATGCCGCGTAGGTATGTGGCTGCTACGAACCCGGCCATGTCGCCGACAACGCCTCCACCTACCGCAATGACAGCGCCATCCCGCCCGACGCCGGTGGCCAACATTTGATCGGTGAGCGTGCTCCATGTCTTACGTGTCTTGTGCCGTTCGCCCGCCGGGAATGTGATGAGATGAGTTGGTGCCGTCTCGGCGATGCGTTTGGCGAGCTGTTCCGCGTAGAGCGGAGCGACAACCGAATCGCTGATCACGACATAGGACGACGCGGGGCAGGTATCCGGTAGGATCTCGGGAAGCTTGCTCAACAGACCATCGTCGAGCATGATGTCGTACGTCGCGTTCCCGACTGAGACGGGGATGATCGTGGCCGCTATAAGGTTACCTCACCCGTGATGATTGTTACGGCCTGCCCACCAACCAGCACCTGTGTGATCTCCCCTCCGTTGCCAACCGAGATTTCGGCGTGGATGAGGCTGGGGCGTCTGATTTCGAGACCCTGTTCCACCAAGATCCTTCCGACGCCGTCGTGTGGTGGCACGATGCCGTGCCACACGAGATACGAAGCCAACGCGCCTGCAGCACTTCCCGTAGCGGGGTCTTCGGGCACGCCCAGGCCGGGCGCAAACATCCGGCAGTGCGCAGTCGCGTTGGGATCGACCGTTTCCATAGTGTAGCACATGGCGCAGTCTGTACCGAATTCACGTAGGAATGCAGCCAGGCCGGCTCCCGCTCCCCCGGACGGGAGGCTCTGCAAAATTTCGAGCGAGGCAACGGGGACCATGAGCTGCGGCAGTGCTGTGGTGACGACCTGGGCAGTCGGCTCTTTCCCTACCGTGTTCCCGTTACCGCCGAGGGCGGTCCCGAGTCGTTCACGGTCGGCCACAGGGAGATCGAAATCGGGCAGCGGTTGCGTCATGGACACCTCGGTCGGTGCGCCGTCCGTGAGGCGAATGTCCACGGCAAGGACTCCCGCGCCGGTTTCTTGAGTGACCCGCACCGTACCATTGCGGGGGAGATCCAGCGCTCCCAGTTCTGCTAGCAGCCACCAAGTTCCAATCGTCGGATGGCCGGCCAGGGGAAGCTCGGCCGTGGGGGTGAAAAACCGCACCCGCCGAGTCGCTTTGTCCGATTCCATGACGAACGCGGTCTCCGACAGATTCATTTCCCGTGCGATGGCTTGCATGGTGGCATCGGAGAATCCCCCGGCAAAGGGAAATACCGCGAGAGGGTTGCCGGCGAGAGGTGTGTCTGTAAACACGTCGAGTTGGTAGAACTGGTGTGTGGACATTACCAGATTCTGTCGCCGACGCCGGCCCGGTGATTGGCGAGCCGCGCCAGGGTGAACAAGACGTCAGAAAGACGATTCAAATAGACGATAACGACGGGCGGCACCTCGTGTCCGCGAGCCAGCGAGACCACGCGCCTCTCTGCACGGCGGCACACCGTTCGCGCCTGATGCAGCATGGCGGCTTTGGGGGTGCCCCCCGGCAGAACAAACGCCTTGAGCGGCTCGAGTTCTCCGTCGGCTGCGTCGATTGCGGCCTCTAGTTCCCTCACGCGGCCTTCGGGCAAATCGGCTTTTTGAATCGCCCGGGCAACCTTGTCCGGATCGGGAGTCGCAAGTTGGCCGCCGATCGAAAACAAGTCGCGCTGAATGGACTCCAGCAGCGAGGCCTCGAAGTCTCTTGGCTCGCAAGCCATTGCGCCCCCGATTACTGCGTTGAGTTCGTCGATCTCGCCATAGGCAGTAACCCGAATGTCGTCCTTTCCTACGCGGCCTCCGCCAAAGAAACCCGTGTCCCCCTTGTCGCCGGTTTTGGTATAGATGGGCATGCGGAGAAGGTAGCGTTGCCCACCGGTCCCCGCACGGCCTTGTGCAGCAGGAGGTCGGAAGTGGGTAGTAGACGCCCCGGGGGCCCTCAGGGCAGGTTCCCGTCCCCCGTTCCCACCATCCACTTGCCCCCTGCCTGCCGTGTGTGTGGTGAGGCCCGGGCGACCATTGACATAATCAGCGAAGTTGTTAAAAATGAATAGGTTAGCAGACTCGCGCGTCCCCGTTATCGCGCCGAGTGCCCGCCCCCTCCAGGCCGTTTCACGGGGGCTTTTTCGTCAGCCGATTTTCCGTTCCGGGGGTAGCATCAAGCGTCTTTGGATTGTCACCGCTCTCATCGTAGCGGCGTCGGCTTCTCTCCATGCGCAAAGCGGCTCTCGGCGGCTCGCGGTCCGCGACTTGGACATCGAGGGCAACCGTGCCATTGATGATTTCACGCTTCGCGCCTCGATCGCGACGACGGAGTCGGCGTGGTTGGCGAGGCAGTGGTGGACCCGCTGGGTTGGATGGGGCCGACGTCCCCTCTTCGACGAGACCGAATTCCGGCGCGACGTGCTACGGTTGTTGGTGCTGTATCGGCAGACGGGTTATGTAGATGCCCGGGTAGATACCGTCGTTACCCGCCGGCGGGACCACGTCAACATTCGGTTCATCATCACCGAAGGTGAGCCGGTGCGCGTCACCTCGCTTGTCGTGAACGGGACGGAGGAGATCATTCCGGCTTCGCTGCTCCTCCGAGACCTTCCGCTTCAGCAGGGTGAGCCGTTCGACCAGGCGCGACTGATCGTTTCCACCGATTCCATCCGGGCTGCGCTGCAAAACCGAGGGTATCCGTTTCCCATGGTCTATCGCAGCTTTTCCATTCAGTATGCGGAGCGGGCGGCCCGAGTCGAGTTTCTGGTTGACCCCGGTCCGGCTGCCCGGATAGGCAGCATTGAGGTGATCGGACCCGCGGATCTTGACCCAAGTCTGGTTCGCAAGACGCTGCGCGTCCGTCCGGGCCAGCGGTTCAGCCAAGAGGCGCTGTACCGAAGCCAGCAAGAGCTGTATCGCATGGGTGTGTTCGACTTCGTCGATGTGAGGCTTGCAGACTCGGTTCCCAGCGGCCCCGGCGACTCTCTAGTGACGGTGATGGTGCAGGTGTCACGGGGCAGGTTGCACAGCATTCGCGTGGGTGGAGGATACGGGACGAACGACTGTTTTCGGGCGTTGACGTCGTGGACGGCGCGGAACTTTCTCGGTGGAGGGCGCAACCTCGAGATCACCGCGGGATTCTCCAAGATCGGGACCGGGCCCCCGTTTGACGCCGGGTTCGAACGGCGTGTGTGCCCGTTCTTGAGGCGTGAGGCAAGCAGCGAGGAGGGCAAGAAACGTCTCAAGCTCAACTACAATCTTTCGGCCGCATTGCGCTTCCCGACCGTCTTTTCGCCGCGTCGCAGCGCCACTCTGACGATCTCGGGCGAGCGGTTCAGCGAATTCCAGGCGTACGTTCGTCAAGCCGTTGGTTTCAATATGTCGCTCACACAGCAAACGAAGTGGAATGTACCGGTCACGCTTTCCTACTCCTTATCCTATGGCAGCACCAGGGCGGACGACGCGGTGTTTTGTTCAATCCTCAACGTTTGCCGTGAAGAGGACGCGGCCATTTTCCGGAAGGATCGGGTCAAGGCCACGGCGGGAGTTCTTCTGGTCCGCGACCGAACCAATTCGCCCATCAATCCCACCCGGGGGACCGTGTTCACGCTGGAGGGGCGATTGGCCTCGAAAGCGTTTGGCTCCGACCCCGAGATCGAGTTTGCCAAGGCCATTGCGGAGTTGGCGTCCTATCACCCAGTTGGGCGACGCAGTGTGTTTGCCTGGCGAGTGCGTTGGGGCTCTATCGGCTCGCCGGATCCAGGTCTAGACCGAGACGTGCAATTCATTCCCACGGAGGAACGCTTTTACAGTGGTGGGCCGACGAGCGTCCGCGGATTCCGTCAGAACGAGCTTGGTCCCCTCGTGCACGTCATAGAAATCACCACGTTTGTGGATTCGGGGCAGAATTTGGACAGTCTCACCGCAGTGGTGGATACGCTCGTGTCACCAACTGGCGGGAATGGGATTTTGCTGGCCAATGCCGAGTTGCGCTTCCCCCTATCGCGAAGCGGGCGATTGGCAGGTGTGGTCTTTGTGGATTTGGGGAGGGTGGTGGCCCAGGAAAGCCAAGGTGACGATAGAGGATTTAGGGTAACACCCGGAGCCGGGCTGCGGATAAGCACGCCGCTTGGACCCGTACGCCTCGATGTGGCGTACAATCCTCATGGACCGGAGCAAGGGCTGCTGTTTCGGAGGAGATGTGAACTCGGTCCGGAGGCAAGAGTTTGCAGCGAGGCCATCAAACAGCCGGATGATTTTGGGCGGGCCGTGGGAAACGGACTCTTGGGACTCGGAAAGTTCATTCCCTTCTTTAAAAATTTGCGCATGAACTTTTCCATCGGGCAGGCTTTTTAATGGTCTTTCGAACGGGTGCGGCGGCCTGGTTGCTGACTGCCACGTTGGCCGGAACGGCGCTCGGTGCGGTCGGCGCCGGGCTCCGCACGGATGCCGGTCGGGATGTGCTCACTAGGTACGGCGTGGCCCTGTTGAACCAAGTGGTGCACGGCACGGCGGTCGTGGGCGAGGTGACGGGCACCCTCACGGGTGGCATTGAAGCAAGGGACGTGGTGATCCGCGGTGAGGACGGTACGCTGTTGGCGCATTTGCCGGAAGTTACGCTCCGCTACCGGATGCTGGATCTTCTGACCGGTCGGATTGCGCTCGGCCGTGTGGTGTTGAACAAGCCGCTTATCAACATCGTCAAGCGAGCGAGTGGGCGTTTCAATTATGAGGAGGTGCTGGGCCTGGGTGGTCCCGGAGGTGGTGGAAGGAAGCCGCTCGTGGCGTTCCGCGATGTGGAGATTCGCGGCGGCACGGTGGTCATCCGAACGCCCACCGAAGCCACGAACGACACCTCGATTGAAATCGAGTCTGGGCCCGGCGGTTTGATGCGCATACGACGGCTGGACGATCTCAACGCGATAGTGTCGTACGCCCGCGTGTCGTCCCCCTTCGAGGGTGAGAATGCGCTGCGCTTCGATATCGATGAGCTGTCGGTTCGATTTTCCGACCCCCAGTTGGACGTTCTATCGCTACGCGGCCGCCTGGAGATAGACGGCGATTCCATCGTGCTGGATCTGTCGCGGTTCGTCTTACCGGGGTCGGAGACCACCCTGAAGGGAGTCCTGAGGTGGCCGGACGGACCTTTGCTACTGGCACTCGAGCTGGACGCCGATCGGTTGGCGGTCGAGGACGCACGTCCTTTCGTCGACGACCTGCCATGGGGGCTCGAGGGAAGCGGACACCTCTCTCTGCTGTCCCTCGATGGTGAGCGCATGCGTGTGCGGATTTCGCCGTTGCGGCTCGCAGGCCCCGGCGGGGGTGGCAATATCGCCGGTCGGTTCGGCATCGTCGTGCATGAGGGGCAAGGGTGGACGTTGGAGGATACCGAGCTGTCGTTTGACTCCTTGGCGCTCGACTATCTCCGTCCGATGGTGGACACCATTCCTTTTGTCGGCCGTGTGTGGGGAGATCTCGTGGCGGCGGGACCGAGTGACTCGCTGGACGTCCAATTGCAATTGTGGTTTCGAGACAGCCTCGTTCCGGGCATGCCACAGACATATTTGCGCGGTAGTGGCACCCTGGGGCTTGGTGGCGACATTCGGTTCGCTGGGTTCCGAATCGATTCATCTGACATTGATCTGTCCACCGTGCACCGGCTCCTTCCCGCAGTTGGTCTCAAGGGCCAGTTGATGCTCCGTGGGGTGTTAAACGG
>JADFIT010000164.1 GCA_022566515.1 Gemmatimonadota bacterium
CGCCTCCACCAACGCCCCCGAGATCAACGAACCGATGAACAGTCCCGCGCCGAGCGTCACAAAGGCGTATAAGCCTTGGGCCGCCGCGCGGATTTTCACGTCAGCCTTCTGGTCCACGTAAATCTGTCCGGTGACGAAGAAGAAATCATAACAAACGCCGTGGAGCAGGATTCCGAAATACAGCATCCACACGAGGCTCCCCACGTTGCCGAACGCGAACAGAACGTATCGCAGCGTCCAGGCCAACATCCCGACGAGCAGGATCCTCTTCACGCCGAGCCGGATCAGGAACCACGGCATGAGTACCATGAACCCTATCTCAGACATCTGCCCCATCGTCATCTTGGTCGCTGGCTCCGCCATCCCCAACTCGTGGAGGTAGGGGTTGGCGAACGCGTAATAGAACTGCAATGGAATGGAGAGCAAGAACGATCCGACCACGAAGATCGCGAACGAGCGATCCTTCATGAGGGACAGCGCGTCGAGCCCCAGCACGTCCCGCACCCTGACGGGTCCGCCTGCGGCCCTGGGCGGCGTGTGCGGCAGCACCAGGCAATAGAGGCCCATGAGAATCGATGCGCCTGCGGCGATCCGCATGGGGACCGCCGTCGACTCGAGTGCCAACCGACCAACCAAGATTCCGGCGACGATCCATCCTATCGTGCCCCACACCCGCACCCGGGGGAACTCCCGTGCCGAATCCTTCAGGTGATGGAACGACAGGGAGTTCGTGAGAGCGAGGGTGGGCATGTAGAGAAGCGCGTACAAGATAACCAAAGGATAAAACTGCCCAAATGCTCCCAGAGTGGACGCCGTGTAGAGCACGACGCCGCCCACTATGTGGAGGATCGCTAGCATCTTCTCAGTTGAGAAGAATCGGTCCGCTACCATGCCGACGAAAAACGGCGAAATCATCGCCGCAATCGCCATTGTCCCATAGGCTGCCCCGATCTGACTTCCATCGAATTCCAGCGTCTGCATCAGGTATGTACTAAGGGTTACCCACCATGCACCCCAGATGAAGTACTGTAGGAACATCATGGTCGAGAGTCTGAAGCGAACGGAATTCATCGCAGAGGGCGGATCTTGATGTTGCGGTAGGCCACCCAGTCACCGTGGTCCTGCAGGGCAATGTGACCGCGGCGCTGTCTTCCATAACCCGGCAGCGTATCCCACTTGCTGGTCGCAACCAGCTCCTCCCACTCGGGACTCCAAAGTTCGTACTCAACCACCTTCACACCGTTGAGCCAATGTTCGACGTGGCTTCCCTGCGCGATGATCCTTGCCGCATTCCACGTCTCCGCCGGCCGAACCGCGCCCGGCGACGAGGCATGCAATGCATAGTTCGCCCCGGCAGATGTTTCCCGGCGCCGGCCGTCGCGGTGCCGTTCGTCATCCAGCACCTGCATCTCCGGCCCGGTCTTCCAGGTTCGGTCCCATTCTTCGCTCACGCGGAACATGACCCCGCTGTTGCCACCCTCCTCGACCTTCCATTCGAGCTTGAGCTCGAAGTCGGCGAATTGCTCTACCGTGATGATGTCACCGCCGCTGTCGACACGCTGCAACTCTCCGTCCAGGACCCGCCAGCCAGCAGGCATATCCGGACGGCGGAAACCCCTCCAACCCTGGGTCGTCTGACCGTCGAAGAGGAGCTGCCATCCTTCCGCCCGCTCCGCTGCCGTGAGCGTGTTGTGCGCTTGCCGCGCCTCGGAACAGCACTCGACTTCTACCCCGATCGGGATTTTCCCCGTCGCCAGCAAAAACAGGGCTGCGCAACCTGCGAATCGACCATTCATACGGACCTCCGCCGGTGGTTTGTCCGTGGGAAGCACCCGCCTAGTCAGGCGGCTCCGGCCTAGAATACCGTCTCGATAGGTTGGGCGGAAGCACATGGAGATGAAGGTGTGCTCTGGTGCTCCCAGCTTCCGGGCCGTAGATTGGCGGCATCCCTTCCATGGAGGGCCGCGATGCGATCCATGCATTGCAGCGCCTGTCAGAAGAACGGTGTACCCAAGACCTGCGTACGGTCCAGACTTGCCGTCGAGGTCACCCTCTGGCTCGTTGGCATTGGCATGGGATTGACCGCCGGCGGGTGGCGGGCAATCGGCACCTCGGCACCCCACGCCCTGACGACCGAAGTTCAGGAAATCGCGTTGTCCTCCGTTTCCGGGTCGTTTGTGGCCGCGAACCCCGTGGAGGTCGCCACCGAAACGGCCTACAACACAGACAGAATCCTGTTCGAGGCCACCGCCTGGATTTCCGACGCCTCGTTCGGTTTCATCAAGACCTTCTGGTGGGCCCTGATCATCCCGGCGCTGTTCTCCCTCTGGCGGCAATTCTCCAAATACCAAGGCTGTCGCGTATGTGGCAGCAAGGAGCTTACGCCAATCGAAATCCAGTACAACTGACCTGACGTTTTCACGGCAAATTTCAGGGGGCTCCCGCCCCGACCCTCTTCCCACTACTCTGCCACGCCAGCCAATCTCTCGGAGGCCCCAATGACATCTTCTCCGAATGCTCTGCGTCAAACAATCCGGTCGTTTGCCACTTTCACATGGATGACTCTCGCCCTCGCGGTTCCCCAGCGAGGCACGGCACAGTCCACAGCGCCACCGGGCTCCATGACGTTCGCCCTCACGGGCGACGCCATCATCACAAGGCGCCTCTCGCCCTTCGGGGAACCGGAATATCTCCGCATGCTCGAGGTGATCCGCTCGGCGGACCTCGCGTTCACGAATCTGGAGGTATTGTTCCACGATTTCTCCGAGGGCTACCCAGCCACCCATAGCGGCGGCACGTGGATGGCAGCGGAGCCCTACCTCGCCGGAGAGTTGACGTGGGCGGGGTTCGACATGGTGAGTCGAGCCAACAACCACACCATGGATTACAGCGCCGGCGGCCTCCGTGCCACCACGCGGGCCCTCGACGCCGTGAACCTGGTCCACGCCGGTGCGGGCGAAAACCTGTCCAGGGCCCGAGCACCGGCCTATCTGGAAACGGGCGGTGGACGGGTGGCACTCATTTCGGTTGCGTCCACTTTCTCAGACGAAGACCGGGCGGGATCCCAGCGCGGTGATCTCCGCGGCAGGCCGGGCCTGAGTCCCCTGCGATACACGACGACCTATCACGTAAGCCGGGGGTCCTTGGAAAAACTTCGCGAAGTCGGTGAAGAAATGGGGTTCTCCGTGAGCGAGGGAGATTCGTTGCGATTCCTCCGAACGCAATTCGTGGCCGCCGATACCACAGGTCGACGCACAACGCCGCAAGAAGGTGACCTGGTGGACATTGTGGCCGTCGTCCGAGAGGCCCGAAAACAGGCCGACTGGATCATCGTGACGAGTCATACCCACGAGAGCGCAGAGTCGCGCGACGTCCCGGCCGACTTCCTCGTGAGGTTCGCCCGAAGCGTCGTAGACGCCGGCGCCGACATGTTCGTAGGACACGGCCCACACGTCTTGCGGGGCATCGAGATCTACCGGGGCAAACCGATTTTCTACAGCCTAGCCAACTTCATCTTCCAGAACGAAACCGTTCGTTTCCTTCCGGGAGACATGTACCGGCGCTACGGAGTTCCCGTGGACGCCCATCCCGGGGACATCCAGGACGCGCGGATCGAGAGTAGCAACACCGGGGGATTTCCCGGACAGCGGTGGTACTGGGAGAGTGTCATTGCCGTGCCGAAATTCGATGACGGGCAGCTCACGGAAATTCGCCTGTTCCCAATCACACTCGGATTCGGAAACCCGAGACCTCAGCGCGGACGACCTCGCCTCGCCGACGCAGAAGCCGGGCAGCGCATCATCGCGACACTGAAGGAGTTGTCCGAGCCATTCGGAGTCTCGATACGGTATCTGCCGGAAGAGAACGTGGGGATCATCGCCGGCGATCGCTACGTGAGAGGACGCTGATAGGTTGCAGGTGCAAGGTCCCAGGGATCACCATTCCTTCGGACGACGATCCCCACATCCGGAGCGCGCCACATGAGACCCGTCGTTTCGCTGTTGCTCATCGCCGGAGGCCTGGTTCCTGCGGTTATTCGGGCCCAGACCATGACCATCGATCAATACAATCCACGGTCGAGCTTGGTCGTGCCCGGCCACCCAGTCACGCGGGCCCGGTTTCCGTTCATCGACGTGCATAGCCATCACCGCAATGTCTCGCCAGCACGGGTGGACTCCCTCATTGCGGCCATGGACGCGATGAACATGGCTGTCATGATTAACTTGAGCGGCAGCACGGGCGACCGACTCGTCCAAGTCATCAAGGGGATGAAAGAGCGGTATCCCGATCGCTTCGTGGTGTTTGCCAACCTGAACTTCGACGGCATCGACGATCCCGACTGGGGCGCTAACGCCGCGGCGCAATTGGAACGTGACGTGGAGGCCGGCGCCCAAGGCCTCAAGATCTTCAAGAATCTTGGCATGACGTTGACCGACAGCGCAGGCAATCGGATCGCGACCGACGACCATCGCTTCGATCCGGTCTGGGCGAAGGCTGGCGAGCTGGGCCTTCCTGTGCTCATTCACACCGGCGATCCGAAACAGTTTTGGGAACCGCAGGATCGCTTCAACGAGCGCTGGTTCGAACTCAAGGAACGCCCCCGGCGGATTCGGCCGCCCGACCGTTTCCCCCCTTGGGAACGGATCATGAACGAACAGTGGAACGTGTTCAGACGGCACCCCAACACCACGTTTATCTCGGCTCACCTCGCCTGGCTGGGGGGAGACCTCCCCAGGTTGGGCCGTTTGTTCGATGAGCTTCCCAACATGCACGCTGAGATCGGAGCCGTCCTCGCAGAGTTGGGTCGACAACCACGTTTCGCCGAGGAATGGTTCATGAAGTATTCAGATCGGGTGTTGTTCGGGAAGGACTCGTGGAATCCGGAGGAATACCACGTGTACTTCCGCACGCTCGAAACTGCCGACGAGTACTTCGACTACTATCGCAAACGCCATGCTTTCTGGAAGCTTTATGGGTTGGAGCTACCGGACGAGGTGTTGCGCAAGCTGTACTACGAGAACGCTGTGCGCCTGATTCCGGGTTTAGAAACGAGCCAAATCCGGTAGGCTGCCGTTAGTCCACCTTTTCACAAATACGATGACGTATGAGAAGGGAGCAACTCCCCAATCACGGAAGTATGGTTCGGAGAATCGCCGCAGAGGAAGAGGCACAGGGCGGCCGGCCACGACCCGAGCGCACCGCCAGATGACAGCCGGACGGGCGTAAGATGGGCCACGTGTCCCATGGGTGAAATCGAGAGCCCGCAGGTATTGGACGCACTCACGGCTGCCGACTAAGTCCTCGGCCGCGACGGTTGCAACCTATGGGAATGCCTAGCAACAAGAACCTCTGGTTGTTGTCACTCGCGTGCTCCAGGAAACACGGAGGGAAGAGTCATCTCTACAGTAGTGGTCTGGCCGGCCCGGATCTCAACCACCGACTTCACGGTGCCGTACTCTTCGTGCCACACCAGCAGCTCGTGGCTCCCAGCGGGAATGCCCGCGATGATGAACGTTCCGTCTTCTGCCGCCATGGTGAAGAAAGGGTTCGGCAGCACGAGTATGTGAGCAAACATCTGGGAGTGAATGTCACAAGTCACGCGCATGCTGTCGGGATTGGCAAAGACCGTGGACATGATCGAGCCCGGCTTCTGTGCTCGATTGAAGTTGCGGTTCCTGCGTCTCCCCTTGCTGCGCGTGTGAACGTTGTGCGTCTCGGTATCGCTGTTGGTGAACGTCAATCGAGTGCCCGCCAACAGGGGGAGGACGTGGGGAACGAAGGTGTAGTCGTACTGGTCCATGGTCGGGGGCGATAGTGCCTCGGCAGGTTCCGCACCTACAAGCAAGTCGCCCAACAGGTACACTATGGCGTCGCCGGCGATCACGCCTTCCGGGACTTCGGCACCGTCGAACAGAACCAGGCCCCGAACGATGCCCGTTGCTACTTGACCTCCACGGCCCTGCTCCGGAGCGAGCGGCAACAGCGCACCGGCCAACAACACAGCAGTGCCAATGGAAATGGAGAGCAGGGAACGGTTTCGCTTGACGAACTTCATGCAGCTAGGAGGAGGGATCCACCCTCAGCGCGATCGACATTCCCGACCCTAAGTGCTCGGGAATTTGGCAGTTGAGCATCCAATTCCCAGGATTCGACATCTCAACCAGGATGTCTGTGGTCGAGCCGACTGGAACGATGACGGTGTCTCTCCAGGCAAGGTTGGTCGATCGAACTCCGTCCTGCTCCAGGACCAGGAAGCGCTGGCCATGCAAATGCATCGGGTGATTCATGGGGTGGAGGCTTTTCGGGTCGTTGAACAGACGAATCTTCACGACATCACCTTGCTTGAACCGCCACCCCGCCGCGGGCCCAATCTCGTCACCGGCGGACACGGCCACCGCATCCCGGAGGATCCAGGTCACCTCCATGCCCGTGGCCAACCAATTCATCATGGGCATCGTTTCGTTCCACTCCACCGGTGGACTGTACAACGTGTCCATGCTCATCAGTTGGAGGATCGGCACCGGCAATGCCGCTCCACGCATCGTCAATATGAGTTCGTGATCCACCGGCCTGTCGAAGTGCTGCCGAACTCGATCGATTTCCGCCTGCACTTCCGGGTGCTCTCGGAGCTGTGCGAAGCGCTCCGAGTGATCTACCTCCGTGGCCTCGTCGGCTACGGCTATCGTTCCGAGGGTATCGGCATGGGGATAAAAGGTGCCCCTGAAGTGATCGATTGCCTGGATACGGTTGGTCAGAGTGAACTCACCGGGCTCCGCAAACCTTACCTCGACGGTGTAGCGCTGGCCGGGGCCGATGACCACGCTCGGGACCAGAACCTCCCTCTCGAATTTCCCCAGGTCACCGGCGATCAACTTTATCGGAGCGCCAGCCCAGGACAGGTTGAAGGTTCTCGTGTTGGACGCGTTCGTGAGATAGAAACGCACCACGTCCCCCTGCTTCACGTCAAGTCCGTAATCCGTCTGCCCGTTGACCAGGAGAACATTCCCGAAGCGTCCCATGAGGGCATGCGTAGGTGCCTCCAACCCCCATGGGAACAGTCCCAGCTCGTCGATGAGGATGTCATCCAGTAGCAAGTTCTCTTCGCGGTTCACGGGGTTGTAATAATTCTTCTCGTCCGCCTCAACGTGAATGGTGCCGTAAAGCCCGAGATCTTGCGCGATGTCCTCGTGTTGGTGGGGATGGTACCAGTAGACGCCGGCGTCCGGGAACCGAACTTGGTACCGGAACGACTCGCCCGGTCTCACGGGCCGCTGGGTGAGTCCCGGCACGCCGTCGAAATCGTTGTCGAGCCGCACTCCATGCCATCTCAGTGTCGTAGGAAATTCGATGTTGTTCGTGAAGTTCACGGTGATCGTGGAGTGTTGCTTTACCCTGAGCAGGGGGCCGGGTATCTGGCCGTTGAAGGCATACATGACCATGGTGCGGCCCCCGATGTCGCGGAGTACGAGCCCCGCATCCAGGTCGAGGGAATCGCCGTCAGCCAACTCGATCACTTCCTGAAACGTCGCCTTGGGGAGCATGCCACGCTGCTCATCATCCAACTCCGCGCCCGGAATAAACGGCGTGACATCCGGCACGCGCCCTTGCAGGAAAGCAGCCATTGCCATGGCCATGTTC
>JADFIT010000165.1 GCA_022566515.1 Gemmatimonadota bacterium
GGTCGTGTCCCGTATCCGTGCCGACGCTCACGCTTCCGTCACGGAGGGCGAATCGCATCCTATTTTCCATTATCCAACCGGACCAACCGCCGGTGCCTGCCATGTATAGACGTCCATTCCAGTCGGACGGGAGGTACACGGCGAACCGAATGTCAGGCAGGATGCGGCCGTACACGCGGCAGTGCTCCGGCGCATCCTCGGACGCCGGTTCCATGCGTGCCTCGACAACCGAGAACTGGAAGTTCGTGAGGCTGGAGAGGCTCGCGCATGACCGCTTCGTCGGTGTGGCGTGCCCGCCTGTCTGAGCCGCGGCCGAGCCGAACAAGGCGACCACGCTGACCGCCACCGCAATTAGAGGGATCGGATTCTGCGAAGATCGAGGGCCGACAATGCGTCGGGAGAGAGAGATCATCTTTACTCTATTCTCCTTTCCCCGGCTGAGGGTGTCAGGAAGTGTCCACTTTTTCCTTTTGTCCTAAGCAGCAATCCACTTAAACTCGAATTGCTTTTCAGGAATCCTAATTCTTTCAGAAACACGCTGCAATCTTTTGGGTAAAGCCATTAGATATTCCCTGGCTTCTTCTGCTGAATCATTGATACCGGCTATATTTTCAATATCCCATTCCTTTAACAGTGACTGCAAAATATCAATATAATCTTGAGTCGTATAGACTCTGATACGTTGAGCAGCATCAGAAAAATGAGTAAACAGCTCTCCCATTCCCCCCCCGGATTCTCTCAAAAAATGTGCAGGCATCACTATTTTCTTCTTCATCATATCTTCTAAGGCCAGCATTATTTCGCTGGCATCTATCTCGAACATGCGTTTGACAAAATCCATGTAGGCATTGGCATGCCGCGCCTCATCAGCAGCTATGACACCACATATTTTAGCTAATAGATCATTTCCGGTTTTCCTGGCTAACGTAGCGACTCTTCGGTGCGAAATGTTGGTGGCCAATTCCTGAAAACTGGTATAAATAAAACTTCGGTATGGGTCTCTTCCTGTTCGAAGATCAATTCCATCATTGAGCAGGTGTTGAGTGGAAATTTCCATTTCCCTCATATTTACTCGTCCAGATAAATAGAGATATTTATTGAGTAAATCACCATGACGGTTTTCCTCCGCTGTCCAGGCCCTGACCCATTTCGACCAGCCGTTTGGGTTTTTCTGATCAATACCTTCTATGTCCATTAACCATGCTTCATAGGTAGGTAATACTTCTTCAGTAACCGTATCACCGATCAATACTGCGAACAAATCATAACTCATCTCTTTAGCTAATGCTTGTATCTCTTCTATCTCTTCAAAAAAATCTGGCTCTCTCGAGTCGGGTAGTAAATCTGATGGTTGCCAATTTTCTTCGATTGGCTTTAAATATTTACTAAGCAATCCATCCATCGATTGTTCGATGGTCTGCATTACTTCCAGACGTATATTCGATAATTTCATGTTATCGCGCTCAATTAAGCTATGGGTTGACACCAACTTGTTCTTGTCTGCTTGAAGTTGTCTCTAGATAGGATGACACGCCGAGGTCCGCGTTCGGTTAACAGTATCCTACTCCCCGTCAATTGTACGTGATGCCAAACTGATCATCCACGGCGCCGCGATAGCGCAACGTGTGCGCGGCATCAATCACGAATGCTTCGGTCGAGACTTTCGCCTGGAGGTGGGCGCCAATGCGTCCCTCCGGATCCGGTATGTACGGACCTTCGAAACCAAGAGTCGCCATGTCTTCGCGGATCCTTTCTTCCCTATCCTGCGGGAGAGCGGCCCTGGCCGAACATGCCTCATAGGGCATTCCAAGGATCTAAGTATCGGCCATGTGGGACCGCATGGCAAGAAGACTTTACTTTCCGCCCCTCCTGCGCGATCGACGACTGTCCGGTCCGAAGGCTGAAGAGCTCGGAAGGTCAACTCGCCAGCGGCTTTCCTCCAGGCACAGATGCCGAGGGGTTGTACGAGGTACTCTCGCCGCATGTGGAGGAGGCACCCGCGCCGTTCACTGCCGCAGCAGCTTACTCGCCCCGCAACCCGCTCATGGGATCCAATCCCGCCGCTGGGGGTGCACAGCTGGGGGGATGCCGGTGGCATCGGCGCGTCGAGACCGTATGCGCCGAGGACAGGCACGCACTTAACCGGCTGTGGCACAACAACTTATGGTTGAGTGTTGACAACGTACAAAATATTTTGTACGTTTGGCTTCAGATCCCACGGAGTGCTCGAGATGTCCCAAGACGTGTTGATGGTCGATTCGGTGGACCAGGCGGCCGTGATGTTGAAGCCGCTTCGGATCGCCATGCTCCGCGAGATGGCCGAGCCCCGGTCCTGTCCCCAACTGGCCAGTACGTTCGACGAGACCCCGCAGAAGATGTACTACCACGTGAAGATGCTGGAGCGCGCCGGGTTAGTGGAGCGATCCGGCGAGCGGTTGGTGAACGGCATCACGGAGGGTTTCTACCGCGCGAAAGCCGAAGCGTACTGGCTCTCCCCGGGACTCGTCCGGCGACTCGGCGGCAAACAAAGGGTTCAAGATCAAACCAGCCTGCGAATGCTCGCGGGCCACGCCGAGGAGATGATCGAAGACGTTGCACGTCTGGCCGAACGGTCGACATCGGGCGAGCAGGTGCCCTCGGCGTCTTTGGGAGTGGAAATCACGCTTCCGGATGTGGAGCGCCGCGGCGAATTCCTCGAAGAACTCCGCGCGACGTTTGAAGCCATTGCCAAGAAATACACGTCGGATGGCAACACCAAGAGCGGTGAAGTGTTCCGCTTCACGCTTGCCTGCTATCCGAAACCCGATCAGGAGGACACGTGAGCAAGCCCATTCACCTTCAGTTGACTCTACATGCGTCGCCTTCCGACGTGTTTCATGCACTTACCGACGAAAAGGCACTGACGACATGGTTTGCCGAACACGCGGCCATCTCCTTAGAGGAGAAGCGGTACGACTTCTGGGGACGGTTTACGCCCGAGACTCCCACGCAGGCACAAGGGCGCCACGACATTGATTTGGTGGAACCGAACCGGCGGTTGCGCTTCACCTGGCCGCTACGCGGTGAGGACACCACGGTCGATTTACGACTCACCGAGCGGGACGGCAAAACCGTCCTCGGCGTGTGGCATCACAACGTACGTGGTATTCCGAGGCTGGAGGCGGGCTGCTACTCCGTCGACGACCTTTGGTTCTTGTGGCTGGAGAATTTGCGCCGCTACATCGACGGCCGGCCGGTGGCACGGGCCGATTTTCAGACCGACAAGACCGGTGACCTCTCGCTCTCGGTGGACATCGATGGTTCGACAGACGCCGTGTGGGACGCCCTCACCAAGCCGGACCAACTGAATCGCTACTTCAGCAGCAACGCAACGGTGGAGCCCACCGTCGGCGGTGTATGGATCGATTGGGGCGAAGGAGAGGGTGCGCTCCGCGTTCTCGAAATGGAGCGCGGGAAAAAATTGTCGCTGGGATGGGAAATCGAGGGGACCCCCACCGTGGTGACGTGGACGCTCGAGGAATCCGGTGGAAAAACTCGGCTCACGCTCGCACACAGCGGTTTCGCTACGGACCGCCACTCCGATGCGGAGTGGGGTGGCTGGCTGAATTACCTGGGGTTGATCAGATCGCTGGTCGAGTTCGGTCTCGATTGGTTGCCACCCGTCAAGGAAATCACGCAGCAAGTCGCGCTGTATTACGCTTCCTCGATATGGGCGCATCAAGACGAGCTGTTGGGGGAGGAGGACGAGGAGTGGGGAGAGTCCTGAAGGACTCTGGGCGGAAGGACGGAAGGGAGGAAAGACGGAAAGACGGAAGGGATGCTCGGCCACGGATCTTATTTCGAGCACTGATTTGCCCGTACGAGATCCGTGTTCTAGAAATCAATCCGTGGCAGTCATTCCGTCCTTCCGTCAGAACCTCACCGACAACCGTGTCGTCACCAACCGCCCCAGGTCCGGAGCGCCCACGAGAATCCGGGAGGGGAGGGGAGAATAAACCACGCGGCTCCTTTTGTTTTCCTCTGTCCGTTCGCTCGTGGTTGCCGAGGTGGCGCTGGCAGTGATGCTGATCGTGCCGGCGGAAACGTATCCCGATGGCGCGCGCCAGTCAGCTTTCTTCACCCAGTTGCATGATCGCTTGCGGGCGGTACCCGGCGTCACGAACGTGACCGCGATGAGTGGACTGCCTCCCAGACGCCGCATGAATGCCAACACACTGCGGTTCGAAGGAATCGGAACAAGCAAAGGCCCCGGTCCTGATCAGTCAAGGATCTCCTCGGGTGCCCGGGGGATTTGTAGACCCAACTCCTCGAACCCCAGAAAGCTCGCCCCTGCCGCCCGCACCCGGAACGGAATCACCGTCCGACCGGTTGATGCATCTTCTGTCTCCCGAATCGCTCGCGCGATCTCGGCGATCGATTCCTCCTCCGCGGCACACACCAGACAGGTGCCACTTCCAGCACCGACAGGGAAGTACTCGGCGCTGTACTTTTCACACAGGCCCTCCAGCTCCTCTTGTCCGGCGGTATAGCGATCACAGAGATCAACACGAATCCGACGATACTCCCCAATCACATGCGCATAGGCGGCGAAATCGAGGCTGCGGAGCGCTTCCACTCCCCTGTATGCGATCTCGATCTTCTCCAGGTGCCGAGCCGCCGTGGCGCTCGTCAACCAGGCTTTCATCCACTGGGTATTCACACTCGAACTCGTCTCCGCACCCTTCCTACGCTGGCCAAGGTTGACCAGTACTAGATGGGACTCCAGCGTTGCGTAATCTTTCGGCGCAACGATTTCTCGGCTTACCACCGAGTGAGCGCCGTACACGAACGGAACGTGAACATTGTCGTAGAACCCGCCCTGAAGCGCCGTGAGCAGCTCCTGCCCTCCAGTCATGCTGACGCCGAAGGAAACGGCTCCACCCTTTCCCAACCTTACCCCGAAGTTGTTCTCGAGAATGGTTCCCCAGACGTACACCTGAGCAAGCGAAATGTCCGCGCCACTGAGTGAGGATGCGAGGATCAGAGCCGCGCCGTGCGCGAGATTGGAGCCACCAAGGCCGGTTCCCCGATAGACCGCAGGCACCGGATCCGCTTCGATCCGAACCCCCTGCAACCCAAACTCAACGAGAATGTTGTTCACGAATTGCCGCGGATCGCCCGGAACCACATCCGTCGCCGTCACGGCTTCCTCGTGGAAGTCCGGGGCGTAGTACTGAACCTCGCGTTCATCCGTAGCAGGAACAGCGCGAAAGCGAATCGGCTCGCTGCCGATACAGGCACCGGGTGTGCGTAGAGCGCCCTTCGACCAAGACCACGCGGGATCGTGAAGATCCGCTGTACCCTTCCACACCCTGCTACCCATCGCGGCAAACTGCAGCAGGTCCTGAGACGAACCCGGCCCGTCGGAGCGCGGATACAGCTCCACGGTCGGTGAGACCGCACCTGCTTTCAGCAGATCTCTCGTCTCACCACCGGTCCGGCGCAATCCGTCGAGCTGCCCATCGGCGCGCCAAATCCTAATCGTCATCACCCCTCCAAAAGACAGCTGCCCGATGCACCGGCGAATGAGAACAACGCGCACCGTGTCATCGTGATCAAGCCTCCGTGGTGGTGGGAGTTCGCACCGTTCCTGGCATTCGATATCGCGGATTCGGTTACCACCTCAGACAAGGGTGCGCCCGGGGACGAGGCGCGGCTACCGAAGGCTTTCCGAAATAGGCATCCTAGGGGGTTGGCTGGCGATATTTCACAAGTGGCGGGTGAATTGAGCTGTCGGGTTCGCTCACCTCTCGCTGCAGGCGTTCCGTGACCAGTTCGAGTACCTGGTGCAAGGACGAGCTACCGCCCCTCGATCTGGCGCGGCACTGGGCGTGAGCCTTGGGGAGTTCTTTAGGCCCCTGAAGGAGGTGGTGCGGTCGAGGACACCCAGCGCCGGGCTCTGGGCTGAGCCAACTGCGGAGTACCGCGATCCGAAAGATTTCGAGACTCGGCTTCGGGATTGGCAAGAGACGCGGGATCAGCCAAGCCCGTACAAGACCCTTGACAACGTCCGGCCGGGGTGAATCTTCTTCAAGATCCCGGCAGCCGCTTAATCCAAGGCCTCATGAGCCCTACGCTCAGCCTGAGTCGGTCGCCGGTCTCGGTGGACGTCGCCGAGGTCGCGCATCAGGGCTTCTCCCCCTCGAATGCGACGCGGCCAAAGGGACGGCCATGAGGGGTAGGATTTGATAAGCGTGACATACCGTCACAGGCAGGCTCAGCCACCGACCGCCGTTCCCTTCGGCAGCAATCAGGTGCTTCGGGAACACGCGATTCGAGGGCGTGGTGCGGCCTGCCTGGCCGAGTGCGGCGGTTCCCGCGCGCCCGGCTTCCCCTGCTCGGGCTCCTCAATGAACCAGAGCAACATTCCACTTCCCACCTGTGGAGGGCAGAACTATGGCGCTTTCGCGTAAGGTCATTCTCACATTCATCGTCAGCCTGTTGTGGGTGAGCCAGCTCGCCGCGCAGACCGGCAGCATCTCCGGACGGGTCACGGACGCCGCGACCTTCGGAGCCGTGGCCGGTGCCGGCGTAGTGATCGAAGGAACGCAGCGCGGGACGACCACGGGACCCGACGGTGCGTTCACGCTGAGCAACGTCCCCCCGGGAACCCACAGTGTGACGGCGCGTTTCATCGGGTACGCTCCCCTGACGCAGCAGGTCACGGTCAGACCCGGACAAACGACCACGGTGGAGTTCTCGCTGCAGCGTCAGGCCGTGGTGATGGACGAGATCGTGGTAACCGGATACGGTGCCCAACGCCGCGCGGCAATCACCGGGTCGCTCACGTCGATCGACGCGGCCGAGGCCAACGTCGGCGTGATCACGAACGTCAACGATCTGATCCAGGGCCGTGTCGCCGGCGTGGAAATCACGCGGAACCACGGTGAGCCCGGCGCCGGCCAGCAGATCCGGATCCGCGGTGGCACCTCGATCACCGCCAGCAACGAGCCGCTGTACGTGATCGACGGTGTCGTCATCCAGAACCTGGCCACCGAATCGAGCGGGATCGGCATTGGTGGCGGAGTTGCTGATGTAAACAGCTCGTCTTTCGCCGCGCTGCCCCGCAGCCCCCTGAACCTCATCAACCCAAGCGACATCAAATCCATCACCATTCTCAAAGATGCCGCGGCGGCCGCGATCTACGGCACCCGGGGCGCGAACGGCGTCATCCTGATCGAGACGAAGCAGGGCCAACGGGGCCGGGCGACCTTCGAGTACGATGCCTATGTGTCAATCGCGTCTCCGGCGCGGAGGCTGGATCTGCTGAGCGGCGATGAGTACCGCCAGTTCGTTCAGGATCAGGGACTCAGCGCCCAGGTCCCAATCGGGTCGGCGAACACGGACTGGGAGCGTGAGGTCACCCGCACCGCCATTACACAGAACCACAACGTGGCCTTCTCCGGCGGATCGGCAGCCACGCAGTATCGTGCGTCTTTCAGCTACATGAACCAGGAGGGAGTGGCGCTCAGCAGCGCCCTCGAGCGCTTTAACGGGCGGCTCAACGCCACGCACTACATCTGGGACGACCGCCTGCAACTGCGTCTCA
>JADFIT010000166.1 GCA_022566515.1 Gemmatimonadota bacterium
CAACTATTTCTGTCTGGGCCATTACGTTAGTCCAATATCGCCGCCGCCGGTTCCCGCCATAAACACGTATCCGTTCTGAAAATGCTTGATTGCATTCGCTGGATCTGTTTCTGAATCGTCAACCACAGACACTTCGGCACTATAAACACCTGGATCTATCGCTAACGCATCCGCCTGGGACACTCGAATTGTCACACTCGCCGTGGGGCTTGGTCCGAGTTCGTCTACAGTAATTTTGGAATCGTTCGAGCTTGGCGCGGCTGAATCTAAATCGAGTACGGGGGTTGCCTGGTCCCGCCGATAAATCTTGAATCGCACAACATCCGAAGCCGCCAACGTGACGCTGGTTGTTCCGTCTGTTTCAAACAGACTCAGCACGTCATCGCTGGTGCGATTCTTGTTGAACCGAACTGAAAAGCTCATTTAGTAACCTGCAACGGATCATCCTTAGTGATATATCGCTGCCGTTTCTGACAAAGGCACAGCCTGGTTGTCTTCATTCCTACCCTGTTAATTACCATCAGCACACCGCTACCTTTACATCGCGGACAACCTTGAGCACGTTTAAGATCAGCTTGCGGCATCGATGTTCTATCGTGTGATTGTTCATCACCCATGTTCTGTTCTCCTTTCCGTCAAGTTTCATTGCAGCGTGATATGCTTCGACTGGATTGCTTGAATATGCCACCACAGCGGGGCCGACTGGTATCCCCGGTGTGTCCCGCCGCAACACCACGGCACCCATGCCACACGCCAGCCAATAGGCATCAGACCAGTAGCCGTCTAAGTCATTTCTACGACCGACTGAAAGTACGCACTTCGATTTCGCGGCAAGTTCGGAGAGTTTGCCGGGGTGCCCTCGGGCCCAATCAGCCAGGCCAATCCACTGTGGAATCTCGACATCCCCAAAATCCCGTACGACACCACTCGCGCCCGGCGACTGTTAGCCGCGCAAGGGTGGTCGGATTCCGATGGTGACGGCATCCTGGACCGCGACGGACAACCGCTGGCGTTCGAACTCATCGTGCCCAATTCGAGTCCGTCACGGAGACAGGCCGCCATCATTATGGAAGAGCAGCTGCGCCGAATCGGCGTGGAGATGCACATTCGCGAATTGGAACCTGTCTCCCACACCCAGCGGTCGCAGCGCGGTCTCTTCGACGCGACGTTCTTCGGGTGGGCGCAAGACCCCAAACCTCTGGGCAGCATCTCAGGAACATGGGGCAGCGAGGGCGCAAACAACTTCGGCAGGTACGGCAATCCACTCTTCGACTCTTTGCTCGCGGCGACGAGCCGCGGCACCGACGCGGAGCAGATCCGCCAGACGTGGATGGAAGCCCTCCGCGTCATTCAGAGCGATTGGCCCGCCATTTGGATGCTGGCACCGTTCCAGGTGAGCGCCGTACACACCCGCTTGGAAAATGTCTTCGTGCGGCCCGACCAAAACTGGGGCGCAACGATATGGCAATGGCGGGTGCGGCCGGACCAGATGCTCCCACGCGACCGCATCGGCATACGGTAGGTGACACGTTTCCTGGTGCGGCGAATCCTTCACTCCGTCGCCATCGTGTTCATCGTCGCCACTATCACGTTCCTACTCGTTCATATCGCACCGGGCGACCCAGCGACTGCTCAGTTTCGCGACCGTCCGGTATCGCCGGAGATCGTCGCCCAATACCGTCGCGATTGGGGGCTCGACCGGCCGCTCTACCAGCAGTATCTCAGTTACCTCTCCAACATCGCACGTGGCAACCTCGGGCAGTCGTTCTCGCTGAACCGACCGGTGAGCGAGGTCGTACTGCAAGCGCTGCCCAACACCGTCTTTCTCGCGGTTGCGGCACTCGGCATCAGTTTCGCGGTGGGGATCGTGATCGGCACGGCACAGGGCGCCACGCCGAATTCCCGATTCGATCACACGCTCACGGCGGCCACGTTGGCGGTTTTTTCCATGCCGATCTTCTGGTTCGGCCTCATGATGATGCTCGTATTCGGGCAGTGGCTCGGTTGGTTCCCGGTGAGTGGAGCGACGTCTCCGGTTTACTCTGCTCTCCCTTTTTTGGGACGTGTCGCCGACCGGTTGCATCACCTGGTGTTGCCGGCCCTCACCCTGGGCCTCGGAGGCTCTGCGGTCGTCGCGCGGTTTCACCGAGCCGAGATTGCCGAAGCGTTCGCGCAAGACTTCATCCGCACCGCGCGCGCGAAAGGGCTGTCTGAGCGGGACGTGGTGCTCCGTCACGCATTGAGAAATGCGCTACTTCCCGCCATCACCATGCTTGGGCTCTCACTCCCGGTGCTGTTCTCGGGGGCCGTATTGGTAGAACACGTGTTCGCGTGGCACGGAATGGGCCTGGCGGCATTTGACGCCGTTGCGCGTCGTGACTACAACGTCGTGACGGCCATTGCGTTGTTCGGAGCCATCATGGTCGTGATCGGCAATGTTGTCGCCGATCTGGCATATCGCCGAGTCGATCCCAGAACGAGGGCGTCGTGACGCGCTGGTTCTTGATCGCAGGAGTGAGCGGCGCCCTATTGGTGGCGGTCCGCTTTCCGCGCATCCTGGAGTTGCTCACCACCCCGGCGCCAGGTACCGTACTGCCGGCCATCGGCGCACTCGCTCTTCCGGCCGCGGCGTTCGCGGGTTGGTATTGGAGCCGTCGTGGTCACTCGTCGACCCAAGATGTGTGGGGCCGACTGATTGCCAGCAAGAGTTTTCTTACTGGTGCCGGTGTCGTTGCGACGCTTGGCCTAGCAGCACTACTGGCACCGGTATTGACCTCGTACAACCCCAACGCCCAACCCGACATCCTCGGCGCCGCGACCTTGCGACCGTCTTGGGCGCACCCGTTCGGCACCGATTTCTTCAGTCGAGACTTGTTGAGTCGCGTACTGTACGGTGCTCGATGGTCACTCGGCATTGCGCTCGTGGCGGTCACATTGCTCGTTGTGGTGGGTACCGCGGCGGGAATTCTCGCCGGATGGGCGGGCGGCATAGTGGACGCAGTCGTCATGCGAATAGTTGACGCCGGGATCGCCATCCCGCGCATTCTCTTGCTGCTGGTGATCGCGGCGCTCTGGGGCAATCTCAACTTCTTCGCCCTGGCGACTCTGCTCGGCCTGACCGGCTGGTTTGGCCTGAGCCGCATCGTCCGTGCGGAAGTCCTCAGTCTCAAGCAACGGCCATTCCTCCATGCAGCTCGAGCGCTTGGCATCTCACGCCGGCGCATGGTGACTCACCATCTCCTCCCCAATCTGGCAGCGCCGATAACCGTCACCGCAGCACTCGGAGTCGGCAACATCGTGCTGACCGAAGCCAGTCTCTCGTATCTCGGCGTCGGGGCGCCCCCACCCGATCCCGGTTGGGGAAACATCATCCGAGAGAGCACCAGCATCATCCTCTCGGCACCATGGGTCGCTTTCTTTCCGGGTGTCGCCATCTTTCTCACAGTGGTGGGCTTCAGCCTGATCGGCGACAGCCTGCGCTCCGCACTCAACCCACAAGCTCGATGACCGCCCTGCTCAGAGTACGGAATCTCTCGACGAGCTTCGCTACCGAATCCGGGCTGGCGCGCGCCGTGGACGACGTGTCGTTCGATCTCGAGCAGGGCGAAACACTCGGCTTGGTCGGCGAATCCGGCTGTGGGAAAACGGTCACCGCCCTCTCGATCCTGCGACTCATCGCAGAGCCGCCAGGACAGTATGGTGAAGAGAGTCGCATCGAATACGAGGGCGTGAATCTGCTCGAGCTGTCGGCCCGCGACCTCCGGGAAATCCGGGGCGCGCAGATCGCCATGATCTTTCAAGAGCCGATGTCCAGCCTGAACCCTGTCTTGACGGTCGGCTCACAGATCGTAGAAGCAATCCGTGCCCACGGGAGCGAATCGCGACGCGAGGCAACAGAGCGTGCGGTCGAGCTGTTGACCCTGGTGGGCATTCCGGAGCCGGGGCGGCAGATCAACGATTACCCGCACCAGATGAGCGGCGGCATGCAACAGCGCGTGATGATCGCGATGGCCCTCTCTTGTCGTCCGAAGATTCTCATTGCCGATGAGCCCACCACGGCACTAGACGTAACCATCCAGGCGCAAATCCTCGATCTGCTCATGGATCTCAAGGTGCGTTTCGGGATGTCGGTCTTATTCATCACGCACGACCTGGGCGTGCTGGCAGGCATAGCCGACCGTGTCGCCGTCATGTACGGCGGCAAGATTGTTGAGGAAGGCGAGGTGCATGCGATCTTCGAGCGACCGGCCCACCCCTACACGCAAGGGTTATTACGAGCCGTGCCGCACATAGATCGTCCCACCGCGCAACTCAGAGGAATTCCCGGTGCGGTGCCTACCGCAACCGAGTGGCCTAGTGGATGTCGTTTCCATCCACGTTGCTCACAGCGAATCGATCGCTGCAGCACGGAGACGCCTCCCGATATCACGACCGAGACGGAACACATCGCGCGGTGCTGGGTGGCAACACCCGCGGGAAAGTCCTAGGCTCCATGAGTTCCCCCAAGACCTTGCTGAGAGTCGAGAGCCTCGTGAAGCACTTTCCGGTCGGCGGCTTGTTCGGGCCGGGGGATCACGTCCGCGCCGTAGACGGCGTCAGTCTTTCTCTCCTACGCGGTCAAACCCTGGCACTGGTAGGGGAGAGTGGCAGCGGCAAGACCACTCTGGGACGTTGTATCGTGCGGCTCATCGAACCGACTTCCGGTAGGGTCTCCTTCGACGGGGTAGACATCCTCGCTCTGCGCGGGACCGACATGCGTGCTCTGCGGCGCAGGATGCAGATCGTGTTTCAAGATCCCGCCGGGTCGCTGAACCCTCGAATGACGGTTGGCACGGCCGTTCGTGAGCCGCTAGAGGTACATCGCATCGCACGTGGCAAGGACGCGCACGCTCGAGTCAACAAGCTGTTCAGGGAGGTTGGCCTCGATCCGAGCCTCACCACACGGTATCCGCATGAATTGTCGGGAGGCCAGAAGCAGCGGGTCGGCATTGCACGGGCACTGTCGATTCAACCCGAGTTCATCGTCCTCGATGAACCCGTATCAGCGTTGGACGTCTCGGTCCAAGCACAGGTGATAAATCTCCTCGTGGATCTCCAAAAGGCACGCGATCTGACCTACCTATTCATCGCGCACGACCTAGCTGTGGTGAGACACATCGCCGATCGGATAGCCGTGATGTACCTGGGCAAAATCGTCGAGACCGCCGATGTGATTCCGTTGTACGACAGACCGCTCCACCCGTACACAGTATCCCTCCTATCCGCCGTCCCCGTTCCCGATCCGAGGGCGCAACGCAAACGAGTTCCTCTCCGGGGCGAAGTGCCGAGTTCTCGGCACCCACCCCCGGGTTGTCCGTTCCACACGAGATGCCCCCACACGAGAAAGGATGAGCGTTGCTCGACCGAGGTTCCCAAACTGCAGGAGGTCGAGCCGGGCCGGTGGGCGGCGTGTCACTACGCCGAGACGCCGATGACACTGGGTCGTGGTGCTTGACAGCCGGCCGCTACTCGAAGAAGTCGCTCTGTTCGTCGGACGGTTCACCATCGGCGCGGAGGGTCTCCTGAATTCGCCGCACCCACGCGTGGGCATCAAAGTGGGCCTCGTGATTCAGCATCCGCTTGACGACGTCCGGAACGTCGTCCAGCGCATCGGCTAGGTCGCTCATGATCTCGCGAGTCTCCTGCAACCGCAGCAACTCGTCGCCGCCAAACGCCATGTCTTGCAGAATCCCACGCTCACTGCGCGACGCCACAATGGGACGGTCGAGCGTTGCCGTGTAGACCTCGGTTCGCTGGCCCGGGCCCCGGTCGTCTTCGATCGGCATCAACCCCACGATCGCGTCGGAGCGCCAGTACTTACCGTGCCCGAGAGAGATCATCCGCCCTGGCTTGATTTCCATCCGCTGTCCTCCCTAGCGACCCATCTTTTTCTTTAGTTGGCGAAGCTGTTCGTTCGCCGCAGCCTCCTTAGCCGCGGCGTCCAGCTGAGAACGCAGCAATTCGTCCTTCAAATCGAGTTCCGGACGAGTCCCGCCGGCGCTCTCGATATTCCGCCAGGCGGACTCGATCCGGTCGGATGCGTCCCCCTCCAGCCCCCGTTGGTTTCTGGCCTTCTTGAATTGCTCGCGCATCTGCACAAATTCGCGGTCCGCCAGCGCCAGCTCGGCTCTTTGTGCATCGAGCTTACGCATGAGCACCGCCACGCGTTCGCGATGCTTGCCGGCAAACTCCCCCGCAACCTCAGCTGTTTCCCTATCTCCGATTCCGTCGGCCAGCTTGCCACGTCGCTCCGCGTCCTCGAGTCTTTGCCGCTCGTTTTCGAGCCGCCGCTCGGTATCGCTCAACTGGCTGCGCATCTCCATCAACGAAGTGCGAGCCTCGACGACTGCATCGTACATTTGAGCCACGACATCCCGGGCGTCGCCTGCCGGAGTGGCAGCGGCCAGAATCGCCTCGATCGTTTCCCGGAGCTTTTCGAACACTAGCTCTTTCTGATGGTCTTGGCGAAGAACTCCGAGAACACCCGCTCGACCTTGTCCGAATCGCACTTGGGGCAGCTCACCGGCTTCGCCGTGTGCTCCACCATCGTCTCTGTGCAAGAGAATTCCTTGCCACAGCTCTTACATTGGTAATCGTATGTTGGCATTTCGTTCACCAAGAAATATGAGGAAGCCTTCACTAGCACGCGATCATGAAAAAACGATATACGGACGTGGTCGGTCCGGTCAAGCAGATCCCGCCCACTAGAGGTAGTTTATCTAACATGTACCGTAACCTCACAGCACTCTTCCTGCTAACCTTGGCCGCCTGCTCCCCACCCAACCGAGGGGAGAACAGCGCGATCTGCGGCATCACCATGTTGGCAGCCGGCGCCAGAGTCATGGATCAGATCACTCTCCCCCACATGGCCCTGACCGAGCCGCCCGAGGCGTTGCACGAGGGTATCGTTCCCGCCCGGGTGGTGGGATACGGCACCACGGCAGCCGTCACCAGCCTGGCTGACGACGGCAGCGTAACCGTGACATACCTGGGCGAGGGGTTCCCGTCCAGACCGGGCTTTGGAGCCGCGTTGGTGGACGATTCGAGCGAGGTATTGAGGGGAATCTTGATTTGGGACGCGGACCCGCCGCCGGCCGACTACCCCCGCATCGGTACGATCACTAACGCCAGCACTACCATGCCTCTGATCGGCGTTTCGGTGTATTGGCCGTCGGTCACCAGCGATCGGTGCCCCCTCTTCGCGGAGCTGGACACTATCGCTCAATGACTCAGTTGGAGGGTGGGGCGGCCGGATGGCCGGCTGCGACTGGTACTCCGGACCGGAATTACGGTGACGTATTCACCGCGGAGGGCGCGGAGATTTTTGGACAGGATAGACGGGATATTGTCATGACAATCAGGCATTCCCGCCGTCCTTCCGTCCTTCCGTCCTTTTAGGACTCCTCTTGAATTTCGGCGCAAGATAAGGTCGCAGTGAAGCGAAAAGTAAAGGGATTCAGAGAACGATCCGTTTATCCTGTCATCCTGTCAAAAAGGGCTTTGCTCGTGCACAAGACGCTTGCACAAGACGCTTGCCAACGGCGTGCACAT
>JADFIT010000167.1 GCA_022566515.1 Gemmatimonadota bacterium
GTCAGCTGCATGGTTGCTACGGCCAAAGCACCGGCTCCCACGAAATCCACCCCGGTCTGTTGCGCCACCCTGCGGAGTGTGCTACCGCCGGAGCGCACGAAAAAAGTTCCGGCGGGCCAATTTCGCCCACCCGCCTCGAACGGAGCGCTTGCCCTGGAAACGTTGGCACCCGACGCGAGCAGTTTGTTCACCGCGTGGATGCTCGCGTTCTCGTTCGGCGTGAGGAGATAGACCGGTCCACGCCCCGTCACGGTGCCCGCATCGCGGGCGACCGAGGTCGTGGCAACCGGCTCGGTGGATGCTGTGAAGGGCTCATCGATTCGATGAACCGTTACACCCATCTGGGCCGGCAGCGTCCAACCCGCCATGTCGTAGGGCGGGTCCGGCGGACCACCCGGATAGATGCGGCGGTCGGGATAGTCCTGTGGCTCCATCAGATCCACGAGGTGTGCGCGGAATGGCTGAGACGCAAACGCAATGAAGCTTCCGGCCGGATACTCGTCGCCATCCGCGCTGAACGGCCGCCGCGCACGATGTACTTCCACCGCACCGCGGCGCAACACGCTCACCAACTCCAATGCCTCGCCGCCGTCCCACTGATCGGGCGGAATCACATAGGCAAACGGGTTGCCCGCTTTCCCCTGCTCTCTGGCGCGACTGGCCATGAGATACATGTTGTACAGCCAATCCTCCTTCAGGTCGGCTGCGATCTTGGCCACGGCCATCGACGCCGTCATCATGTAGTCTACCGCATCGCCGATGCGCCACCACCCACCCTTCCACGGATTGGGGTAAAACACACCCGGCCGTTCGGTGGACATTCCCTCACGGAAGTTTTTGGGCATCTCCTTCGGGTCGTAGTAATGCGGCGTGGCGTAACGGTAGAGATTGGTCTCGGTCAAAATGCCGACCTGGTTGTGGAAATAGGGCGCGGTCCGCATCCCACCGTTCCACCAGACAGTGTAGCTGGCACGCGAAATCGCCCCCGGCTTCCCCTCCTGGGCGAAGCGCAGGCCCATGGCGGAGCCCACGAGGTTCACCCCCCGCATCACCAAGGGGGGGATGTTGGGATTCATGGGATCTTTGAAAGGAGGAATGAAAATCCTCGAGGGGAAGGGACCCGTCTGGTGGTGGTTGTACACAATCTGCGGGTACCACTCATGCCAGAGCTGTTGTGTGACGGCCTTGGTTTCCGGTTGCAGAATCATGAACCAGTCGCGGTTGTTGTCGTGTCCCACGTACTTGTGGTACAACTCCGGCAACGGTGCCGTTTCGAACGGCGTACCCAGATGCTCTCGGTACCACCGCGTCATGATTTCCAACCCATCGGGGTTCATGACCGGCATGAGGAGCACCACCGCCTCATCCCGAATCCTTCGCACTTCGTCGTCTTCACTTGCCACGAGGTGGTGGGCCAAGAGCGGCATGTGCTGTGCGTGGGCGACTTCGGTGGCGTGAAGCCCTCCGTCGATCCACACGATTGCCTTGCCTTCCCTGGCCAGCGCTCGGGCTTCGTCATCGCCGAGCCCCTGCGCCATTGCCAACCGCCTGGCGATGTCCTTCCAGCGGTCGAGTTGGCGAAGGTTGGCCTCGCTGGAGATGATCGCGAGCATCATTGGCCGCCCCTCGGCGGTCAAGCCTATCTCGCGGAGGATCAACCTGTCCGACGCCGCATCCAACTGCCGGAAGTAGTCAGAGATTTGACCGTAGTCGGCCAGCTTGTAGTCTGTACCCGGGCGCCAGCCGATGACGGACTCGGGCGTGGGAATCTGCGCATACGCGGGTAGCGCTACGGTGACGGCGATTGCCGCCACTGTGAGGACTCGACGCAAACACGTGCGGATCATGGTGACCTCCTGCACGGCGTATTAGCCGTGGAGTTGGGGTATGAGGCCCTGGGTCCCGCACGAATCAGTGCGCTGCCGGAGAGAACCGTGAGAAGCGGGGCCTATGTGGCACGACCCGCCGGCCAGAGGCCGACGGGTCGCGGTTGAGTTACAGACTGTAGCATAAGCTGCGAGACACGATCAGAAGTTCGTGTTCGTCTCCCGCTCGTCCTCACCAATCGGCCAACAGCGATCGTTCGTCGCCAGAGTCGTCATCGTGGCGTTAAACGTTCCACCGGGTCCGTTATAGATACCGTCCGTCACATCGGAGATGCCCCCTGAGACGTTGTTGGCGTCCCAGCGACGGATGTCACCCAGCCGGCGCGCTTCGAGCCACAACTCCAGAGCCCGCTCCAGCTTGAGAGCCGTGTAGGCTTCGGCGGTACTCGCTGCCGCGATCGGCGTCAGCGAGAGATCGGAGCGCCGCTGGTTCATCAACGTCACCGCGTCGTTGAAGTCGCCGCTACCGGCGCCATTCAGGATCGCCTCCGCTTCGATGAGACGCATCTCCCAACCGCTCGAGAGATTGATGGGGGCTTCCTGTACCACATACTTCGCCTGCGGAAAGAAGTCGACGTTTCCGCCGAACTTCGACACGGCGGCGTCGCCAACCGGGATCTCGGGATCAAACGTCCAGGGAGTCCGGGGATCACCCGTCGTGGTGAAGTAATTCTCATAGAACGTCGCCCAAACGGTGTGGGCCCTGTACGTACCCGTTCCCGGGGCTGCCATCATGACGAAATTGGATTGGCCGTCGTCTTGCTCGGAATACACCGCAACGTGGACGAAATCATTGTCGGTCACTGCCGCGGCATCCGCCGCCGCATCCGACCAACTAGCCATGCCGTACGTGGCCAGGTAAGCCCGCACCGAGGCCCGTCCCGCCCGCGCCGCAGTGGCGATCTCCGAGTTGCCGGCCGCCGTGCCGATGTCTATCGCCTGCGTGAAGTGTGCCTCCGATCGCGTGAGGGCCGCTTCGAACTCCTGCAGATCGCCACCCCCGAATGCCACCTGGCAAAAGTTCTCACCCATGACCCGAGTCGCATACCCGGCAAGGAGCGCTGCCCCCGCCGCCGGCTCGTAGCTGCCGAACGACGGCGCCCCGTCTATCAGGGGCAACACTGAGTCGAAACGCACGAGCGCGTTCTCAGCGGTCCAAACGGCTCGGGAGATGCGGTTCCAGTCGGCGCTGAAATCGGTCTCGAACCTGCCGTCCTGGACCGAGGTCGGAATGCCGAAACTCCCCGTGGAACCGGCTGGGTTTATCTCGTACGTGATAGCCGCACCCCAGTACGCGATTTGGTCCAGCGCATCAGACAGATCCCGGCTCGACCCGCGTACTACTGCCACATGGGCGATGAGGCTGTCCAGGAACTCGTCCTGAACCGGCCCCGGGTTGGTCACAGACGTATCGCAACCCACGAGGGTCGCAGCCGCGATGACGTAAACACCCCACCGCGGCCGAGACCGCTGCTTATCGTGATCTTTCATGGTGTTAAGTCTCTCCGTGGTAACCGGATATTCATGATTGCTCGTCATCGTCCCCCCCCTTAAAAGGTCACGCGGAGTGACGCCGTGAAGATCGCCGGGGGCGGCACGTGCTCGCTGATGCTCCGGTTTGACTCGCCAAGGGAGTACCGGCTCACCATCTCCGGATCGAACATCCTGAGGTCGCTGTTGATCCAGCGGACCCAATTCTGGGCCGTGAGCGTGAGCCACGCCGACTGCACCTGTGGAAACGCCCAGTCCAGGGGAATCCGCGCCGTAAGGTCACGCAGTTTCCAGAAATCCTGCTTGTAAATGTGGATGTCGAAGTCATGATTTGCAGCAATGCACGCGTGCCGCTCCCAGGCGGTCAGCTGGTCGTATTTGGTCATGTCCTGCGGGCTCCCCAGAATTCCGTGCGCGTTCGAGCACGTCGGCCAGAGAACCGACCGCGAGAGCCCGTTGCCGCTGGCGCCGTCGTAGATAAACGCACCGGCCTGGAACTCCCCTCGGGCCGATAGCCTGATGCCCCCGGGCAACCTGAGGGTCAGCATCTGGTTCCAGATGAATGTGGGCTGTTGCGGACCGAACACGAACTCGCCGTTGGAGGCGCAGCTCACGGTGCACGCCGTGTCCGGCGCGGCTAGCTCGTCTCGGTTCCGTATTTGCCTGCCGGTCATGGCCATCACCGGGAACCCTTCCTCCACCCATCCTCCGCCGGCGCCGAACGGCGTGGCGCCGCCGAGGTCGAGTACCATGCTGTGGTTGGTGTAAAACGTGCTGCCGAGTTCCAACCCAAAGTCCGGCTCGTCGAACACATCGGCATTGACACTCAACTCGATCCCCCTGTTGCGGATCGCACCGACGTTGGCGATCTGGCTCCCCAGGAATCCGTTCGAGGGAATCTGGCTCACATTGAACAGCGCATCCGTAGTCTTCTGCTCGTACCAGGTGAACTCCGCGGAAAGCCGCTGGTCGAGGAAGGCCCAGTCCACTCCGACCTCGATCTCACGAGTCCGCTCGGGCCCAACGTCGGCATTGCCCACGTTATCCGGCCGGAAGCCGGGCTTGAAGTCGACCGCGATGGGATCCCAGGTCCGCACCGCGTCGAATGCGTCTGGAGCCCGTCCCGACCAACCCAGAGCCGCGCGGAGTTTCATTTCACCCATGGAGACGGGGAAGAAATCCTCGTCCGAGATTACGTAGGACAACTGGCCCTTGGGGTAGGCCTCTAAGCCAAGATTGCTCCCGAAGGCGCTGTGGCCGTCGAAACGCACACCCACCGTGAAGAAATACCTGTCCTTCAGGGCGAAGAGGTTCTGGAAGAAGAAGCCGGCGTTGATCGTCCTGATACGTGACTCCCGGGCGATGAACGACGCCGCGCTGCTCACCGTGGGAACGCCCGGACCCGGAAAATCCTGGCCGTACGCCGTCGTCCGAATGACTTCTTCGGTGATGGCCTGGCCGCCGAAAGAGAAGGTCGACGCCAGATCATCCGAGACATTGAAGTTGATGCTGCCTGCGTAATCGCTGGTCAGCGTGGTGTACTTGGTCTGCTCGTCTGACAGGATACCACCCTTCGCCCGAACGAACCCAAACGGCCGGAGGTTGCGGTTTTCCTGTTGAGCGAGATCGTACCCCAACGTGAACCGATTCGTAAACCAGGGAGTCGGCGAGTAGTTGACGGTTGCACCGGTTATCAGGTGGTCCACCTGGGTGGTGATCTCCTGGTTCAACAACTGCCGCAAGTTGTTCGGATCGCTGTCTCCGAAATAGTTGCGCTCGGCACGGAACACGTTCAGGGTCACACCGTGCGCGTTGTTCCCGGCCGCGGTGTTCTCAATCCGGTTGTTGGTATACGACGTGGTGACGTCGATCCGCAGGTCGTCGAACAATTCGAAGCTGAAATTGCCCCGCGTGACCAGCGTCTTCTCGTTGTCGTTCGGGAGCACGCCGTCATTGTCGTTGAGCGCCCCCGAAACGAAGTACTGGAACCGATCGCTCCCCCCACCCACTGACGCGGAAAGCTTCTGCCTGTAGCCGTTCCGCAGCCATGAGCAATGGATGTTCAACGTCAGGTCGTCGTCTCCGCAATTCCCCGTCACCGCGGAAGTCGTCCAATCGTCCCAGCAGCTGGTTCCCTCGGTGCACGGCTTCAAATTGAGGTACGGGTTCTCGTCGGTCCCGAACGGGAGCACTCTGGCGAAGCCCTGATCGAGTTGAAGGGTCCAGCGGGGTTTTCCCGACCTACCCTTCTTGGTGAAGATCTGGATCACGCCGGCGGCCGCCTCCGTGCCGTATAGCGTGCTGGCCGCCGCGCCCTTGATGATCTCGATCCGCTCGATGTCGGCTGGATTGATGTCGTTCAGTGGGCTCGCCTCGTAGTTGCCAGATCGGCCCCTGAATCCTATCGGGGGGTAGTTTCGCCGATAGCCGCCGCTCCGCATGCGAACACCGTCGATGTAGACGAGGGGCTGGTTGCTCTGGCTCACGCTCACAGCGCCCCGGAGTCGAATCTGCGCACCGGAACCAGACATCCCGCTCGACTGCATGACGGAAACCCCCGCCGCCCGGCCCTGGAGCATCTGGTCCACGGTCGCTGGCGGGTCCGCCATTTCCGCGACAGAGAGCTGAACGATCGAGTTGCCAACCTCCCGCCGCCGCGCCTGGCCCGCAGTGCCGGTAACCACGATCTCGTCCAACCGCAACACGCTGGTCCTCAGCTCGATATTGGCCGTGGTGATCACACCCGGTCGCACGTTCAAGCGCACCGTCCCCATGGCGTAGCCGATGAGCAACACCTGGAGCTGCGAGGTCCCCGCCGGAACGTTGAGAAGCACGAACCTCCCGTCGGCGCCGGTTCGAGCCCCGATGCTGGTGCCTACGATGGCAACCCGCGCCCCCTCAACCGGGTCGCCGCTGGCAGCCGCCGTCACACGTCCCTCGATGGTTCCCGTTTGGGCGGCAGCCGGCGCGGTGACCAGCACCAAGCCCACTACGAGTGCAAGCGCGGCTACGATTGGCGCCGCTCTCCGCCTGCGACAATGAAAGAGCTGCATATCATACCTCCTGGATGATAAGGAACACCAAACCGCGTCGCGGAAGCAGCAATCCGGAACGCGGCCTGGATCTATCTCACCGGCGAAATGTCGGAATCTCCCGTGGCCTTGCACTGGGAGGTGGAATCGGCAGGCACGCCGTCTCCCCTGCCCCGCCTGGTGTATATGCGAATCACGCCGTCCGCGGCACCGGAGCCATATTCAATAGTGGCAGCCGGACCTCGGAGCACCTCTATGCGGTCGATGTCGGCAACGTTGACGTATTCGAAGAGTGGTATGGAATGGGCGCCACGGAGTTCCATGGCCGTGATTTGGTTGATGCGGATCCCGTCGAGATAGACGAGCGGTGGCCCCGAACGAAGCGAGTTGCTCCCCCGGATGCTGGCAAAGCCGGCTCCGGCAGCTCCACCCACCTGCACGATATTCAGCCCGGGCACCTTCCCCTGCAGTGCATCCGCTAGAGTCGCACCCTCGAGGCCCCGGGGTGCGTCGCTGGACGCCGCTTCGCACCCGGGACGTTGGAGACTGGCAGCGGAGGTCTTCATCCCACCGGTAGCACACGCCTGCCCCGCCGCCGCGATTGCCAAAACGCCAACAGCAACACCGCACGGCACGTACCATGTATTGGGGGAGTTTTTTTCCATGAGCGCACGCCACATCGAAAAGTCATACTCCTGACAAAACGATATCGGGGACACGGGAGCGCCCCCGTCACTACGGCGTGCTACATTATCATATGCCTATGCTCAGGCTCGTTGTCAAGAGGTTCCATATGCACCGTTGGGAACATTAAAGTATTCTTCACTCCTCCTGACAAAACCTCCTTGACCAGATGGGTCGAAGGCTCGCCGTACCCTCCGCCCCAACCCCACCGGTGTATTGCTCGGGCATGGTTCCGGTAAGATGACCCGTGAGAATTCGGGCCGCGTCTTGGTCGGGCAAGACTATGGCGTCGAATGCCGACAAGTCGCCGGTGCGAAGGTCGGCGTCGGTAACCGTCGTGAGGTCGAACTCGTAGTTCTCCAGAAGCCAGCGGGTCCAACCCTCGTCCATGTTGGATACCCAACTCTTGTAGAGGCCTACTTTGGGCTGGGTCAGCTGCATGGTTGCTACGGCCAAAGCACCGGCTCCCACGAAATCCACGCCGGTCTGTT
>JADFIT010000168.1 GCA_022566515.1 Gemmatimonadota bacterium
GAGAGGGAAGTGGGATGTTAGGCAGCTGACAGATTCGCTACCACCCACTCCTACCTTCAAACGGCTTCGTCGCCCGAAACACCTTACCCGGCCCCTGCGCCACCAGGCCCCGAATCTCCAGGGAGGTCAGTACTGCGAGCGACTCGGCCGGCGCGCATGCCAGCCGAGCGGTGAAGTCGTCTACCAGTTCGGCGCCGTCACCCAGTGCTTCGAGTGCCCGCCGCTCCGCGTCCGAGAGGTCGGCGGGGAGTGATACCTCGGGCACCTCGGAAATGCCGTACTCCTCCAACACGTCACGCAGTTCCAGCACCGGCTTGGCGCCCATCTGTATGAGACGGTTCGTGCCTCTGGATAGCGGGCTCGTGATCGGTCCGGGAACGGCCATGACCTCACGTCCCTGCGCCAGCGCGCAATCTGCCGTAATCAACGCGCCCGACCCATCTCGGGCCTCGAGCACGACCGTGGCCCGGGCCAATCCGCTGATCAGTCGATTCCTGCGGGGAAAACTGCCGGCGTTGGGACGCTCGCCTGGAGGGAACTCGGTCAAGAGACACCCCGCGGCAATCACGCGTTCGTAGAGGACACGATTGGCCGCCGGATAGATCACCCCCAAGCCGTTACCGAGCACCCCCACGGTTCCGCCCCCGCCCCTGCCCCCGGCATCCAACGCAGCTTGGTGAGCCACGGCGTCCAGACCCCGAGCCATACCGCTGACCACTGTGATACCCGCGGCGGCGATACCGGCCGACAACTCGGAGGCGACGTCCGCCCCATAGCGGCTGTGGTCGCGACTCCCGACGAGGGCGACACACGGACCTTGCAACAGGTCCAGCCTTCCCTTGGCAAAGAGCAGAGTCGGCGCGTCCGGGATCTGCCGCAGCTCGCCGGGAAATGCGGCATCCGCCGGTGTCAGGACCACACCACCCTGCCCGGCCACCTTGTCGATGATCTCGGTACCCGCTGCGGTCGTGGTCTTGTGAATGGCCGTCGCGGCCGCCCGGGAAATGCGTACCACCGAGTTGAGCTGCCTGAAGGTTGCAGCCAACACCGCATCGGCCGAGCCGAACGCCTGCATGAGAATCTCGAGCCGCACCCTGCCCACACCGGGCACCAGCGCTAGCGCGACGTAGGCCGCATTGCTCATTTGGCCCTACGGCAGTGGAAGCGTCTCTTCGGCCGGGAACTCAGACGTTCCCCTCACCAGACGCCAGAAACATTCTTTCATTTCCGTCAGTCCCTTTTTCGCAACCGAGGAGATCGAGACGACATCCACTGCCTGGGGAACGTCGAGAGGCGGCAGCGTTTCTTCATCCGGCAGGAGGTCGGTCTTCGTCAGAACCACCATGTGCTGTTTCTTCCCGAGTTCCGGGCTATAGGCGTGTGCCTCAGCGCGGAGCAGGTCATACGTTGCCTGTGGATCCGGGCTGTCGACGGGAATCAGATAAGCCAGCACGCGTGTGCGCTCGACATGTTGCAGGAAGCGATCGCCGAGTCCTTTCCCCTGGTGCGCGCCCTCGATGATTCCCGGAATGTCGGCCACCACCAGCGTCCGGGAATCGGACAGCGAGGTAACTCCCAACTGGGGTTCCAGTGTGGTGAAAGGATAGTTGGCGATTTTCGGGTGTGCCTCGGAGATTACCGAAAGCAGCGTGCTCTTTCCGGCGTTTGGCTCGCCGAGCAGACCGACGTCGGCGATGAGCTTGAGGACCAGTTCGATGCGTCGTTTTTCTCCTCGCTCACCGGGTTGCGACTCTCGGGGCGACTGGTGAGTGGCCGTTGCGAACGATGCGTTTCCCCGCCCGCCCCGTCCGCCCTTTACGATCAACAACTCGTCCCCCACCGCCACCACCTCTCCCAGAGTTTCCTGCGTCTCGTCGTCGATTATCACGGTTCCGGCTGGAATCGGCAGATAGAGGTCCACGCCCGATTTCCCGGTCTTGTTCGAGCCCTGCCCGTGCATGCCACGGTCGGCTTTCCAATGAGCCCGATACTGGTAATCGAGCAGCGTCGAGAGATGCTGAGACGCTCTGACGTACACGCTGCCACCGTGTCCGCCATCGCCCCCGTCAGGCCCGCCCTTGGGTACGAACTTTTCCCGTCGAAACGACACCGCCCCGGCCCCACCGGAGCCTGCTGCGACTGCTATCACTGCGCGATCTATGAACGTCACGAATCTCCAAGGGCGAAGGGCGGAAGGGCGGAAGGAATGCCTCATTCACATGACAATATCCCGTCTATCCTGCCCAAAAACCTCCGCGCCCTCCGGGTCTGTGGTGAATACGTTACCGCAATTACGGCCCAGAGTACCAGGAGGGGAATTTAACGGCCAGGCGATGCGCCGGGGTATCAATCTATTGCGAATGTTGGCGAACGAGTGAGGGAGTAGTGGCCGACTACCTGTCCGTTGGTATTCAGGATGACGGGGTTGGCGAAGCGGGAGAGCGGGGTCGAATGCCGGCAGTCCAGTCCCAGGCTATCCAGGACCGCGAGAAGAGCCACTGCTGTGGCTTTCGAGTCGCCGTCGAGCACCTTGATCGCGAGCCCCAATCCTCGATCGAGCAACGCCGCGCCATACACACCACCGGCTCCAACCTTGGCGAGGAGCTGTCCCGGATAGGCTTTCATGAGGGCCGTGCACAGCCGCCGCTTTCCAGCCACCAGCTCGGGATGCGTCGTCATGGCCGACACGATGGTCTGCATCGGTCCGTCCGCGTTGGCCATTCGCGCATAGCCCGCTGCAATCGCCCGGAGGGGAACCGCCCAGGATACCACCCCACACCCATCCACGGCCCCATGCACGTCATCGTTGGGAACATCGAACCAACTCGATATCACCGACCGGCATCTTTCCTGCACGGGATGCCCCTCGACGGCGTAACCCGCTTCGTCCCAGCCGTGAAATTTCGCGAGGGACAACATTCCCGTGTGCTTGCCCGAGCAATTGCTCGCAACGCGGGACGGCTGCGCCAACTCCACGTCCTCCCACGTTCCGTCATCTCGCCGGAAACCCAAGTCCTTGGCGAGCGGCCTGTGGGAGCCGCACACCAGCTGTTCTTCTTGCAGGCCGCAACGCTGCATCCACTCACTGACCGCCGCAACTTGGTATTCCTCCGAGTTGTGGGAGGCACAGGCAAGGGCAAGTTCTCGTGTGCTGATATCGAACGCCTCGATCACCCCGTCTTCGACCAATGGTAGTGCCTGGAACGGCTTTGCCGCAGATCGCATGTGAACAATCAGATCGGGATCGCCACTAACAGCATGAAGCACCCCGTCACGGTCCTGTATGGCGACCGCCACTTCATGTCTCGTTTCGATGAGTTTGCCTCGAAACGAGCAGACCGTCAGTGTATTCATCTAATGGTTCGGTTTTGAAATACGGGTGGCAGCGAACATGTTCACTAAGGTATAGACGCAACGATGTCTTGTGCAGTGTGGCACGTCTTGGGCCGTAGCGGGCAAGGAAGATGATCGTGATGAAGCGGAGACTCTACCTACCGATACGAAGCTCGCTTCGCAGCGCCTTCAGGATTTGGCGGGCGTGGGGCAAGGCACCGGGATGGTACTATCAGGCGGTGGACAGGTGGGGAGCCCTTGCAGGAGAGAGCGACCCACTGCCGGTAACGCTGATGAACGGGTGCCGCATGCTGTGTGACCTGACGGATCATGTAGAGCGGCAAATCTACTTCATCGGTGCCTACGAGCCGGAAGTGGCCTTCTTGCTCACTCGGTTGTTGAGGCCGGGAATGGTGATGGTTGACGGTGGGGCCAACGTGGGCCAGCACTCGCTCATCGCCGCCAAGGCTGTTTATCCATGCGGGGTCGTCTACAGCTTCGAACCCGTGCCGAGCACGTTCGACAAGCTGCGCCGCAACGTCGGGATCAACGACCTGGACAATGTGCAGACCGAACCTGCTGCGCTCTGGAAGGAGTGCACGACCGTCAGTCTCGGCCTAGCCGCCGCGCAAGCCGGAAATGCGGGGGCATTCGGTATTGAAGCGGTCGATGCAATCTCACAGGTCGAAGCTGCGGCAACCACGTTGGACAGCTTCGTGGAAGCACTAGGCGGGAACGTCCCGCCAATCAGCCTCGTCAAACTCGACGTGGAGGGAGCTGAACTCCCAGCGCTTCAGGGAATGGTGGCCACCATCGAACGTGATCGTCCCTCGTTACTCGTAGAAATCTGCCGAGAGACCACCGCACGGCTGGGCTACGACGTCCAGGCCATCTGGGATCTCTTGGTGGGCGGTTTCGGATACGATGCGTGGGCGGTGGGAACGTGGACAGAATCGACGGGCAGCCTACACGACTTGCGGAACGTGGAGCAGCAAAACGTGCTTTTTTACGACCGTAGGGTGGTCACGATACCCGTAATGCCCTCCGATCTCAAAAGCCTCCTTCGCTGGGTGCGGGGAGAATGGTTGACTAACTGATTTTACGTCTCTAGCTTCGGTGCAGCCAAAAACCGACTCATGGAGATTCGCCACATGGGCGACTTGCCCGACGGTGAGGGTGGGGGCCTCAGCTCCGCGATAGAATTGAAAGTCGGCAGTTCTGTTATGTTCCGGGACTGCGACACAACCAGCGAACAAGGAGTACGGAATGCGTACGGTTGGCAAGGTGAAGTGGTTCAACAACGCCAAGGGCTTTGGCTTCATCACTCCGGACGAGGGGGAGCGTGACTGCTTCGTGCATCATTCGGCGATTCAGGGCGAGGGCTTTAAATCGCTGGCTGAGGGTGAGCGGGTTGAGTTCGATCTTGTGGACGGGGAGAAGGGTCCTGCCGCCGAGAATGTAACAAAGCTGGAAGACTGAGTGGCGTGCACCCGAGCCCAATTGTGGCCGTTCCGATCTCCATCGGGGCGGCCCTCGCTTTCTGCCGAACAACCGCACACATTTGGTGTCTATGCCAGAAGTGACTATTGGGGAGGGCGACCGTTTGGAATGGGCCCTCAAGGCGTTCAAGCGTAAGGTAATGCGCTCGGGAATCTTGAAAGATTTGCGCAAGAAGCGCTTTTACGTCAAGCCGAGCACCGCGAAACGATTGAAGGCCGCTGCGGCACGCCGGAGGCTTCGGACAGACCTGCGCCGCCAAAAAAGAAAGTAGCTGCAGCCTTTCCTTACCTAGGCCACCCTCGTTGTGGCTGCGAGCACCTCGGCGATAGGCTCCAGCGCCCATTTCAGATCGGCCTTCTCGACAACCAACGGCGGTGCAAACCGGACCACCTGTTCGTGGGTCTCCTTGGCGAGGATTCCCTTCTTCATGAGCGCCTCACAGAACGGTCGCGCCGTCCCGCTCTCTTCCTTGATCACCACGCCTACCATGAGCCCCCGGCCGCGAACTTCGGCAACGTGGGGAGAATCCAGGTCGCGAAGCTCCTTCATGAACCAGTCGCCGAGGGCAAGGGCGCGTTCTGGGAGCTTTTCATCGACGAGAACCCGTAGAGCGGCGCGGGCAATAGCGGCCCCAAGGGGGTTGCCGCCGAATGTAGATCCGTGATCGCCCGGGCCGAACACACTCATCACGTCGTCGTCCGCCAACATCGCCGAAACAGGATACATCCCGCCGCTCAGGGCCTTGCCCACGATCATCACGTCGGGCTTCACACCGTCCCACTCTGAGCAGAACATCTTGCCGGTGCGGCCGAGGCCCGTTTGGATCTCATCGGCCACGAGGAGCACGTTGTTGCTCTTGCAAACATCCGCAGCCTGCGCCAGGTACCCGTCCGGCGGAACGATCACGCCCCCCTCTCCCTGCAGCGGCTCCACCATGAAGGCGGCCGTGTTGGGTGTGATGGCGGCTTCGAGAGCCTTCACGTCACCGTAGGGAATCACCTCGAACCCGGGGGTGAACGGACCGAAGTCGGCGTTGTAGGAGTGCTCCGTCGAGAACGAAACGATGGTCGTGGTTCGACCGTGGAAATTGTTCTCGCACACGATGATCTCCGCCTGATCCGAGGGAATCCCTTTGACCCTGTAGCCCCAGCGCCGCACCGCCTTGATCGCCGTCTCCACGGCTTCGGCCCCGGAGTTCATGGGCAGAGCTTTTTCGTAGCCCGTCAGGTCACACAGTTCGTGGAGGAAAGGACCCATCTGGTCGTTGTGGAACGCCCGCGACGTGAGGGTCAGTCGATCGATCTGGTCCTTCGCGGCTTTAACCAGTGCCGGGTGGCAGTGACCCTGATTGATGGCCGAGTAGGCGGCCAGACAATCCAGGTACTTGTTTCCCTCCACGTCCCACACCCAGGCTCCCTCGCCCCGTTCCAGGACGAGGGGAAGGGGGTGGTAGTTGTGAGCGCTGTAGCGATCGACTTCTGCGAGATAGTCTGTCGTGTTCATCAGGGGATTCCTTACGAGACGGGATTCCTTTGAGGCAATTCGGCAGCCCAACCAGACAACCCCGAGCGAGAAGCCGAAGCTTAGGGGCTCGAATTGTCATTGGTTTGGATCGGAAACCTAAATAATCACGCCTGGAATGGAGACTCAGGATCGTTGCGTCGGTTTGGATCTGAAGCCCAACCAATCACCCCCAGCAGCGAGACTCCAGATCGCTGCATGAATATACATAACGGTATATAGTTATGCAATTGCGATAACTGCGAGGGACTTCGCGCCGTCTGGAACTCGCAAACAACAGAAAGCCGGAGACCTCGGCCCCCGGCTTCTGCGCGTAGCGAAAAGGCCACGGCTCGCATCCTTAACTAGCCAATTTGATGTCCTGGCGCCTGTGCGTCAAACGGTGCGGCGGTGCTGGCGATGGGTTATAACATCGATTCAGTCAGCCGGCAGGCGGTCGAAAAGGTACGCGCATACATTCGGAATCAACCGGCCCATCATCCCGGCGAGGCGATTGGCGGGAATTACCACGGGTAAACCCGCGGCTCGGCCGAACCGACTGTCGCTCAAGCGACCGGCCGCCGTCCTCATACGCGCGCGTTGTTGTGCTCCGCTCTGCAAGAAATAGATGAGAAGCAGATGCTCAGCAGTCATTATCCTGTGAGATGCGACACCGTATCTACGTGCACATCACTTGGACCACCCGAGACCGCGAACCGGCGATTGACGCAGATTCCGCGACCCTGCTCCATCGTCTGCTCCCGGCCATTGCACGACAGGAACGTACCCACGTACTCGAGCTGGAAATCGTGCGAACCCACGTCCATGTTCTGCTGCGCGTCCGGCCAACGACGCTGATTCCACGGCTCGTGCAGAGGTTGAAGGGAGGCACCTCGGTTATCGTGAACAGAGAGAGGGGGTCGACGGTGAAAAAACCATTGCGATGGGCCAAGGGTTATAACATCGATTCAGTCAGCCGGCAGGCGGTCGAAAAGGTACGCGCATACATTCGGAATCAACCTATCCATCATCGCGGCGAGGCGATTGGCGGGAATTACCACGGGTAAACCCGCGGCTCGGCCGAACCGACTGTCGCTCAAGCGACCGCCAGCTCCCACGTCGGTTTACCGACAGATCGCCGAGCCGCCGCTTTAGCGGTGGTGATCCACACCGCACCCCGCACTTCCACGGGGAGAGGGGAGAGGGGAGTGGGGA
>JADFIT010000033.1 GCA_022566515.1 Gemmatimonadota bacterium
GAGGACGGGTTGCGGTTTGCCATTCGCGAGGGTGGCCGGACGGTCGGTGCCGGTGTGGTGACGAAGATTCACGAGTAGCTGGGCGGCGCATGCGTTGCCCCCACCGAGGCACGCATAGTTCTCATTACTAGGGGCGAAGTAGGCATCGCCCCCAAAACGAACGACGATGGCGAGAGACAAAGTCATACTCGAATGCACCGACTGCAAAGAGCGGAATTACTTCACGACCAAAAACCGTCGTAAGCATCCGCAGCGTGTAGAGTGGAGAAAGTTTTGCCCGCGTTGCGGGACACACAAGCTCCACAAGGAGACGAAGTAGTCGTGAGCAAAGTCATAGCGCTGGCTGGCAGGTCTGTGATGTATCTGCGGGACGTGCGGGTGGAACTGCTGAAAATCACCTGGCCTACGATGGCTGATCTTCGCCAGCACACGGTAGCGATCGTCATCGTAGTCACGATTATTGGTGTGATCATCGGCCTGATGGACTGGTTCTTCTCCTTTACGCTGATCCGCGGGCTGGGCAGGTTGATCGGGTGATCGGAGCCGCGATGGAACACCGATGGTATGCTATTCAGACGACTGCCGGACACGAGAACAAGGTGCGGTCGTTGATCGAGCGGCGGATCGGGGATGACCCGCTACCGGAAGAAGAACGCCCCATTCGACAGGCGCTGGTCCCCACGCAGCAGGTGGTGGAGATCAAGAACGGCAAGAAGGTGACGGTGGATCGGAAGGTGTATCCCGGGTATGTATTGGTCGAGATGGTGCTGAATCAGGATACGGTGCACGTCATCAACGGCATCCAAGGGGTCATCAAGTTCGTAGGTCAGGGATGGACCCCTCAGCCGTTGCGCCAGGACGAGGTGAATCGGTTGTTGGGTATAGAGGACGAAGTCGACGACAAGAAACCGGAAGAAGAGATTCCGTTTATGGTGGGTCAAGTCGTCGAGATCATGGAGGGGCCCTTTTTGGAGTTCAGCGGTACTGTAGAGAAGGTTATTCCGGACAAGGGCAAGGTTTGTGTGAGCGTGAGTTTGTTTGGCCGGCCCACGACGGTGGAACTAGATTTTCTGCAGTTGAAGGCGCACTGACGATTGCGCCGCCCCGACCACTGGGAATGTGGGAGCTAGGGAATTACCCCGAGCGTTAGAAGGAGAGAAATGCCTCCGAAGAAAGTCATCGGCTTTGTGAAGCTGCAGGTTCCGGCTGGTCAGGCCACTCCTGCCCCCCCCGTTGGTACTGCGCTCGGTCCGCACGGTGTCAACATCATGGACTTCTGCAAGCAGTTCAACGCTCTCACGCAGAAGGATGCTGGGTTGATAATCCCAGTGGAGCTGTCGGTTTATCGGGATCGGACGTTCAGCTTTATCACCAAGACTCCTCCTGCGGCAGTGCTATTGAAGAAGGAGCTCGGAATCGAGAAGGGTTCGCCGGTTTCCAACCGGGAAAAGGTTGGGAAGGTGACGAGGGCCCAGTTGCAGAAGATTGCTGAGATCAAGATGCCCGATCTCAACGCCAACGATATCGAAGGGGCAATCAAGATCGTCGCCGGCACGGCCCGCTCGATGGGCGTTGAGGTGGTGGACTGATGCGCCGCGGCAAGAAGTTCGCGTCGGCGGTCGCCACGGTCGAGCCGGGCAAGGTCTATGGGTCAACTGACGCTATTGATGTTGTCAAGGCGGCAGCGTTTGCGAAATTCGACGAGAGCGTGGATGTCGCTGTGCATCTGGGGGTTGATCCCCGTCATGCGGATCAGATCGTAAGGGGTACTGTGGCGCTGCCCCACGGAACTGGCAAGAACATCCGTGTGTTGGTGATTGCTGAGGGCGACAAGGCGCGGGATGCCGAGGGCGCCGGCGCGGACTTTGTAGGGCCCGAGTATGTCGACAAGATCAAGGGTGGTTGGCTCGATTGTGACGTTGTAGTGGCGACACCTGACATGATGGGCAAGGTCGGACCTCTCGGGAGAATTCTCGGTCCTCGTGGCCTGATGCCCAATCCGAAGTCCGGAACTGTGACGATGGATGTCGCGTTGGCGGTGAAGGAGATCAAGGCCGGGAAGATCGAATACCGCGTAGACAAGACTGGCAACCTGCATGCCCCAATCGGCAAGGTCTCCTTTACCAAGGAGCAGCTAGCCGAGAATCTCGCAGCCTTCATGGAGTCGGTGGTGCGGGCCAAACCGGCTGCGAGCAAGGGGACGTACATCAAGCACGTGTCCGTGTCGAGCACGATGGGTCCTGGAGTGAAGGTGGACGCGGCGGGGTACCGATGAAAATGAAGCGCGAACAAAAGGACGCTCTCGTGAGCGGGCTGAAGGAGCGTCTCATGCAGTCGTCCACAATATATGTGACAGACTTTACGGGTTTGTCGGTCAAGCACATGACCGACCTCCGCCGCCGGTTTCGGCGTGCGGGAGTGGATTTCCTGGTGGCGAAGAACACATTGGCGATCCGGGCGCTTAGGGAGGCGTCGATTGACGCGTTCGATGACGTGCTTGAGGGACCAACGGCGTTCGTTTTTGCCGGCTCCGAGCCGGTTGGTGCCGCCAAGGTCATAGCCGATTTTCGCAGGGAAACCGACAACAAGCCGACGGTAAAGGCGGGGTTGGTGGACGGCAAGCGGGTCACGCCAGAAGAGGTTCACCAGTTGTCGAAGCTGCCCACGCGGGAGGAGTTGCTGGCCCAGGCTGCCGGCGCATTGCAGGGACCGCTGCAAGGCTTCGTTGGGGTGCTCAGTGGCTTGCTAAATCAATTCGTGGGCGCCCTCGAGGCGCTTCGCGCGCAACGTGCGGATGCTTCTTAATAACGCAGATGATCATTTTTAGTAACGCAGATGATCATTTCTGCATTACGCAGATGATTATACTGCGCAAGGGTACCGCCTCAACCACAGGTTAAAGAGACGAAATGGCGACAAAGACTTTGAATCGGGATGAACTCCTGGAGGCTATTGGCAACATGTCGGTGATTGAACTCGCAGAGTTCATCGAGGTCTTCAAGGACAAGTTCAACGTGACGATTGCGGCTCCTGTAGCCGCCGCGGCGCCAGCCGGTGGGGACGCAGGTGCTGGTGATGCCGCAGAGGAAAAGACTGAGTTCACCGTGGTTCTCCAGGAGATAGGCGGCAAGAAGATCCAGGTGATCAAGGCCGTTCGGGAGGTGACGTCACTCGGGTTGAAGGAGGCCAAGGAAGTGGTCGATAGCGCTCCGTCCAAGGTCAAGGAAAACGTGTCGAAGGAAGAGGCCGAGGCGATCAAGGCCAAGCTCGAGGAGCAGGGAGCGACTGTCGAGCTGAAGTAGGTCTCTCGGGCACCTCTGCCAGTGGGGCGGAAGGTGTGAGAGAGAATCCTCTTCGGTGAAGGCGGTATGTCACGAACAGGCGGTTTTTCCATAACTGCTCGCACAGCGAATCTTGATGTTCGTTCCGCGGTAATCAACCGCGGGGGGGCGGGGTCGTTTGTGTTGCGAGAGGTACGTAGATGAACAAGACATTGCCGACGATCTCGTTTGCGAAACTGAAGCCGGGCATGCCCATGCCCCATCTCCTGGATATCCAGCTTCGCTCCTTCAAGGTCCTGCTCCGTTCCGGCACCGAAGGCAAGAGCACGGACCTGGGGTTGGAGCGCGTGTTCCAGGAGATGTTTCCGATCACCGACGTTAACGGCAACTACTCACTTGAATACGTCAAGTTCTCGTTAGGAGAACCCAAGTATACGGTTGAGGAGTGCATCGACCGGGACATGACGTATTCGGCGTCGCTAAAGGCGACGCTTCGGCTGCACATCAACGAAACGCTCGAGAGTGGTGAGAAGCGACCCAAGGACATCATCGAGAAGGAGGTGTACCTCGGTGAGCTGCCGATGCTCGCGCCGCTAGGCACGTTTGTGATCAACGGCGCCGAGCGCGTGGTCGTGTCCCAGCTCCACCGTTCGCCGGGCGTGGTCTTCGAGGAGTCGATTCACCCCAACGGCCAACGCCTCCACAGTGCAAGGATTATCCCGTTCCGCGGATCGTGGGTGGAATTCACGGTTGATATTCATGACGTCGTCTATGTACACATCGACAAGAAGAAGAAGTTTCCAGCGACGGCGTTGCTACGGGCGTTCGGCTACGGAACCAACCTGGACATCCTGCGCCTCTTTTACGCGCTGAGAACTCTCGATCTGACGAAGGACGCCGATGAGCGGACTTTGCGGCGTGATGTGCTGGGGACACTGCTCTCCGAAGTCATTCCCAATCCGGATGACAAAGAAGGTGACCCGCTTGCCAAGGAGGGCGACGAGCTGACGCAGGAACTGTACACGGTACTTCGCACGGCGGGTGTGAAGAAGGTGCAGATCTTCGCTAGGTACGCCCAAATCGACCTGCGCGAGGACGAGCGTCCCACGACCATGCGCGACCGCGACGAGAGCTATGTCCTGGCGTTCGATGTACCGCACCCGGAGACGGGTGAGGTGCTTGCGTCCGGTGGCAAGAAGATCAGTGAGAGTCTCAAGAAGAAGCTACTCAAGGCTGGAGCGAACAAGGTCGAGGTGCTGCTCCCGTCGGCCCGTGGAGAATCGGCCATCATCAAGAATACGTTGGCCAAGGATCCCACAACGTCCGAGGCGGAGGCGCTGGAACAAATCTATGGGCTGTTGCGGCCGGGAGAGGCTCCCAACCTAGCAACGGCTCGCGCCGCCCTCGAGAGGTTGTTCTTCAACCCGAAGCGGTACGATCTAGGTCGTGTCGGCCGGTACAAGATCAACCAGCGGTTGAAAGTCAACGTTCCGTTGGACTACACGGTCCTCACGCAGGAGGATTTTATTGCGATCATCCGGTACCTCCTCGATCTGTCCGAGGGGCGCGGCTTCACTGATGACATTGACCACCTGGGTAACCGCCGTGTGCGAACGGTTGGCGAGTTGATTGCCAATCAATTCTCGGTGGGATTGTCACGGATGGCTCGACTCGTCAAGGAGCGGATGAGCATCAATAACGATCCCGACAAGATCTCGCTCGACGATCTGGTGAACGCCAGAACTGTGAGCGCGGTGATCCAAGCGTTCTTCGGTAGCTCACAGCTGTCGCAGTTCATGGATCAGACCAACCCGCTCGCCGAGCTCACACACAAGCGGCGACTGTCTGCGCTGGGTCCCGGCGGTCTCACCCGGGAACGGGCCGGCTTCGAAGTGAGAGATGTCCACTATTCCCAGTACGGCCGGATGTGCCCTATTGAGACTCCGGAGGGACCGAACATCGGACTCATCACGAGTTTGTCGACCTACGCCAGGGTCAACGAACTCGGCTTTATTGAAACGCCATACCGCAAGGTGAAGGACGGTGTGGTCACCAATGATATACAGTGGCTCTCAGCATCGGAGGAGGAGGAATTTTCCGTTGCTCAGGCGAATGCTCCGCTGGACAGCAACGGAAGGTTCGAGCGCGATCTTGCTCTGTGCCGGAAACGAGACGACTATCCGTTGCTGCCTCCCAGCCGCATCGATTTCATGGACGTTGCACCGGAGCAGCTGGTGTCCATTGCGGCTGCGCTGATTCCGTTCCTCGAGCACGACGATGCCAACCGGGCGCTGATGGGAAGCAACATGCAGCGGCAATCGGTGCCGTTGCTCTTTCCTGATGCTCCTCTCGTAGGCACCGGGTTGGAGGAAAAAGCTGCGCGCGATTCGCGTGCGGTCGTGATAGCCCGCCGTGCGGGAAAAGTCAGCAAAGTGACCGCGGACGAGATCCTCGTGGACACTGGCGAAGACGACATCAGGACGGACGTTCCGCTTTCTCGGCTAATGCAGCACGACCGCTATAGGCTGCGCAAGTTCTGGAGAACGAACCAAGATACGGCTATCAACCAGCGGCCGTTGGTATCGGTGAACCAGAAAGTGAAGGCTGGAGACATCATCGCGGATGGGCCGGCTACGAGCCATGGCGAGTTGGCCCTCGGGCAGAACGTCATGGTGGCGTTCATGCCGTGGTACGGGTACAACTTCGAAGATGCGATCGTCATCTCCGAACGCCTCGTGAAGGAGGACATCTACAGCTCGATTCATATTCAGGAGCTGGAACTGCACGTTCGGGACACGAAGCGAGGTAAAGAGGAAATCACGCGCGAGATACCCAACGTATCTGAGGAAGCGCTTGTCGACCTCGACGAGCGGGGTATCGTTCGCATTGGTGCACACGTCGGCCCCGGCGACATTTTGGTCGGAAAGATCACTCCGAAGGGCGAGACGGAGCTGTCTCCGGAAGAGAAATTGTTGACGGCGATCTTCGGAGAGAAAGCCAAGGACGTCAAGGATTCGTCGCTCAAGGTTTCACCGGGCCTGTCGGGCACGGTGATTGACGTGAAGATATTCTCCCGGGTAGAGGACCAGGTGGTCGAGAAAGACCGGGGTGAGCGGATCGGCGAAGTCCGCATGCTGGAGAACGACGAAAAGGCTCGCGTGACGGCGGCATTGTTCCAGGAGTTGCGTGACCTCCTGCCGAACCAAGAAGTCGCGCTGATGCTCAAGAACGGCACGGTGGAGGAATACCTTCCCGCGAAGACGAAGCTGACCAAGACGGTGTTCGCTGAACTCGACTTCACCGACATCGATCTCAAGACGCTGCGGGTTGCTTCGAAGACTGTGAACGAGCGGATTCGCGCAGCAATTGATGCCGCCCACGACGAGCGCGCCCGTTTGGAGGAAAAAGCCGAGGATCAGATCGACAAAATTCTCCAGCCAGACGAGTTGCCCCCGGGCGTGATTCAGTTGGTCAAGGTTTACCTGGCACAGAAACGGAAGATCTCCGTGGGCGACAAAATGGCTGGGCGCCACGGGAACAAGGGAATCATCGCCCGGATTGTTCCGGAAGAGGATATGCCTTTCCTACCCGACGGTACCCCCGTCGAGATCGTGCTCAACCCGCTGGGCGTCCCGAGCCGCATGAACGTGGGCCAAGTATTGGAAACGCACCTTGGATGGGCGGCTCGTATTTTGGGATTTCAAGCAAAGACACCTGTGTTCCAAGGGGCGAACGAAACCGAGCTTGGATTCCTGCTGCGGTTGGCTGGAATGCGTTGGGCTGGTGACGCGTTGAGCCTCAAGACAAGAGCACCCGAATGGAGCCCCGAGCAGATCCGTCAGCTGATGTCGGATCTAAAGCGACTTCCCCCGGAGAACGGCAGTGCCCACGATCTGGCAGCTGTGCGACTTGATAGATTAGCGAGCCGCGCCTTGAGTCAGGAAACCCGCGATCTGCTTCGCGGGGTATGCGACTTTTTGGAGAGAGCGGCGAAGGAAGTGGCCGAGCGGGAACAGGAGGAAGTGGAGGCGCAGCTCGGGTATCACACGGCGCGGTTGAAAGACGACGAGAATCCGCCCTCCGACGCCGAGGTGGCTGATATCAAAGTCGGTGTGAGGGCGGCCAAGAAGATAATGACGCTCGACCCGGCCGAGACATTGAAGGTTCGGGGAAGGCCGTATCTGGCCAAGATGCTGGGACGGAAGAGCGAGGCCGACATCGAAGGAGCAGCGCAGGAACTCATGGGATTGGTGGGGTTGCGCCACACTGGAAAGGTTCGTCTACGCGACGGTAGGACCGGTGAGTGGTTCGGGTCGGAAATCACCGTTGGTCCGCTGTACATGCTAAAGCTATCGCACCTTGTGGATGACAAGATCCATGCGCGTTCGATTGGCCCCTACAGCCTCGTCACCCAACAGCCGCTTGCCGGTAAGGCCCAGTTTGGCGGCCAGCGGTTTGGAGAGATGGAGGTGTGGGCGCTGGAGGCATATGGCGCGGCGCACGTGTTGCAGGAAATGCTGACCGTGAAGTCTGATGATGTCAACGGTCGCAGCCGCGTGTACGAGGCGATCGTCAAAGGACAAAATCTACCGGAACCGGGAGTTCCGGAATCGTTCAACGTTCTCGTCAAAGAACTTCAGGCACTTGGGCTCAAGGTGACCCTGGGTGTTGCTGCTGCTGATGAGAAATAGGGAGAGCCAGCGATGATTGATTTTCGCGCCGCTCGCGAGCAACGAAGCTCGAGTTTTGACTTCATCAAGATTCGTATCGCTAGCCCTGAAGAGATTCGTGGGCCACGTGACTCGAAGGAGCGAGAAAGACTGGAGCTTCAGGGACAGCGAACCTGGTGGTCGTGGGGAGAGGTCACGAAACCCGAGACGATCAATTACCGGTCCTTCAAACCCGAAAAGGATGGGCTGTTCTGCGAACGCATTTTCGGACCGGTCAAGGATTGGGAGTGCCACTGCGGTAAGTACAAGCGGATTAGGTATCGCGGTGTCATCTGTGATCGCTGTGGTGTGGAGGTCACGCTCTCCAAGGTGCGGCGCGAGCGCATGGGGCACATCGAGCTGGCGGTGCCGGTGGCGCACATCTGGTTCTTCAAGACGCTTCCGAGCCCGATGGGGAATCTCCTTGATTTAACGCTCCGAGACTTGGAGCGTGTAGTGTACTACACCAACTACGTAGTCATCGACCCGGGTGAGCAGGAGGTTCAGCTCAACGAGTTATTGGACGAGGATCGATTTCTCGAGCTAAAAGCGAAAGCGAAGGAGGAGGGCGACGCGGCCTTCTTTGCCGAAATCGGGGCGCCTGCCGTTCGCGAGCTGCTAGGCCGTCTCGATATCGACAAGATCTCTGACGAGTTGCGCAAGTCGGTGCTGACGGAAACCAGTCAGCATCGTAAGAAGCAGACGCTCAAGCGGCTCAAGATTGTGGACGCATTTCGCAACTCGGGTGACGAAACCGACGAGCGCAACAAGCCGGTATGGATGATCCTCGATGTGGTTCCGGTTATCCCGCCGGATCTGCGGCCACTTGTGCCACTTGACGGTGGCCGGTTTGCCACGAGCGACCTGAACGACTTGTATCGGCGCGTGATCAACCGGAACAACCGCCTCAAGAAATTGATGCAGCACAGAGCTCCGGAGGTAATTCTCCGAAACGAGAAGCGGATGCTGCAAGAGGCGGTGGACGCCCTATTCGACAATGGACGGCGCGCGAAGGCGATCCGCGGTCGGGGAAAGCGGCCACTAAAGTCGCTGTCGGACATGCTCAAAGGCAAGCAAGGTCGATTCCGCCAGAACTTGCTAGGTAAGCGGGTGGACTACTCCGGGCGGTCGGTCATCGTGGTGGGTCCCGAGCTTCGCTTGCACCAGTGTGGCCTGCCCAAGACGATGGCTGTGGAGCTGTTCAAGCCGTTTATCATCCACAAGCTCGTCGAGAAGGGTATCGCGGAAACGGTCAAACGCGCCAAAAAAATCGTCGAGCGCGAGAGTCCCGATGTATACGAGATTCTCGAGGAGATCATTCAAGATCACCCCGTGTTACTCAACCGGGCACCTACGCTTCATCGGCTCGGCATTCAGGCGTTCGAGCCTGTGCTGGTTGAGGGGAAGGCGATTCGGATACACCCCCTTGTCTGTGCTGCGTTCAACGCAGACTTCGACGGCGATCAGATGGCGGTGCACGTTCCGTTGTCGTTCGAGAGTCAGCTCGAAGCACGGGTGCTGATGCTTTCCAGTAATAACGTGTTGAAGCCGTCGGATGGTAGGCCGGTCACAGAACCATCGCAGGATATGGTGCTCGGCTGCTATGTCGTGACCAAGGAGCCCGCGGATTTCGAGAAACAGCTCGAGACGGCTCGTCATGTCGGCACCTTGGCGGAAGTGGAGATGGGCATCGCAACAGGGAAGTTTGGGCACCAGTCGGCGGTGCACTACTGGCACGAGCCCCCAGAGGGCGCCAGCGATGCAACGCCGAGGTGGATTCCCACGACTGCGGGCCGAGTGTTGTTCGGTAGCATTCTTCCCGTGAAAGTCATCGCGGATCTCGGCTTCCCAAACGAAGTGATGCGGAAGCGGGTGTTGTCCGACCTCGTCTTCGAGTCCTATCGCCGTGCCGGTCTGCCGGAAACGGTGAAGTTCCTTGATCGATTGAAGGACTTCGGTTTCCAGCATGCCACGAAGGGGGGCGTTTCCATTGGCGTAGAAGACCTCCAAGTACCGCACGAAAAGGGCGAGATTATCGACGCAGCCACAAAACGAGTCGAGCGCTTCCAGAAGGCGTATGCCACGGGGCAAATCACGTTCGGGGAACGGTATAACAAGGTGATCGACGCTTGGACCCACGCCAACAACGACATTGCCGAGGCCATGGTGAACAACCTGGCCCTGGTTCAAGGTGGTTTCAACTCCGTCTGGTTGATGTACGATTCGGGCAGCCGGGGTAGCCGCGACCAGATCAGGCAGTTGGCTGGCATGCGTGGATTGATGGCGAAGCCGCAAAAGAAGCTCACGGGCGGCATCGGCGAGGTCATCGAGAGCCCGATTAAGTCAAACTTCCGAGAGGGTCTCACGGTGCTCGAATACTTTATTTCGACGCACGGGGCGCGGAAGGGACTCGCAGATACGGCGCTCAAGACCGCCGACGCCGGTTACCTGACTAGGCGTTTGGTTGACGTCGCGCAAGACGTTACGGTGAGCGAAGAGGACTGTGGTACTATCCTCGGTCTCGAGATATCAGCGCTCAAGGAGGGCGAAGACATCATCGAACCACTCGCCGAGCGCATTGCGGGCAACGTGGCTGCAGATGACGTATTCGACGTGCACGAACTAGACGAGCACGGGAATCCGAAGCTGCTGTGTCCGGCCGGCTCATTGATCGATGAGGAGTTGGCCCAGAGCATCGAGGATGGCGGAATCGAGGCGGTCAAGATCCGCTCGGTGCTCACATGCGAATTGCGGCGCGGTATCTGTCGCATGTGCTATGGGCGAAACCTTGCGACGATGGGGATGGTCGATCTCGGTGAGGCGGTGGGTATTCTCGCTGCACAGTCGATCGGCGAGCCAGGAACACAGCTAACGCTGCGAACCTTCCACATCGGTGGCACCGCCGCACGCATAGCGGAGCAGACCTTCCGGAAGACGAAATTGCCAGGCAAGATCGGATTTGGCGATCGGCTCCAGTTGGTCGAGACGGAGAGCGGACAGAGGATCGTTACCGCCTACGAGGGCGAGCTCATCCTATACGATGAGGACGGTCAGGTCCGCTCGCGGTTCCAGGTACCTCTCGGCGCGACTCTCAATGTCACCGAAGGCGAGGAACTGAAACGCGGTGACCTGTTGTTTGCCTGGGATCCGTACACCAACCCAATCATCACTGATGTGGGTGGGACAGTGCGATTCGCGGATATCGTCGAGGACGAAACAGTCAGAGAAGAACTCGACGAAATAACGGGGTTGCGCCAGCGCGTCATCATCGACGACCGCGAGAAGAAATTGCATCCGCACATCGAGATAGTGCAGAAGATCAAGGGTGGCAAGCAGCGGCGGGTGCGTAACTACGTCCTCCCGGAGGGCGCTCAGCTTACGGTGGAAGACGGCAAACAAGTTGCGGCAGGTCAGACTCTCGCGAAAATCTCACGCGAGGCGTACAAGACCCGTGACATCACGGGTGGCCTTCCCCGCGTTGCGGAACTCTTCGAAGCGCGCCGGCCGAAAGATCCGGCCACTATTTCGGAGATCGACGGGACGGTGCAGTTCGGTGGAATCAAGCGCGGTAAGCGTGAAATCATCGTGACGCCGGAGTCCGGAGAGCCGCAGACATACGACGTGCCGGCCGGTAAACATCTCCGCGTCCACGAAGGTGACAAGGTACTGGCTGGAGATCGCCTCACCGAGGGACCGGTCAACCCTCACGACATTCTTCAGGTCAGAGGCCCCCGCGCAGTACAGGAGTATCTCCTAAACGAGGTGCAGGAGGTGTACCGCCTGCAGGGTGTGAAGATCAACGACAAACACATCGGTGTGATCGTGCGCCAGATGCTCCAAAAGGTGAAGGTGGTCGACCCCGGCGACACAGATATGCTCGAGGGTGAGAGCGTCGACAAGGCGATCTTCCGAGATCGGAACGGTGTTATCGTTGACAAGGGAGGGAGACCAGCGACGAGTGAGCCATTGCTGCTCGGGATAACGAAAGCGTCCTTGACGACCCAATCGTTTATTTCTGCCGCCTCCTTCCAGGAAACAACACGCGTTCTCACCGATGCGGCTATCCGAGGGGCGAAAGACGATCTCTTAGGGCTGAAGGAAAACATCATTATCGGCCACCTCATTCCGGCCGGGACAGGAATTTACCGCTACTCCGACATCGAGGTCGAGCCACCCGAGGGCTTCGAGCCGCCTCAACCGCCGGAGTTCGGAGAGGAAAAGTCGGCTCCTTCACCGTTCATGACGCCACTTCGGGCGGAAGGGGCCAAAGCGGTCTAGGCGCGAGCTGGGAGAAGTACGGAAGGGCAGGAGGTCCGATCATGGAGCTCCTGCCCTTTCACATGTCCCATAGCCTGCTTTCCCTGCCTGTCCTTCCTATCCCCTCAAACGAGGGTCCGCCCAACGGCTTCGGCGACTGTCCGCAGCTCATTCATCATGTCTGCGAATGCATCGTGTGTCATGCTCTGACGACCGTCACTCACGGCCGAGTCGGGGTCGGGGTGTACCTCTACGATCAGCCCGTCAGCGCCAACCGCGATGCCGGCCCGCGATAGGGCAGGCACGAGTTCGCGCCTGCCCGCAGCGTGACTCGGGTCTATAATGACAGGCAGGTGTGTCCTCTCCTTGAGGACCGGGACGGCGCAGATGTCGAGAGTGTTGCGTGTGGAGCGCTCAAACGTGCGGATGCCTCGCTCGCATAAGATCAGGCGTGGATTGCCCGCCGCGGCGATGTACTCTGCGGCCAGGAGCAGCTCCTCGACCGTCGCCATCATCCCGCGTTTGAGCAGGACCGGCTTGGGTTGTTCGCCCAAAGCTGAAAGGAGACGGAAGTTTTGCATGTTGCGAGCTCCCACTTGGAGCATGTCGGCGTATTGTGTTACGAGATCGATGTCGTCGAGAGCAACGACCTCAGTGACGATCTTGAGGCCGGTGGCATCGCGTGCCTCGGCTAGTAACTCGAGTCCTTCTTTGCCCATGCCTTGAAACGAATACGGAGATGAGCGTGGTTTGAACGCTCCGCCCCGAAGCATCGATGCACCGGCGGCGGCTACGGCGTTGGCGACGGTCAAGATCTGTTCGCGTGATTCCACCGCACACGGGCCGGCGATCACGACTAGTTCGGTGCCGCCCACGGTCACACCCTCAACTTTCACACGAGTCGATTCAGGATGGTGCTCGCGGGAAACTAGGGGATAGGGCGGCGCGACCGGCCGGATCTCATGCACGCCGGGCATCGCTGCCAGCGCCTCGGCGAGCTTTTCTGCACCTGGTCCAATCACTCCGATCAGGCTCTGATCGTTGTGTTCGCTGACCTGTACACGAAAACCAGCGCTCTCAACAAAGCTGACTATTTTTGCCTTCTGTTTGAGCGGACACGCTTTTTCCAATACGGCAATCATGTTTCTACCTCAACTTTGCCTTCATCAGTGAGCTTGCGGAGGAAAGCGATCGGGTCGCCGCCCCGCTCCAGTACTTCGATCAGCGCACTTCCCACAATGACTCCATCAGCGTGGGTCGAGACCGCGCGAACCTGGGCTGCGTCGCGTATGCCGAATCCGGCCAACACCGGCACTGGTGATACTTCGCAAACACGATCCAAGTAATCCAACATCGCGACGCTGTGCCCCACGTCTCCGCCGGTCGTACCTGTCACCGTTACCGCATACACGAAACCCTGGGAGAGCCGGCACAGTCGCTCCAAGCGTCGGGGGGGTGTCACGGGCGTCACAAGTTGCACCAGCGCTACACCTGTGTCGTCCAGCGCACTCTTGATCGGCTCGCACTCTTCGAGTGGTAGGTCGGGAACTATGAGCCCTGCGACACCCGCTTCGGCCGCCCGCCGGGCGAACGTTGTCAAACCCATGGCGATCACGGGATTGAGATAGCTCATCAGCACGATCGGAGCCTCGCATTCGGCTCGTTCCACGGTCTCCAGTATCCATGAAAGCGTGACGCCCGATTCCAGGGCCTTGCGGCTGGATTCTTGGATCGTGACGCCGTCTGCCATGGGGTCGGTGAAGGGAATACCGATCTCGACGATGTCGGCTGCCGCCGCAACGCGGCGCAGCAACGAGCCGAAAGCGTCCATCTCGGGGAACCCCCCGGTGAGAAACGCCGCAAGCGCGGGTCGGCGCACCGCTGCGGCTCGGATCGAGTGCTCTAAGAGCGCCGCGCCGTTCATGACTCGTTGCCCCGAGGGTAAGACATCAATGTCGCGAGGTCCTTGTCACCGCGGCCGGAGAGGCCGATGAGTATGCACGAATCTCGACGACCAGCGGCCCAGCGTTTAGCTCCTGCCAAAGCATGGGCGGACTCCAAGGCCGGCAAGATTCCCTCGAGGGCGCAACACTCGTCCACGGCTGCGACGGCCTCGTCATCTGAAATGGTCTCGTACTTCACCCGCCCTATGGAGTGGAGAAACGCGTGCTCCGGACCGACCCCCGGATAATCGAGGCCGGCCGACACGGAATGGGTTTCTTGGATTTGTCCGTGTTCGTCCTGCAGCAATGTGGAATAAGAGCCGTGCAACACTCCGGCCGTACCGAAACGCAAGGTTGCGGCGTTCAGCCCGTGATCCTCCCCGGTTCCACCAGCCTCGATCCCGAGCATCTCTATTTGCCGGTCTTCCAGGAGAGGGTGAAAGAGCCCTATGGCGTTGGACCCGCCGCCGACGCAGGCCACAGCGAGGTCGGGCAGCCGCCCTTCTTGCTCCAGAATTTGCGCCCGAGCCTCTCGTCCGATCACACTCTGCAACTCGCACACAAGCCAGGGATACGGGTGCGGGCCGACAGCCGATCCGAGCATGTAGTATGTGGACTCCGGGTCCGATACCCAGTCGCGTAAAGCTTCGTCGATGGCGGAGCGAAGCGTCTGGTCCCCCTTGGTAACTTGAAGCAATTCGGCACCGAGACGCCTAATGCGATCGACATTGGGAGCCTGACGTTTCGCATCGATTGCTCCCATGTAGACGGTGCATGGGAGACCCAACCGCGCACACGCTGCTGCTGCTGCGACGCCGTGCTGCCCGGCCCCGGTCTCGGCAACCACACGAGCAGCTCCGAGCCGACGGGCCAGGAGGGCCTGACCAATGGCATTGTTGATCTTGTGGGCGCCGGTGTGGGTGAGGTCCTCTCGTTTGAGATAAACGGTTGCCCCCCACGCTTCCCCGAGGCGGTTGGCGCGTGTCAGGGGGGTCGGGCGGCCGACCCAATCGCTGAGTTCGTTGTCGAGAGCCTGCCTGAAAGCCGGGTCGCGAAATGCCTCACGGGCCCCGTTCTCCAAGCGGGATAATGCCTGCACTAGTGTTTCAGGTACGAACCGGCCGCCAAAAGCTCCGTAGCGGCCGTTGTCGTCGGGAAGCCGGCCGGCCACGAGATCGTCGAGCGTGGCGTAGCTCGCTGCCCACGGCCCCGAGGATGCGGTGCTCATGGCGAAGTCTCCACTATCGCTGCTGGATGATCCTGTGCGTCGCGGACCGCGGTCACGAACTCTTCGATGAGTTTGGGGTCTTTCACGCCGGGTTTTGTTTCGACTCCGCTGCTCACATCGACTGCGTACGGGCGCACCGAACGTATGGCTTCGGCCACGTTGTCCGGGGTGAGGCCTCCGGCCAACACGAGTCGAACGGAACGGGCCATTTCGGCTGCTCTCGTCCAATTCGGTGCCAAACCCCGACCCCCTCTTCCCGAAGCCTCCAGGACGACCGTGGCATCATTTCCCGCGTGTGCGACAAACTTTGCTACGCGCTCCCCGAGGTCGGAGCCGTCGTGAAATACGGGGAGGTGTAGGATGTGACTCGGGATCGCCGCCGACACCTCAGCCGCCGGTTCGGCCTGAATCACCTGTGGGCAGAGCCGAGAAACGACTTCCGCGATCTCGCTGCTTCGTGGATGGCGAAAGACGGCCACTCGCGTCACCAGAGGTGAGAGATAGCTGACGAGTTCCATCGCCCGCTCTGCTACGAGGTGTCGCGGAGACTCGGCAAAGAACACGAACCCGACCGCATCGACGCCCAACTCAGAGGCGGCGACGGCCGCCTCCGGGGTGGTGATGCCGCACACCTTTATGCGGACGCGCATTGTTTCATGGTGGCGATACGGCCGGCCTCAATCATGTCTGCCGTTAGCCTGGTAGGGTTGGATGCCTTCATGAGAGCGGTTCCGACGAGCGCCAGGCTGTATCCCAAGGCAGCTACCCTGGCAACGTCCGCAGGTGTTTCGAGGCCACTTTCCGCCACACGGGGCAGTCCGTCGGGAAAGGCTTCTGCCAACCGAGCCAATCGCTCGTCATCAACTTCCAAGGTGACCAGGTTACGCGAGTTGAGACCTACGAGTACTCGCACTGCTTCGTCGTCCGCAGCGGATGTGACCTGGCGGGCGCGGGCCAAATCGTCCTGGTCGAAGGCTTCCAGAATGACGAACAATCCCAACTCCCGGGCAGCGTCCAGCATTTCTCCCAGATGTGCGTCGTCGAGCATTCGGAGAATGAGGAGCACCCCGGCAGCTCCAGCGGCCCGGGCTTCGATGACCTGATACGGATCTACAAGAAAATCTTTTCGCATGATCGGGATAGGAACGGCACGTGCGGCGGCCGTAAGATCCTCGAGCGATCCGTGAAACGTCTCCGGCTCAGTGAGTACTGATATTACTGCGGCCCCGCCCCGCACGTATGCCTCCGCTTGCCGGCCGACAAAATCCGGATGGCCTGCGTCGGCAGGGCTAAGTGCGCCGACTGACGGTGCATGTCGTTTCACCTCCGCAATGATATCGAAGCAGCCACGGTGCAGCTCCAATTGCGGACAGTTCGGCATTTCGAGGGCTCGCCTTCGGAGAGCGCTCAGTTTTTCCCTTTGTCTGGCTTCAGCGGCTCTCCGCTCGCTGTTTCGGGCCATCAAAGCCAGAAAGTCAGACATCAACTTGTTCCCGCGTGGAGGCGAATGTGCTCAACCGGTTGAGGAGTTCGGCGGTAGACCCGCTGTCGATAGCTTGGCAGGCGGCTGTGATTCCCTCCTCCAGCGAATCGACGGTGCCGGACACCTCGAGCGCCAGTCCGGCGCCAAGCGTGAGCGCGTCTCGGTGTGCGCCTGTCTCTCCCTGGAGGGCGTTGCGGAGCCTACCGGCATTCTCGGCAGCACTTCCGCCGGCGAGATCTTCGGGGCTGCATCGCGGAATGCCGTACGCCTCCGGATCTCTCTTCGTACGCGACACCGATCCGGGTCTGACGTCGAATAAATCGAACGGCCCGATGGGAGTGGCCTCGTCCCACGATGGTGGGCCGTGCACGACGAAGGCGCGTTCGATCGGCAGTCCGGACAACGCGTCGGCCATCAGCGCCGCCACGTCGGTGCTGAACGCCCCGATCATGCAGAATGGCGGTTCGGCCGGATTTGTGAGCGGCCCCAGAATATTGAATATCGTCCGTATGCCGAGTGCCTGCCGCACCGGTGCCACGACTTTCATCGCCGGGTGGAAGTAGGGAGCGAAGAGGAACGTGAAACCCAGCGTCTCGAGGCACGCTCCGGCAGCGTCCTGATCCGGCGGCAGGGTCAGGCCGAGACATTCGAGGACGTCGGCGCTGCCCGATTTGCTGGAGATCGACCTGTTACCGTGCTTGATGACCGGCTGGCCACATGCGGCGGTGATGAGCGCGGCACCGGTGGACAGATTGAGACTTCCGGATCCGTCGCCGCCGGTTCCCACGACATCAACGCCGCGGACGCCGTCTGGAATGGTGGGACGCTTTGCCAGCTTTCGCATGGCCGTGGCAAAACCGCGCACTTCGGCGGCCGTTTCTCCCTTGGTGCGGAGAGCCGTCAACAGGGCCCCCGCCATCGAGCTGGGAAGCGACTCGTCGGTCAGTGCGATCAACAAGTCGGTCGCTTCTTGCTCGCTCAGGTGGATGCCGCTCACCAAGCGCTCGAGCGTCTCGTTCATGACGACGTCCGGTCGGAGGCTTCGAGATCCAAGAAGTTGCGCAGCAGGCGATCCCCTTCCGGGGTGAGGACACTCTCCGGATGAAACTGTACTCCCTCGGTTGGAAGGGTACGGTGGCGCACGCCCATGATTTCTCCGTCAGACGTGTAGGCCGAAACGGCGAGTTCGTCCGGAAGCTGTTGTTCGGAAACGGCGAGTGAGTGGTAGCGCCCTGCGCTGAACGGATTCGGGAGGCCTTCGTAAATGGTACGGCCGTCGTGGTACACGGGGGAGGCTTTGCCATGCATAAGCTTCTGAGCATTCTCGATCCTGCCGCCGAGCGCTTGTACGATTGCCTGATGCCCGAGGCAAACTCCCAGCACGGGAACCCGCCCCATCATCTCGCTGACGACGGCGATGGACACGCCGGCATCTTCGGGTCTTCCAGGGCCGGGGGAAATCATCAGGTGTGTCGGCCCTAGATCTCCCGCTTCCACGACGGTGATCTTGTCATGCCGCCTTACCGTGACCCGTGCTCCCAAGATGGCCAGCGCTTGCACCAAATTGTAGGTGAAAGAGTCGTAGTTATCGATGAGCAGGACGTGCCGCGTCATAGGCCCTCCTCGGCCAGCGAGAGCGCCGCCTCCAGCGCTGCACTCTTCGCCAGCACTTCGGCGTGCTCGCGTTCCGGCACGCTGTCGGCCACGATGCCTGCGCCGGCTTGGTAGGTGTAGGTCCCGTTGCGGAAGACGAGGGTGCGAATGGCGATTGCCTGATCCATGGCGCCGCCGTGACCGAAGTAGCCCACGGTGCCGGCGTACACACCTCTCGGGTGCGGCTCGAGCCCTTCGATGATCTCCATTGCACGGATCTTGGGGGCTCCCACCACGGTGCCGGCTGGAAACGACGCGGCGAAGAGATCGAAGGCATCCGTCTCGGGTGACAATACCCCGCGCACGCCGCTCACCATGTGCATCACGTGGCTGTATCGCTCGATTGTCCGGTACGGCTCGACGCGAATGGAACCGGGAATCGCCACCCGCCCCAGGTCGTTGCGTGCAAGGTCCACCAGCATCACGTGTTCGGCGTTCTCCTTGGGGTCGGCGAGGAGTTCTGCTTCAAGAGACGCGTCATCCTCTGCGGTAGCGCCGCGCGGTCGAGTGCCTGCGATAGGCCGCAACGAAGCCTCGCGGCCGGTCAGGCGAACCAGCGCTTCGGGAGAGGATCCTACGATTGCGAGATCGCCGAAGTCGCAGAAATACATGTACGGTGACGGATTGAGCAACCGAAGCGCACGATAGACCTCGAACGGTGGAATGTTGCATGTCCCCTTAAAGCTGATCGAGAGAACGAGCTGATACACGTCGCCTGCTCTGATGTGTTCTTTCACACGGTCCACGCACGAGAGGAACTCGTCTCGTGTGAAGCTCGGCGTGGGTTTGGCGTGCGGTGTTATCGAAGGGCGTGTAGGAATCGGTCCGTGCAACGCATCAATGACCGCCCGTCGCAGAGCCGCACGGTCTTCGTCCGACCCATCGCAGAGCAATGCCGCGCGTCGCGTGACGTGGTCGAAAACGAGGACCGATTTCGGCGCCAGGTACACGGCGTCCAGATCGTTACCGTGCCCGGTGCGCTCGAACCTCTTGTTCATCTCGAAGCTGGTGGAGCCAACCAACCCCCCTACGAACGGCACTCCGGGAATCTCGGGGTGCAGCTTGGGTGCTCGCTCGAGCGCACCGCGTAGGACGTCCAGCAGTTCCTCGCACGACGACGGTACGGGACACGACTCGCCGTCGATGGAGTAACGGTCGCCGGCGAGGCGGAACTCGACGGATTCGCCGAACCCGATGAAGGAGTAGCGACCCAGGCGCTCACCACCCTCAACGCTCTCGAGGAGGAACCGAGGCTGAAACGGTCCCAGCTTGAGGTACGCCGAAACCGGGGTGTCGAGATCTGCCGCTATGTCAAACGCCGATTGCATGTGCCTCCGTATTGACCTCCGAGCACCGTGGGGTGCGGGGGAGATGCTGGGCGCGAAAAACCCACCCCCGAACGGTCGGAAGTGGGTCGTGATATCTGTAACTCAGTAAAAGCTACTTGGCCGAACCCACCTCCGCACGCACTCCATCCCGCCACCACCAGGTGTGGGCGCTGAGGACGAGGTTCGGGGCTGCGCGCTTCATAGGACCGTCCAATTAACGCCTCCGCCCACGGTTGGTCAAGGGGTGGAGGTGTGATCCGCCTTTCGTATCTGGAGACAGCCTTTGCTTGCGTCTATCGCTGAGCAGGAATACACTACTGCCGGGTGCCAACCTCTTTGAAATCTTCGACGGGACAGTATGACAGTATGGAAGATAGAGCATTGAAATCTCTGAACCACTTTTCGATCTTTCGCTTCACGGAAGAGTACTGGCGACTCGAGTCGGCCGACCGTCGTGACGTTCATCGATCGTGGTTCGCTGGTCTCCAGGAGGTGGCTGGGTTGGGGACGGTCCATCGTTACCAGCTTTTTCCAACCGAGCCACTGGCTGACCTCATGTTGTGGTGCGCCGTCGAGGCCGACTCGAATGAGGCTCCGGCCAAGTTCTTCGAGGGGTTTGCCAAGGCTACGGTGCCTCACCGGAGGTACGTCGAGCCGAGGATCTCGCTGTGGGGTCTGACGAGACGCTCTCAATACAGCAAGTCCCGGTCGCGTCAAGAGGTCGATCCCTTCGGCGAGAAACGCGCGCCTTACCTCATCATCTATCCATTCACCAAGACGGCGGATTGGTACCTGATGAATCAAGAGACCCGGCAAGGGATGATGAACGAGCACATTCGTATCGGCAAGCGATACGAATCCATCAAGCAACTCTTGCTTTATAGTTTTGGTCTGCAGGACCAGGAATTCGTTGTGGTGTACGAGACCGACGATCTGGCGGTCTTCTCACAGTTGGTCAATGATCTGCGGATGACCGAAGCTCGACGCTTCACGCTCGGCGACACCCCGGTTCACACGGCGGTGTACCATACGCCGGAGGAGGCGCTCTCCATCTGGTGTTGAGATGGCGCGCTAGGGGGGCACGTAGGAGTGAGCGGGCCGCTCTGCCCACCTAACATTGGGGGCAGAGCGGGGTGGCCCGCTCCCGCTTCCCGCTCACCGCTCGTCCTGATCCGTCGTGGGTCGCTCATCTTCTTGGTGAGCATCCAGGTGCCCGTGGTGTAACAGGATATTGAACACCAGAGCGTACGAGCCCACCGTCTCGCCCCGCCAGAATGGATTGAAGCTAAACAGGACGATGTGTCCGTCACCGTGTGGCGCATCGACCAGTGCCGGGGTGCCGGCCATTTCCGCGCCGTTCTTGAGCCCACCGCTGATCAACAGGTCTTCCGCTGGGGCAAATCGGAAAATGATGCGGTTGTCGTTGGGTGGAGGTGTGCCACGGGTGCCCTGTTGATCGGCCTCCGCCTCTTCCTCGTCCTGGCCTTCCTCGAAAGCTTCCACACCGGCGCGACCGAGATCGCGTGCCCGCCCCTGTATGATGTCCTTTTCGTCTCTGCCGCCCCGGCCGGTTCGCCGTGCGAGCGTGCTGCCGGGATCTGGGGTAGCGGAGGTCCGAGGTGCCCGTCGGCCGAAACGCCCGCGGCCACCACCTCCACCGGTAGCGAACACTGGGGACGAGTTGAAATACACGCCGAGTTCTTCCCCGAAGCCGTAAGCGATGGGGCTGTCGTCGGCAGCCACCTCGGTTCGGAAAACGCCACCGCGAGCCCAGAGGTTGGGCGTTTGCTTGATGCGAAGCCCTGTGACCAGCCCGAAATGCAGCGGCAGTGACGCGCTGCTGGTGATCGCGACGAACGTGCCTCCCTCCTTCACGAATCTGGAGAGGTTCATCACGCCGCTCAGTTCCAGCCCTCCCCTCATGTCGTCGGTCTGATCCTGCGCCCCGATGTTCGGAGTGAGGGCCGTAGGCTTCCATGGGATCGGGTCCGCCCCCGTAACACCTCGCAGCGTACTGAGCGCGTCCAGCGACGATGGGCCCATGACGAGTACGTCGTACTTGCCCTTCAGGTTTGAGTTATCGCGAATCTCGTGGATCGAGATGTAGTCATACGGAATTCCGTATATGTCGAAGCCTAGACGAACCCAGCCCTCCGACTGGGTCGACGACCACGTGTGCACTATCGCCACGCGTGGCGTCTCGACTGGGTGAGTCGAAACGTTGGGCAGGGATGACACCCCGTACGCGGTGAATCCATATTCGGACCCGGCGGTTGCCAGCACCCGCTCTAAATTCCCGCCGTTGCCAGAGGTGCGGATGATGAACGTCCCAGCTCCAAACGACAAGTCATCGATTTCGAACGGCTCCTCCGCCGCTTCGATTCTCAGGTTTTTGTGTGCGAAGCGGAATGCTGCTAGGCTGTTTGTGGCTTTGTAGTCGATGATGTAGCCCGCAGGGTTACCGGAAATCCGCTCGACGCCACCCGGGGCACGGACGGAGTCGCGCATCAAGGTCATCGGTACCGAGAGAATTTCGGGTTCCTCGATCCGAACGGTTGTGAGATTGTACAACGGTCCGAGGGTCCATCCAACGTCGTCGTATGGGCGCGGATCGTCGGGGTTGTAGTATTGCTTGTCGAGCAACATGTCAGCGCTTCGCGAGAAGGGCTGATCCATCCGTATGATGTAGCTGCCCGCCGGATATTCCGTCTCGTCGATGGTGAACGACTGGTTTGCGCGATGTACCTCGACGCCGCGCGTCTGCATGAGTCTGAGGAGCCGAGCCTGATGGCTGAGTCGCGAATCGTCCGCGGGGAACACGTAGGCGGCGGGTCCTTCCGCGGTTGCCTTGGCTACAGACCTTTGGCTCTTGCGGTAGAAATTCCGCAGGAACTCCGCCTTGTTATTGGCGACGTGGTTCATGGCGATTAGGATGGCGCTTTGCTGCAGATTGACGTTGTTGCGGATGGACCACATCACTTCCTGTAGCGGTGTGTTGGGCCGGTGCCATTGCCGCTGAACGTTGGTGCGTAGCACACGGGTGGATGCGTTGCCGGCTCCTTGTGTCTCATAGAACCGTCCAATGGCGTTGTGCGATTGGGCGATCCAGAACATGTAGTTGGGGGCCCAGCCATCGTAGAAATCATGGGTGTATACGCCAGGCACCCCGAGCGCCGTCATTTCCTTCACTTCCTTGTAGGCCAGGTTGTTCCACTCGTTGATCGTGATGGGGTCCAGCCACGCGTTGTACGGGCCTCGTCCGGTCGAGGTGTACAGGTGCGACGCGGATTCATGCAGGTCGTGCAGAATCTGCGGTCGGTATTCTAGGAACGTGCGTATGACGTTTTGCGAGAGCTTGAGCGAGAGGCCGATGCCGTCGCGGTTGTTGTCGTGGGCCACGTACTTGCCCCAGTACAGTGGCCGGCTGGGACCTGGGAAATCTGGATCGCGATGCCGGGCCATATGGAGATCCACCACCTTGGCTCGTCCATCCACCTCGATGATCGGTGTGATCATGATGATCGCGCTATCCCGAATCGTCTTTATGAACTCATCGTCACTCACCGCCAGTCGGTAGGCAAGCTCCATGAGCATCTCGGGCGAGCCGGTCTCGGGCGAGTGGATCGCCCCGGTGGCCCAATAGATGGGCTTCCCGGTGCGAATGAGGCCATCGGCTTCGGCCTCGGGCGTGGTACGCGGATCTCCCAGCCGGGCGAGGATCGCCTTGTATTCGTCCAGCCTTTCGATCGTGTCCTCGTTCGAGATCACGACGAGGATCATCTCCCGCCCCTCTTCTGTCTCGCCCATGGAGAAGACCTTGACCCTGGGTGACGCGTCGGCCACGGCCCGCATGTATCGGTACACTTCCGCGGGGTAGCTGAGGATATCGGGTGCGCCCACGATGTGACCCAGCACATCGAGAGGGGTCGGGACCGTTTCCGATGCCGGAAGATGGTCGACGTAGGGTGTCAGAAAGAACGGTTCTGTGGTGTATTCGAGGATCTTGGCGGTGTAGGCATCGTCGTAGCGCTGTGCGGCAGCCGGCGCCGAGGGAAGGACGATAGCGATGGCGGCGAGGGCTGTCGTGCGGAGCAAATTCACGGTTTGTCTCCTTTACATGGGCGTTGGGAGAGAGGTTGGGCCTTTGACCTAGCTTATGTAATTCCGGTCCGGAATGTTGGGTAGGTGGGTGCGGAAGTGTCACTGTTAGACACGGAAGTCGTTGTCCTACAACCACTTAGAATAAATCCAGGTCGGGGACGGTGCCGTGCCCTGGCTCGGTTTGAAGCGTTCACTTCTTCCGGTAGGATGTGTTTGAATTTTGCATGAGGTAGAAGCTGTTGGGTGGGCGCCCGAAGGGGTTGTGGGCATTGGTGTTGCGGTGGGTCGGTTTGGTGCTAAGAAGCTGACTTGACCGAAGTCCGTAGCCCGTCTACTTTTGAAGGTCTGTACACAATCTATGGATCACTGGTTGTTTTTCGTCTTTAGAGGCGCATGCCCACGATCAACCAACTCGTCCGTAAAGGGCGAAAGAACGTTCTCAAAAAGGACAAGACGCCGGCGCTCAAGGGGAGCCCCCAGAAGCGCGGCGTGTGTACGCGTGTATACACAACGACGCCGAAAAAGCCCAACTCGGCGTTGCGGAAGGTGGCTCGTGTGCGTCTCACGAACGGGTTTGAGGTCACGAGCTACATACCCGGAGAGGGGCACAACCTTCAGGAGCACAGCATTGTGTTGATTCGTGGAGGTCGTGTGAAGGACTTGCCTGGTGTGCGTTACCACATCATTCGTGGTACCCTGGACGCATCTGGTGTGGCTGAGCGCAAGCAGAGCCGTTCCAAGTACGGCACCAAGAGGCCTAAGTGAGCCGGCGGCAGCGGGCTGCAAAGCGTCCGGTTCCGCCGGATCCGCGGTACGACAGCCAGACGGTATCGAAGTTCATCAACAATCTGATGTCCAAGGGGAAGAAATCCCTCAGCGAGCGGATCTTCTACCAAGCGATGGACATCATTGAGCAGCGGACCGGCCAACCCGGCGTGAACGTGTTCAAGCAGGGTCTGAGCAACGTGAAGCCTTCGGTGGAGGTAAAGAGCCGGCGGGTGGGTGGCGCCACATATCAGGTGCCGATAGAGGTTCGGCTGGATCGTCGGGCGGCTCTCGCGACGCGATGGATTTTGACCAGTGTACGGGCTCGTGGTGAGAAATCGATGGCGGAACGTTTGGCGAGCGAGTTGATCATGGCGTCCAAGGGCGAAGGCAACTCAGTCAAGAAAAAGGAAGACACGCACCGGATGGCGGCAGCCAACCGGGCGTTTGCGCATTATCGGTGGTAGGGTAGGGCAAATACACAGGGGACCTTAGCGGTCCCTCGTCGCAGGGTGAGACCCGGACGACTGCGGTGCGATACCTGTCCGCAAGACGGATGATGGTCGCCCCGCTTTTCTGCTGGTTGTAACTGGGTTAGAAAGCACGGGCGCCGCTCGGAGGCGCTGAAGGGATAGTCCATAGCGAGATGGCATCGTCGACAGAAATTAGATCACTAAAAAGGCTCCGCAACATCGGGATCATGGCGCACATTGACGCCGGGAAGACCACGACGACCGAGCGTATTCTCTATTACACCGGACGCACGTACAAGCTCGGCGAGGTGCACGATGGCACGGCCACCATGGACTGGATGGAGCAGGAGCAGGAACGTGGGATTACGATCACGTCCGCCGCCACATTTTGCGAGTGGGAGCGTTTCGGCGAGGCGTACCAGATCAACATCATCGACACTCCGGGCCACGTGGACTTTACGGTCGAGGTCGAGCGGTCCCTTCGGGTGCTTGACGGCGCGGTCGCGATTCTCGACGCCGTCGGCGGCGTCGAGCCGCAGACGGAGACAGTGTGGCGGCAGGCTGACCGATACGGTGTTCCCCGGATCGTCTTCGTCAACAAGATGGACCGGGTGGGCGCCGATTTTGATCGTTGTCTTTCCATGGTGAGAGACCGGCTCGGCGCCAAGGCTTTTGCGGTGCAGCTCCCCTTGGGCAGCGGCGAGCTCTTTACCGGGCTTATCGATATTGTCCGGCGAGTCGAGGTGATCTACGAGGAAGCCTCGCTCGGAGTGAATTGGGAGGAGCGGCCGGTGCCCGATGCGTTCAAGGAGCGGGTCGAGGTGTTTCGCCACGAGCTGATCGAGGCGGCGGTCGAGTATGATGACGACATAATGCACAAATACTTGGAGGGTGAGGAGCTTTCCGAGGACGATATACGCAAAGCCATTAGGGCGGCGACGGTGTGCGGCGGACTGGTGCCGGTGTTTTGTGGATCGGCTTTCAAGAATAAGGGCGTACAGCGTCTTCTCGATGGCATTGTCGATTACTTGCCGAGTCCGGTCGACATCGTTCCCGTGAAGGGACATCTTCCCTATCACGACGAGTCGCATGTAGAGCGAGCGGCTTCGGACGACGAGCCGTTTGCTGCCCTGGCGTTCAAGATTGCCACCGATCCCTATGTCGGTAAGCTCACATTCTTCCGCGTCTATTCCGGCGTTCTCACCTCAGGCTCCTACGTTTACAACTCCACCAAAGACAAGAGAGAACGTATCGGTCGTCTCCTGCAGATGCACGCCAACAAGCGTGAGGAGATCCAGGAGGTGCGGGCCGGCGACATTGCCGCGGCGATTGGGTTGAAGGACACCCGCACCGGCGACACGCTGTGCGACGAGAAGCATCCCATCATTCTGGAGATCATGCGGTTCCCCGAGCCGGTGATTTCGGTGGCGATCGAGCCGAAGACGAAGGCCGATCAAGACAAGCTCGGCATGGCGTTGGTGAAATTGTCGGAGGAGGATCCGACGTTCATAGTGCATACCGACAGCGAGACCGGGCAGACGATAATTTCCGGTATGGGTGAGCTGCACCTCGAGGTGCTGGTGGATCGCATGAAGCGCGAGTTCAAGGTTGAAGCCAACATCGGCCGGCCCCAGGTGGCGTATCGTGAGACGGTCCGGAGTGCGGTTTCTAAGGTAGACGGTAAGTTCGTTCGCCAAACCGGCGGTCGTGGGCAGTACGGCCATGTGGTCATCAACTTGGAGCCACGCAAAGCCGGTAAAGGGTTCGTGTTTGAGAACAAGATTGTCGGCGGTGTGGTGCCGCGGGAGTACATCGGTGCAGTCGAAGCCGGCGTGAAGGAAGCGCTCGAGAACGGCGTGCTGGCGGGGTATCCCGTGGTCGATGTCAAAGTCGAGCTAATCGACGGGAGCTATCACGAGGTCGACTCGAGCGAGATTGCGTTTAGGATCGCCGGCTCAATGGCCGTGAAGGAAGCAGCGAAGCGGGCCAAGCCTGTGCTGCTCGAGCCGGTGATGGACGTGGAGGTGGTCACCCCGTCCGACTACATGGGTGACGTGATGGGCGACCTCGGCAGCCGTCGCGGTAAAGTTGGCGGGATGATTCAACGAGGCGAAGCTCAAGTGATCGGGGCCAGCGTTCCACTGGGGGAAATGTTTGGGTACTCGACGACGCTGCGCTCGATGAGTCAAGGTCGTGCGGTGTACAGTATGCAGTTTTCGCATTACGAGCCGGTGCCGAAGTCGAAGGCCGACGAAATCATCAACAAGATTCAGGGCTAGGAGGGCCGGTACAATGGCCAAGGAAAAGTTTGAGCGGACCAAGCCTCATGTCAACGTTGGTACGATTGGGCATGTGGATCATGGTAAGACGACGTTGACTGCTGCGATAACGAAGCGGCAGGCGGCGAAGGGTATGGGGAGTTTTGTGGCGTTTGACGAGATTGACAAGGCTCCGGAGGAGCGTGAGCGTGGTATAACGATAGCGACTGCTCACGTGGAGT
>JADFIT010000169.1 GCA_022566515.1 Gemmatimonadota bacterium
GCCAACAACCAGTGCGGTCCCTCGGCCCAGCTCTTCCTCATGTTGGATGACCATATCGTACAGAGGCACGTCGATGAAACATCTACTCACCCTCTGGAACCCCTCCTATACCGAGGACGCTCTCACCGAGCACGTCCGCGTTCTTCTCGGGCTGGCTGAGCAACACCGCGCCGGCAAGATATCCGAGGACGACGTCTACGTTTGGTGGGCCAAGGTTCGTTCCCCCAACCGCCAGCGCCCACTGCCGCACGCCGCTGATGTGCTGGCACTCGACGAACAGATCCGCCAAGGTGAGGAAACGTATCTCTACCTAAGTGATTATCGCTCGCTCTACGTCGCCCTGCTTGGGGAGATAACCGCTGACGATGTGCCCGGGGCCAACCAAGGCGAGCGCAGCCACATGCCTGAGTACTATGCCTCGATGCAGGTAGATTTCTGGTTTCGGGTCTTTGATATTCGCCGCATCGTGGGAAACGATTTGGATGAGACGATTGCCGAACTGAAAAAGCTCCGCAACGTTCGCTACGGTAATAGACCGGTCTCGATGTACGGTGGTATGGTAGACCTGCCACTGATCGTTTCACAGGAGGAACACACCGTGTGGTTCGAAGCCCGTGCCGAGCTTGCCGACGGCCTTCTGTGGGTTCAGCATGATGCCAGCCAACGCAGTGAGACCGAGCAGATTGCCGGGGAGTTGAGGGACAATCTCCTTGGCGAGGCCGTGTGGCATACCCTCGCTCCTACGTCACGGGCGTTCCTTTCGGCCGCTGAGGCGATCTACAGAGCACGGCGCCGAGATCCTGGGTTCGATTTCTCTACGGCGATGGTCGAGTATACCAAGGCATTGGAGGTCGAGTTGAACGACCTGCTCTTCCGCGCGCTGCGCGGGACGCTGGGATCAAAGCCCATCGCCGATAGGACGGTGAACCTCGATGGGCACTCTACGGACCTCGCAAAGCGCGTGCCACACCAAAGCCTAGGCGCAATTCGAGTACTCCTGAGCACGAACACCGTGGTGCAGAGTGGATTGCGTATTGCCGCCCCACACGACGCGAACTGGCTGCTAGGTGAGTTGCCGCACGTTCTAGCGCCGCTTGTGGACCTCCGCAACCCGGCGGCGCATTCGCAGCAGATCAGCCTGTCCCAGGCGGGTGAAGTGCGAGAACAACTACTCGGGATTGGGTGCGAAGGCCTGATGACTCAGATCGCGAGGGTGAAGTTGCGATGTTTCGGGTAAGAATGTCACTCCCCCGCGACTGGTGGGACGGGGTGGCTACCGCCCTACCGCCCTACCGCCCCGCCTTTCGCCACAGCGTTCAAATAGTCGTTGAGATCTAGTTCGTGTGAAGCGGCGAGACTTCTCAGCGCGGACACACTTGGTCTTGCGCCCCGTTCGATGCGCCGTAGCTGTCGTTCGGAGAGCCCAGCAATATCAGACTGCCGCAAACCTTGCTCCTTTCTGAGTGTCGCGATCGCCTTTCCGAAGTTGACGTCATGCTTGACACGCTGCGCAGCTAGCTGGTCTCTGAAGTCAGGATCGAGCGCGCTTCGCACCGAGTCTAAGTCCAAGTGAATATCCACCGACGGCCAGTGGATATAGCTGCCATCCTCGGAAACCTCAAAACGACCCCTTTCCGACTCCGGGATGGATTTCAATGCCGGCAGCTCGTCAAAGCCGATATCCAAAGTCTCGGGTTCACAGGAAGTGAGGAACAAGCGGTCTTGAACCACCATAGCTCGGGCGACGAGCTTGTCTTGCGCATTGTTCTTCCAGGCATTGAGGATTCGCTTTGGCATCTCAACGTCTGAGTGAACAACGAGATTCTTGATCGCACGAAGGTTCGCTCGTGCCAGCATCTGTGGTAACCACGCGGGATCTTGTCCACGAACGAAAAGCACTCGAAGTTGGTTTCGACGGTTTACCGTGCTGACGAGGCGCGACACCTCTTGGAGCTGCACGGCAGAGCAGAATACGAAGAGGTCCTTGACCCTGTTTGGTTGAGGTCGGTTCAACACCTTGAACACCGGTGAACGGGGTATTGCCGCCTTGCTGGAATCGTCACATAAGAAAACATTCCAGGTGCGTTGTTTAGTCGCTATCGACATACCTTTCGTTCCCATTCTTCAAGCAACTCAGCGCGTTGCGTCGCAACCTGGTGCAATAGCTTCTGTATATGGATTCTCGGTGGCTCGCGTCCCCATTTCACATCGAAATCCAAGACATTCCCTGTGCAGAACAGGAAGTACACCCTGACTTCCCACTCACCCGGCCGCCGCGCGTGAAAATGCGGCGGCCCATGATCGTGAGAATTGAACCAGAGATCGAGTCCCCCGATTGCGAACGCGTCTACCCTCCCCAACAAACAGCTCCAACCGGGCGAATAACGGGTTTGGATAAATTAGTCATGTAACGGCCATAAGTCAATCGCGCGCTATTCTTATATGGCTGGTATTGCTGGACCTTGAAATGCTCCGTTCCTTGCGTAACAGCCGGACACCTAGACGGTTGGCAGGGCTCCAACCATCGTCCTTTGGCATCAACATTGCGTCAACGCCGCCGCGGATGACGCTAAAGCTTTGGAGGACGCGGATCCCACTCCCCGCCCCGGGTTACGTCCTTGAGCCGCGTTAGAGCCCCAACATCAATGCGGCAGATCGGTTGTCCGGTAACTCAGCGTTGTCGCCGTTCACGCCACCGCCGCCACCAGAAGGCGAACAGTAGGGATACCGCCCCACTCGGAGTCGTCTCCCACACCAACCATCTCTCCCGCCCGCCCCTCATCACCCGCACGTAATACCGCCCCGCCCCATCCCGCGTCAGGTACACGCACTCCCCCGTCGGGAACCGATGCGCGGCCAGCCGCTTGAGGTTCACTGTCGGCCGCCCTGTATCCCGCATGCGCGGCAGCATCCAGGTTAGCGTGTCCATGTTCAGAGCCGGCCAATCGCCAATAGTCATGGAGGAACGATCGGGGGACCCTGTGACACCAGGGAGAGCAGATGGTAGGCCGACAATTGTCACACCCCCATGGCAATGTCCCGAAGTAGGTCGGACTACTTGGCGTTGGGATACCAGATGACAACTCCCCGATGTCGCTGACAGATTCGTTGACCGCATCAGCGAGGTGCCCGAGAGGTTTATCCCCGTGCGTGATGCGACCCGCATTACTGAGGATGTCGGGCTCGTTGCATGGAGTCTCCACGCCGCCTCTCTCTATTCCCCACTGCGGTGCACCCTTATCCTCGATTGGCACGCGCAATGCCAGCCCCTCGTGGGCCCGGTGCCTTGAAGCCACGGATGACGCTAAAGCTTTGGGACACGGATCCCACAGTCGCGCCCCCCGGGCTGCACTCCGACCGTACGGCGAGGGGTAACGTGAGCCCACACGCGCTGGTTTGGCCACGCGACGCGTTGAATTGGTAACGAACTCGACCTCATACACCGCTATCGTGACGCGGGCCGGCCGTGAGACGCCGAGCCGGTCGAGGGTCCACGCGCTCTTGACATAATATACTACAATGTAGCATACTACTATGTGGGAGAGCACAAGACCGCTGTCAGCGACCTTTGTCGAGACGCATGTCTTCACGAAGCGCATCGTTAGGCTCGGGCTCGAGCAGCCGCTGCGGGAACTCCAGATTGAACTCGCGGCCAATCCGAAGGCTGGTGACGTGGACGACAAGCTCTTTGCAGAACTGCTGGAGTCGGCTAACGAGGCCCTCCAACACGCTCGCGGCAAGCGAGATCTGCGGACCACCGTCTTACCGCCTCCTCTCCAGCCAATGAGTGCCGCAGCCGTACAGAGGTTGCGAAAAAAGCTCAAAGTCTCACAGGCTGTCCTGGCCCATTATCTGAACGTGAGTACGAAACTCGTACAGGCCTGGGAGTCCGGCCGGCGCAAGCCCGATGGTCCCGCCCTTCTCCTTCTACGTTTGGCCGCGCGGAGGCCAGAGCTACTGATCTCTTCATACCAGCTTGCCGCCGGCGGGACCGTGAGCCGCGAGTTGTCTGGCACTGTGGCCAAGCGTCGGTTGGTGGCTGCGAAGCGTAAGTAGCCACCCGTTTCGTCTGGTTCCGGTCTGCCGGCCATCGAGTCTACCATGCACGAAGCGGTCTTGAGGTCAAGATCCGTGGCAGATGTCACACCCCCCTCCCACCTTCCTAGCCGAGTCAGTGTGAGCCCACCAAAATCTTTGCTAGGAGACATCGTTTATGAAACACGTGTTTGTGAACGAACAGATCTCTCTCCTTCGGTCGCCGAATTAGCGGGTCTGAGGGGCGACTGGCGGGTTGAAAGTCTGACTTGAAGCCCTTGCCATGGGGTGGTCTCGGAGAAAGAATAGAGCAGGGTGTGAATGGTGGTGATTCGAATTGTCACACCCCCCTTCAAAATTGGACTATGGCCGAGATCACCCTGGTTACCGCGACCGACCCGCGCCGCCTACTCGAGGCGGCGGCTGACGGCTTCCTGAGTCCCCTCCGGGCCTCTCCCGACGACCCGTTCCCCACGCCACCCTACCTCCTGGCCCTTCGGCAAGGAGGAATCCGGGAGAACCTCGTCGCCCTGACACCACAACAAACGTCGTTGCTCTGATATGCCCACGCCAAAGGCCACCCGCTGGCTCGACCTGATCGCTTTCCTCCTATATAGGCGCTTCCCGGTGAGCCGGGAGGACATCTTCGACAACGTCAGGGGATATGTCGGCAAGGACGTCTCCGATGACGCCGAATCGCGCCGGCGGACCTTTGAGCGCGACAAGGACGAGTTGCGGGCCCTCGGTATTCCCATCGAAACGGTTGATCTGCCGCCGGCAGCGGCAGACCAAGCGGACAAGGGATACCGCCTTGCGCCCAAGGACTTCTATCTGCCCTACCTCGAGTTGGCGGAGCCCGGAACGGGGCCGGAAAAGGTGTACCGTGGACTTGCCCGGCAGATCGTCACCAGAGAACAGCTCGAGCGCCTCGACCGGGGCACCCAGAGGATCGCCGACCACGCCGGTGGGAGGCTCGCTGCTGCGGCAAGGTCGCTGAGGCAAAAGCTGGCGTTCGACTTGCCCCTGACTGCCGCCGCGGTCGAGCGGATTCTGAGCGAGCCGTTGGAGGGCGAGGCCCAGAAGACGCTCCGGGTGTTGCAGCAGGCGGTGATGTCTCGAACCGCCGTGCGGTGTCACTACTACACGATCGGACGTGACGCAAAGGAAGAGCGGGAGATAGAGCCCTACGGCCTGTTCTTCAATTGGGGGAAGTGGTACTGCGTTGCCTGGGCGAGGGAGAGGGATGCGTTGCGCGTCTTCCGCCTCGACCGCATGAGCCACGCGAAGATGCTGAGCGGCAAATCTGCGCGCTTCGAGGTGCCGGACACGTTCTCTATTCGAGATTATGCGGGGCGGGCGCCGTGGGAGCTTTCCGACAACCCACCGACCACCGTGAGAGTGCGCTTTCGGTTTCCCGAATCCCGTTGGGTGCAGAATCAAGGGACCGGCGTGGTTGTCGAGCCGGTGTTGGATGATGGGGGCGCCCTGATGGAGTTTTCGGTTCACGACCGCAATCCGTTTCTTCGATGGCTCTTGAGTCACCGGGGCCGCGCAGAGGTCGTGAGCCCATCGGAAGTGGCGGAAGAGTTGCACGCACTGCGACATGAAGTGGCTGCGCTGTACGACACCGGAGGCCGGGAGTGAGCACGGCTGCGGCGCGCCTCAACCGGATGGTCTCCCTCGTGGCGGAACTCGGTCGTCGACGCGACAGTGATGAACCGTCCGCCACCCTGGACGAGCTTGCCCAACTCCTCGGCACGACACCCGAAGAAATCCAAGCCGACCTTCGGCGGATGACCTATCTCTACGAGTCGTCGGACACGGAGTGGCTCCTCTCGCTCCAGCTCATCGTCGAGGGCGACCGGGTGGAGGGGGGAAGTGCCGGCCCGTTCCGCCGGCCCATGCGGCTCACGCCGGACGAGCTACTCGTGTTGAGGCTGAGTTTGGGGGTGGACGAAGACGAAGTCGTGGGTCTTGGGGAAACTCAGGGCAGCGCGTTGGAGCAGGTTGCGCCATACAGCCCAGGAGAGGGCGAAGAGCAAGTGGTGGACGTCCTGTTGCGAACCATCGACCAACGGCGATGTGTGGAATTGCGCTACGCCGGCTCGGGCAGCGATACACCCACCGTGCGCACGGTGCATCCGTATCAGGTGCTTGCCAACAGGGGACGAACATATGTAGTGGGTTGGTGCGAGATGCGAAACGGCTGGCGCAGGTTTCGACTGGATCGGATCCTCGACGTGATCACCACCGAGGATGCGTTCACGGAGCGCACGGATTGTCCGTACGATCAAATCTTCGTTGGGTCCGAGGACTCCCTGGACTCGGTACAGGTTCGTTTCTCCGAGCGCATTGCCCGGTGGATCAGTGAGCGGCACCCATCCGCAGCCGAGAATAGCGACGGGACTGTTACGGTGACATATCAGTCTGCGACAACCGACTGGTTGACGGAGCGAGTGCTACAGTACGGGGTAGAAGCCGAGGTGGTGGGGCCCGGGTTTTATCGGGACGCGGTGCGGAGGGCGGTTTCGTGATTGAATGACATCTCCGCCAAAGCAAATTCGCGTTCGCTGTGGGAAGTGCGGCCACGTGTACGAGGATTGGAGACGATTTTGATCAGGATTACCTCGCCGAGGCATCCAGCGTCACGTGTCCCGACATCCTCATCGTTCGTGAGGACGGCGTGTGGGAGTTCGGGAAGAGTGAGGGATCGTGAGTGACAAATCGAACAGATGTCCATCGTGCGGCACTTCGCAAGTCTTACGGATTGTATATGGACTCCCGGGTCCGGAACTTGCCGAGGAGGCACGGCTTGGGAAGGTCGCGTTGGGGGGATGTGTGATCACTGGTGAGGATCCCGAGTGGCGGTGTGCCAAGTGCGGTCGGGAGTTCGGGCCTTCCGTGGCCGAGCGATGAGCTGCTGACACGAGCCAGGTGCCGTCCACGACCGTCTCTCGGAGCCGGCCACTCATTTCAGCCCAATGGCCCCGGGCCCGCTTGCCTGAACTGCAGTGCCGAGCGCACTACCCGGCCAACTCCCGCAACCGCTCCAATAACTTCACCGTCGCCCACGTATCCCGCTTGCAATACTCCAGCAGGTCCTGCCGGTTGGCCCGCCTGGCTATCCGCCAGGTCGCAACAACTCCGCGAACTCCGGGTGATCGCGCAGCGACTCGAAGTCCATTTCACGGTGAAGCCAGGCTACATCCGTCCTCGAGATCCATAGAAACGGACTCGTACCGTAGAAGGCGAGGCCTTCATCGAAAGCAGAGCGCAGCAGTGCTACCGCCTCATCGGGCTGGCCCAGCAACGCGGCAATCCGTGCCCGCCATACGGTGTTGTTACCGTAGAGATAGGGACGGTCGACGTTGCCCAGCCAATCGGACATGCCGCGCGCAGCCTGGGCATCGTCCCGCCGGGCCG
>JADFIT010000170.1 GCA_022566515.1 Gemmatimonadota bacterium
CGAAGGATAAAACCCTATACGTTACCACACATTTTTTACCAGAATCGACTCGCCATGCAAGCAATATTTTGTCATAATCTAACAAAATATTGTCGCCAGGGTGGATGAAATGACTGAGGAGGAGGAGGAGGAGGCCAAAGAGGGGGACGCATGGGTGGGGGCGGCGGTGGGCCGACGAAGATGGTGATCGAGCAAGATGGGGACACCTTCACCGGTACCCTCGAGCTTCCCTTTGGGGAGGCGAAGATTCAGGAAGGGACGATCAACGGCGACGAGATCACTTTCGTGGTGCAGATCGAGACGCCGAGGGGCAACTTCGAGATGCATTATACCGGCAAAGTCGAAGGCGATTCCATGGCGGGGACATGGACAGGCGGACGGGGTGGCGGGGGTGAATTCACCCGGGAGTGGACCGCAAAACGGGTGGAGACCTAGGGAAAGAGCCGAATTTTCGTAATCCTCCCGCCGGGCCCAACGGCCCAACCGGCGGCGGGATTCGCAAACCCCACCGCCCAGTAGCTGAGCGTGTCGAGGCTCGTCCAGGTGGAGCCGTCGTCCAGCGAATACGCGGGCTCCCCCAGGTCCCACAGCCACGAGCGTACCGTCGGGCCCGCCTGGCACGAATGAAGAGCCGTAGGCGGCGCCGGGAAACGCCAGCCTACCGCCCAAGACCCAGGTCGCGCCTCCATCGCTCGTGATGGCCACGTTTTGGGTGTAGCCGGTGGTATCGCCGATATCCCCTCCCAAAGCCACTCCGTGGGTGTCGTCCCGGAAGGCCAGCGACGTAATGCCCGACGAGCCCGTTCCGCTCACCACCGGTGTCTCCGCCACGAGCCAGCTGTCACCCCCATCCACCGTGGTGAGCACCCGCGCCGTGTCCCCAGCTCCCGTCCCTATCGACACCGTGCCGCTACCGTGGGCGACTAGGCACGTACCGCTTGCCGCGAATCCCCCCTCGCTGCCTCTCGCATCAGGTATGACATCGCTGGGAATCGCGGTCCAGTTGGCTCCGCCATCTGTGGTGCGAATGATGATCAAGTGTCCGTCGACGGCGTCGCTGAAGGCCATGCCAGATTCGGCATCCCAGAAATCCATACAATCAAAGAACGCCCGGGGGTTCGTGTTGCTGAATTGGAGGGTCCAGTTCTGTCCCGCGTCGGTAGTCTTGTAAATCCGCGACATGTCACCGGGACCGGCGCTCAGCAGGTACGCCGTTTTCGCATCGACGGCGTGCACGTCGCGGAATTGCAGCGAATCGGGCCCGGGCACGACACCGGCCTCCCAGGTCGTGCCACCGTCCACGGTCCGGGCGTAGGTGGCGCGATGGCCGCTCACCCAGACGATGTTTTCATCGACCACGCTGACGGCCTGGAGCAATGCCGTCGTCCCGGAGCTTTGCGCCTCGAGGATGGGATTCGGTGTCGTAGCATGCCGTGGACCGCACCCGGCAATCACGATCGCAACCGCCAAAGCTATCCAAGCGCACATTTTACGCCTCCGGGTAGAGATTCGTCAGATTGCTTGCGGGGAAGGTATGTCTTCGCCCATCGCACCGTGTGAGAAAGGCCTTACCCGTCTGCTGGCTTTCCTCTATAATGATGTCGTTGGAAATTGCAACGTCTTTCCACTCACAATTCCCACAAGGAGCTGTGTCCATGCACAAGTTCTGGCCCATGGGAGCGCTTGCGGCGTTGTTGGCCGGCACGCTTGCCGCCCCTGCCACCGCGCAGGAGAGCCAGGGACCCAAGGTGCTCGAGATCGGCGAAATGGCCCCCGATTTCGAGTTGGCCGGGGCCACCCGGTACGGGGTTTTGCGTGACCCCGTGAAGCTCAGCGACTACCGGGGTAAGACAGTCGTGCTCGCGTTCTTTTTCAGAGTTCGAACCCGTGGCTGAACGATCCAAATGCATGCGTACCGTGATCAGTACGCCAGTCTCTTCCGCGGTGGCCGGGACATCGTGCTAATCGGCATCAGCACCGACGCTCCCGAAGCCCAGCAGTCATGGGCCGCGGACGATGAGTTTCCCTTTCTCTTTGCTAGCGACCCGGCCTCGGACGTAGGAAAGCGCTATGGCGCTTTTCGCGAGACGCGGGATGGGGGGCTCATCGACAACAGGACATTGTTCATCATTGATGGAGAGGGCCGCGTAGCCTGGCGGGCTGTGCCCTTCCGTGAGGTCGACCCACAGGCCTATGTCGAGCTGCGTGAGGCTCTCGACCGAATCGCTCCCGTCACCGGCGAAGCGGAGATGCAGTAAACGAGCCGGATGTCGGCAGTCCCAATGCAGGACATGGGAGCCAGCTGGAACAGGGAGAGGGGCTCGGCGCTTGGTCGGGCCCCTCTTGACGTCGGGATTTGTGACCAAAGGCTTTGACTTGCGGTCGCACCCGCTACTAAGATTGGTCAGCTTCGGATCAAAGGGGAGAGGGGATGGGTAAACCGGTTCTGCAGCCCCCTGCCGCAGGACGGCGCTGGCCCTGTTGGCCTTTGAGAGAAACCGCACCGTGACGGAACTCAGAAATCCCGAACTGGAAACCGACTCGGAGCTCGTCGGGCAGGCGATGCAAACGATGGCCAAATGCCATCGGGCGATCATCCTGTATCTACCCAACAACCCGGTGTACCACGAGGCTGTCCGAAACCTCCAATCCGTCTTCCGTACGCTGTGGGAGGAAGAGGACCAGCTCCTGCTCAACGTCACGGAAGACGGATTGATGTGGGAAGGAAGTCTGGTGCTGGACGAGGAAGCCAAAGGCGACAGCATATCGTGGGTGTTGTTCAAGGACGGCGTGCGGGGAGTAACACTGACACCGGGGGTGGAGGACAAGGAAATGGTCCGGTTCCTCGCCACGATCCATAAGGCCCGCACCTTGCCCGAGGATGCAGACGACGATCTCCTGACTCTGTTTTGGGGCGAAGATTTCCAGCACATCAAATACGACTACATCGAAGTTGGTTTCGACGAGCAGCGGCCGCTCGAACGCTCGGAACGGTTTGAATCCTCTCTGTCTTCCACCGAGCAACGGCAGCAAGTGGAAGAGGAAGTAAAGCAGCCCGATGGTATCGTCAACATCGATGATTTTGACTCCACGCTCTATTTCCTCGACGACGACGAGATTCAGTACCTCAACAGTGAGATAGAACGCGAGTACAGTCAGGATTTGCGCCGCATCGTGCTCTCGTGCCTGTTCGATGTACTCGAGCTGCAGCATGACCAGACAGGATATGACGAGATTGTCTCCATTCTCGAGGGTTTCATCCCGTATCTCCTGGGAGCAGGAGATTTCCAGACAGTGGCCTACATCCTTCGTGAACTCCGAACGGTGATCCAGCGCTCCGAGCGCTTGAGTCCTGAGCACCGTGAACGGCTGTCCGCGTTCCCTGCCAAACTGTCCGAGCCGGAGGCATTGGACCAGTTGTTGCAGACGCTCGATGAGGCCCACGTACACCCGACCGAAGAGGATTTGGGAGAGCTGTTCGGCGAGCTTTCGCCGCAGGCGATGGACACCGTGCTGGCTTGGCTGCCGCGCCTCATCAACGAGCGCGCGAAGGATCTCCTTGCCCGTGCGATAGACCAGCTAGCGGTTGCGCATCCCGCAGCAGTCAACCAGGCCCTAGCCTCACAAGATCGAACCGTCGTCCTGGGCGCGCTGGGTCTTGTTACGCGGCTCAAGCTCACGACGCTGGGTCCGCCGCTCGGGAAACTCACCTCCCACGAGGATGCGGATGTTCGGCAAGCGCTGGTAGACGCTCTGGCGACGGTGGCGACACCGAGCGCCTACACGCAGCTCCAGCAGCTATTGACGGACGGCGATAGGGATGTGCGCGTTGGCGCAGTCAAGGTGCTCGGATCGAAACGCCACGGACCTGCGTTGCCAAGCATCCAGGCGGCGATCGACAGTAAGGCGATGCGATCCACCGATCTTACCGAAAAGCGCGCGTTCTATGAAGGGTACGGCTTGCTCGCCGGCGAGGGTGGCGTGAGTTACCTCAGTGCGGCCCTGTCGGGTAAGGGACTATTCAAACGTAAGACCGACCCCGAAACTCGTGCTTGCGCTGCAATGGCGCTCGGCAAGACCCACGCAGCCAAGGCGCGGCCGGTGCTCGAAAAGATGTTGAAGGAAAAGGAGGCCATTGTCCGCAATGCCGCCGAAAAGGCCTTGAAGGAATTGGCGTGAGCATGACTACTCCATCCGGTCCATCCGAGCCGCGGCGCCAACCGTCGATGGCCGGCGCCACTGAGGCTACCGAGACCGAGTTACGCCAAAGCGGACGCGCCTTTCTCGTTGCCATGTACGCAGCGCTGCGAAGCCTCAAGCTCTATCCCGTCGAGAACGATCAGGTCCAAAAGTCGCTCGACGGGTTGACACGCACGGCCGACGATCTGATCCAGCGTGAGTCCGAACTCGAAGTACGCGTGGCCGGCCAACTGCTCTTCATCAACTCCACGAGATTGCGACTCGACCTTCACAATTACGCGTCCTTCAGCTACGTGCTCGCCACCTTCCGGCAGGCCGAGGTGGGCATCATGAGCGTCACACCAGGCATCGACCGCCGCGAGTGGCAGGTGTTCGTGTCTCTCATGCTCTCTTTCGCCGCCCGCGACTCGGGCCCCAACAAACTTTCAGAATTACGGGAGAAGATGACGCTGGGTGGCATCACCCATATTACGGTCGACCCACCGGCAGCCAGCGAAGCCGACCTGGCCAATGAGGAGCGCCAGAAGGAGGTGGCAAAACGCACCTACGAGCGTTGCGTTGCGATCACGAACGAGCTTGCCGAGAGCGCGCGAATGGGGCGCACGGCAAGTGTCAAGAAGGTCAAGCGCGCGGTACAGGGGATCGTAGACCAGATATTGAACAACGAGGTCACGCTCATCGGGCTGACGACCATCCGCGACTACGACGACTATACTTTCACTCACTCCGTCAACGTCAGCATCTTCGCCGTCTCGATGGGCAAACGACTCGGCCTGAGCAAGCTCCAGCTCTACGATCTGGGCATGAGTGCCTTTCTGCACGACGTGGGCAAGGCCCGGATTCCCAAGGAGGTCCTGAACAAGACCGACAAGCTCACACAGGATGAGTGGCTGGCGATGCAGCTCCACCCGACGCTGGGAGCGATCGCGCTATCCGGTTTCCGAGGATACGGTGACATCCCGTACCGCCCCATGATCGTGGCTTATGAGCACCATATGGGGACCAATCTCAAGGGTTATCCTAAATCACTCCGGCCGCGCGAACTTTCGGTGTTCTCAAAGATCATTACCGTTGCAGACGTATTCGACGCCGCCACGAGCCATCGCGTCTACCGGACGCAGGAGCCGTTGAAACCCAACGAGATTCTCCAGGAGCTGCTGGACGATCATGAGCGGCTGGGCATCGACGTCGCGCTCGTCAAAGCGCTGATCAATCTGCTGGGCATATATCCGGTTGGCACATGCGTCATTCTGGACACGTACGAGGTGGCCATTGTGCACGGGGTGAACCCCGACCCGGCGCAAATTCACAGGCCGTTGATCCGCATCATTTACACCGCAGACGGCAATCGCGCCACCGACGAGCATGTGGTCGACCTCGCCGAGACGGCGGCCGACGGTTCTTTTAAGAGGACAATCATCAAGATAACGGATCCGGAGAAGTACCACGTGAATCCGGGAGACTACTACTTGTAGAATATCCAATATCCAATACCGAATATCCAATATTGGATATTGGATATTGGATATTCGGCTCCTACTCTATCACCCCCCGTATCGCCGCCTCGATATTTTGCTCGCGGCCAATACCGGTGTACGCCACCCTTCCCTCTTCGTCAACGATGACGATGTACGACGTAGCGGGGGTCATGAACGCGCGCACCGCCGCGCCCTGCTCGTCCCACAGCATGGGGAACGGGATCGGATGCCGGCGGAGGTACCGGCGAATCGAACGGGGGTTCTGCCCCACCCCAACAGCCACCGCGAAGAAGTCCAAACGATCTTTGTATTTCTCATGTGCTGCTACCAGCTGGGGGGTCAGCGCCTCGCAGTTCTCACACCACAGCGCCCAGAACTCGAGCAACACGGGCCTTCGACCAAAAAGCTCTCCCAGATCTACCGGCCGGCCGTCCAAATCGTCGAGCCGAACCGGTTGTGCCGGCGTGCCTCTGGGAACGCCGATCTTCTCCTGGGCGGTAACCGCGCCTGTCAGCCACGACGAGGCAAGTAACGTGAGCAAGCCGATACGCAGCACAGGAACCGGTGATGTCCTCAATAGACCATTCCCATTTGGATGAAATAGTATTCCGCCATACCCAACATAGTGAGGCCAGCCCCTTTCTTGATCCACGAGGTCCAGCGGCCGGACTTGGGCAGCCTGGCAAGCGAGCCCGAGAACACGCCCACAACCACCAGCAGCGCCGTCATGCCGAGTGAAAACACGAACAAGTATATGAACCCCAGCAGCCCGCTCTGGGTAGTGGTAACCCAGGTCAGCACGACCGCAAAGGCCGGCGCACCACATGGTGCCGCCACGATTCCTGAGGTCGTACCCAAGAGAAACACGGCCGGGTAAGACCCACCACCGAGTTCACCGGCCCAAACTAGCAGCCTCCGGGGCGCTGCAACCGGGATGACATCCAACATAAAAAGCCCGAACAGAAGCAACAGGTTCCCAATCGCCAAGCGAGCCCACGGGCTCGCCGCCACGGCTCCGAACAGCGAACCGCTGAGTCCGGCGATCAACCCCATCAACGCGTATAGCGTCGCGAGCCCCGACACGTACGTGATCGTGAGCCTCACGGTTCGCGCGCGGGTTCTGTTCTCTCCACCGGCTCCAGCCAGAATCCCCGCAGTGATGGGGATCATGGGATAGATGCACGGCGTGAGGCTGGTGAGCACCCCAGCGCCAAATAGCGTGGCGATCGCCAGTAGCGGAGAATGGGCCAGCGAGTCCGACAGCCCACCCTGAAACGCGAAGAGATGAAACACAACAGGCATCATACGTCACATTGCGGTGCCGTGCCACTATAAAAAGCAATCTTGGTATGGGTTGGGCGCGGCCTCCTCTTGTGGTTAATTCCACCGTCGTTACGACCGCGCTGCCAATTCGGCGACAGCCTCGAACAGCTCATCAAACGAGTCGATCACAAACAAGACGTCCTGCAGGTGATCAATCTCGAAAGGTTGGTTCAAGACTGCCTCGAGATCGAACGGCCGTCGGTCGCACTTCGGCCCCAGCGCGTTCGCCCCATCCGCCACAGAAGAGATCAAACCGCTGCCGTACACCTTGATCTTTCCATCTTCCCGCACCAACCCGAACTCGATCGTAAACCAAAAGAGCCGAGCCATGCGGCGGATGTCTTCTTCATCGGTGACGCGGGCCGCGATCTGACCAAACTGCTGAAGAAAGTCTGCGAACCCCGGATCGGCGTGCAGCGGCACGTGCCCGAATACGTC
>JADFIT010000171.1 GCA_022566515.1 Gemmatimonadota bacterium
AGCCGCGAGCGGTCGCACCGGCAGCCGTACTCGAGCGCCTGATGCTCGAGCGTCTCGAGTTCGAGCCCTTCGAACGTGGCGGCCAGCAAGCGAGGCACTCCTCCGGAACTCAAGTAGCTACTCACACCCTCGAGGGCGTGGATGTTGCGTTCGAGCCGGTAGAGTCCGCGTTCCTTCACGATCTCCTTCGACGCGTTACTGCACCCAAACCAGAACGACGACACACCCAAAAGGAATGCAAACTGCGGCCATATCTGTGCCCCGACGTCTCCGGCGCCGAACACGAGTCGGAACAGCAGACCAACAAGAATGCTTTGTGCCGCAATGAAACCCACATTCCGCGCGTTCGCGGTGGTGGTCATGATCGTGCGACTCACCAGTGCCGGAAGCTGCGAGAACGGCCGGCGTTTGTCTGGGCGGTGGATCACGCGCGACGCGGTGGAGGACGACACCGCACCGACCGGGGGTATAGTCGGTGGCAAAGCCGTCTGTTCGACCGCCTCGTACACCTGGGCGAGACTCGCTATGCCGAAGTAGCCGAGCACGTCGCGAGGTGGTCCGTAATAGGCGATCCGACCACCAGGGGCCATGACCGCGAGCGCATCGCAGTTGCCATCCACGTTGGCGATCGTGTGCGTCACGCAGATGATGCTGACGCCTTCACCGGCGAGCTGCTTGAAGAGTTGCATCATCTCACGGTCTGTGCCGTCATCCAGCCCGCTTGTCACCTCGTCAGCAAAAATGACCTTCGGCTGGGCGATGAGCTCGTTGGCGAGAGCCACGCGTTTGCGTTGGCCACCACTCAGCTTGTTGATGGGTAGGGTGGCACGTTGCTCGAGGCCGACCCGCCGAATCGCCCCGCGCACCGCACCCTCGATGTCGCTGGGCCGACTGTCCGCTGCCAGGCGGAGGCGCGCCGTGTAGCGGAGCGCGCTGATCACGGGTAGCTCTTCAGGGAGCGTTTCGCGCTGCGGCACGAAGCCGATCGTATGCTTGAGGGCGGAGAAGTGCTGAGCCAGGCTCAGATCGCCAAACCGCACGTCACCGCTCGTCGGCAGCACGCGCCCGCTGAGGAGTCGGATCAAAGACGACTTGCCGCACCCGCTCGGACCGATCACGGCCACAAACGACCCAGGAGGGATCGCGAGGTTCACGCGATCGACCAATCGACGCGAGGTGCCGTTGGTGCGTATGTCGAACGTCAGGTCCGCGGCCTGGATGGGGATGCCCTCAGGGCCATCTAGCAGTTCCAACCCTCCGTCGCTCGCGCGGAACAGCAATGGACCCAGCGCCACGACGTCGCCGCTCTTCAGCGCCTGCGCTCCCGCAACGCGACGTCCATTCACGTGGATGCCGTTTGTGCTACCGAGATCCATGATCTCGAGGCCGTTTCGTGTGCGGCGAATTCCCGCGTGCTTGCGGGAGATTGACGGGTGGGCGATAACCACCGTAGCGGCGGTCTCATCCCGGCCGACGATGATCGAGCCACCCGCCGCTACTGCGATCGTCCGAGGGATCGAGCTGTCGGTCGACGAATGGGGGGCGGTCATGTCGAGATGGTGGCAGTCATGCTGCTCGTGGCAACTACACTAAACGAGGAAAGCTCACGAATCGGCAACTCGCCTAGAGATTGCCATAGATGGAAGGATCGATTGCCGGCCGTGGCTGTCTGTTGAAATACAGGGTCGCGTGCGCCTCCATCAGTGACCCCTGTCGTTGGCGGGCGCCCTCGGGCGACGCGATTTCCGGTTTGATCGCGGCACGTCGCGCTTGTTCGGCCGCCAACGCCTCGCGTTCAACCCCGGCCTGGACGTCTCGATCCATATCGGAGATGAGCTGATCCGCCTCGTCGGCGCACGGACTACCCGGGTCGACCAAGCTCACCTGCACAATGGCCTCCCCGAAGTTGTCAACAGCCATGGAGGCGCGCGCCCCTCGGATATGGCTCTCACACTGTTGCTGCTGATAGCTGATAAAAATCGCGACCGCTACATCGGATGCGGCTTGGTGACAGTCCGTGACCACGTCGGGAACGCCCAGCAACGACGCCAATGCCTGATCGACGTTACCTGTCTGAGCGGCTGTCTCTGCATCGAGAATGATCTGATCGCACCGCTGTGAGTAGTAGTCCAGAATTCGGTCGCGCGCGGCCTGGGAGAAGTCGCGCAAGTCCGGGTCGTTTCCCTGTAGCGACGATACCGCGTTCAGGAGCGCCGCATTGCGTGTTCGACCGGCGCCCCCAACGACTTTGGAGATCGACGCAAACAGCACGCCATCCGAAACGCTCTTGACGAACAGTGACAGGTCGAGCTTGACTACCATCATCCCACGCGACCCCTCGACGATCCGCTCTTCCAACACCACCAGGCTCGGGTACATGACGAAGTTGGCCCCTCCCGGCACCGCGGCGAGTCCCGTACCCGTCAGCACCCGAGAGAGGCGCGCCTCGAGTTGCGTCCGCACCGCTTGATCGATGCCAGGCATCGCCGGTGGAACCCGCACCGAGATCGGGATGCTCTTCCCCATGTCGATGACCGGTCTGAGCCGTGCGTTCTGCGCGTGTGCCACGGTCGGAACCAATGACGCGAGCACCGCGGCAATCATGTAATGTCTCATGGCGTTATCGCAGTTCGATGAAGACGTTTCCGTTGGTCAACGTGACAGTGGACCGAATTCTGTTCTGCGCGAGATGCCGCCGGAGCATCTGGCCAAAACGCAGCGGGCTGAAGTTGCGGCACGTTTGAGGATCGCGCATCGGGATCCTCACCTCTGAGAAGAACATGCGCTTGGCAGTCAGCGCCGTGAGGTCGTATTGGTTTTTCCACGCATTGTCCGCCACCCACTCTTCGACGATGTCCCCCACCGTGAAGTCCCCAACCCACGTCTCGATATCGTTCTCGGCTCCTTCTCGTGCACTGACGTTGAGCTGGATCGGGACACCATCCGCAAAGAAGCCGTCGAACTTCTCTTGCATCATGGCGAGTAGCGGCTCGGACTCGAGTTCGATGGCCTTCTCGATGAGTTGCGATTCCGACACCCGACTCCAGGGCGAGCGGCCCACTCGATTGCCAAGCGACATACCGTTGGCCGAAAGGAAAGCACGCATGATGACCACGGCCGCGTGCGATCCCGTGGACCGTGTCTCCATTGCTGTTTCTAGCTCGATATAGATATCGGCGCGGGCTCGGTCGAGAATGGCGGATTTGATGTCTGTTTGGGACATCGTCTCCCACCCTTCGATCACCGAAGCAACGCGGACGGCACCGAGGAAATCGGTGGCCGAGAACCCCCGCTCGTCCAACGCTTGTTGCACCTTGGTCACTGCAATTCGCCGGCTGAGGCTTTCCTCCAGGATCGTCCGCAGATCCTCACCCTGTCGGGTGAACGGAATCGCGACGACTCGGGGCTGAGACGTCACAACAGTTCCTCCCGCCGCGTCCTGGCACGCTGCCGCTCCTGTGCGCGCGCGGCGGTGGGGGTAACGGCCAACAACAGGGTCAGTGTGAAAGTGCTTCGCATATTAGTAACCCATTCTTCGGAAGCCGAACCCTCGAATGACGCCCTCTTGTTCGAGCGCGATGCGGAGGGCCTGATGATTGATGACGACTGTCCAGAAGGACGTATCGTTCACGCGATCTCCGGTTGCACGCACGATGTACCGGGCGTGTCCACCGTCCTCCAGCAGCTCTTCGAAAAACCGTCGGTGCCCCGCGATGGCCGCAGCCTCGTCTCGGATCATGGCCCGAGGCCGGTTCGTTCCGGGAACGCCGATGAACAACAATTGCCGAATCGCGTCCAGCTCGGCGCAGCGTCGTTCATCGCGGCTGCCACAGTCCGAGTCGATGCGGGTGACCGACACCGCCACGGTTGCGTTTGGCGTGTCCGTGTTTCCCGCCGGTTCGACCATAGTCTGGGTCTGGTTTCCACTGCAAGCCGCGAGGACGATGATTGCTGCCAACACGGTCCAGCGGCGCCTGGATCGATTCGAAGTGACCATAACGCCTTATCTCCGCTTCACTTGTACGGAGCGCGGCCCGTGCTCGTTCACATGCGCCACGAACGCGTCGGCCTGCTCTTGGTTTTCGAATAGTGCGATCGCGACGTCTCCCTCTGAACTCCGGACTTTCAGCCGCCCAAGTTCTTGGGTGTAGGTCTCTCCGAACGCCGATGTGATCGTCACGAGCACAACCAGGTCGGTGCCGCGACTTGGATCGCCGTCGGAGGCACGAACCAACACCTCGAGTCTGCCGTCACGCTGCCGCATGTCTACCAAACGGTAACCGAACCGTTTGCCAAAGTTCTTCGCCATCTCATTGCGAAACTTCTCACTCACCCTGCCTTGGGCCACGCTGAAGGCGGTGGCTTCACTCGATTCCGTGCACAGCTTGAGAGGCCCGGGCGCACGGTCGTTGTCGACCCTGAAGACCTTACTCATCACGGTCTCTCCAGAGCCGACATCCGAAATCTCGACGGTGAACTCGATGCGCGCGCAGTTATTGCCGGGGTTGTAAGTATGACTCATGATGAAGCCATACGCGACGTAGTTGGCATTCAGCTGACCGTCTTGGGCCACTTGAACCGCGCTCCCTGAGTTCCATACGCTCTCCGTCCGCTTGAGTTCGTCGAGGATCGCTGCATCAGCCGATCGATCCAGGACGGCCGTAAATCGCTGCCCTTCGCTCAGGACGCTTTTCAGGGCGCTCGCGATGGCCAGGGACGAAGCCCAGGCGGATTCATTGCCTCGCCATTCCCCTTGCACGCCGAACGGAAGTACGGCGATCGTTCCGGGTTCGAAGCTTTGGCTCTCCGCAGTCGCGACACTCGTTGCGAGGGCCACGGACGTTATGATGAAAGCCTTGACACGCATCGTGCTATCTCCTCATAGGGCGATTCCAGCGGTCATCATCGGGGCAACCCTTCCATCGAGTGGTCCCCTGATCTAATGCACCCGCGTGCCGAATCCTGACAGCGCAACCGCGCGGGCGAGACGCGCTCAATTCGCGTCAGTCGTTATTGTCTGCGCCATGGCATCAACCGTAGGCGTCGTGGTCGAATCGTTGCCGAGAGTCATCCACCACAACGAAAAGGTGGCATCGCCTGTGGTGAACTGTTGAATCACGAGCGTCCCCTGCTCCGCCGCTACACCGCGAAGCACGTCCAAACGAAACGGCGCCAGGCCGCCTACCGGTGCCAGCACTTCGGTCACCGCGATTTGACCGTAATTCCCCCCGGGGTCCGCGGCCAGCCGAGCCGCGAGCGTGCTCGGCGGCCCTTGCGGCCCTCGGCTCTGCTCCATGCCGGTCAGGAACACCGTCCCCGTTCCCGGGTCCCGCACCGCGATGTGCGTATCGCTGTCGGTCGTCGTGAGTTGCCAGCTCGCCGGATACCTTACAGAGAGGTTTAGGCCCGCGCTCGTCCTTGTGCGTGCCACAAGCGGAAGCGGTAGGGCTTCAGCGGGCACGGACGTCGTTGGCGATTCGCTTTCCGTCTGACCCCCGTTCGAATCCCCCCCCGCGCCGCTGGCTGCGATGAACCACACCGCCCCCACCGTCGCGAGGACACCGGCACCAATGCCCGCGCGTTTCATGGTGCCCGCGCGCGCTCCAGGAGTATCGACCGGCCAGGCAACCGCATCGCCGTCGGTCGGCTCGACATCGGCCCCTCCGGCATCAAGAACGGTAGAAACGCCGGATGGTCCGGCACGCACCTTGGATGGGGCTTCGGCGTCCACGCCCGGCGTTCCCGCGGTCTTCGGGACGACGGTATCTTGGCCGGTGATTGCCTCGATCACGTCTTCCGCCGTGCGATAGCGCTCGTCGGGAAACTCCGCCAACATCTTGGCGAGCACCAACTCGAACTCCGCCGAGCAGTGTGCCCTACCTGACAAACTCATCATGCGGCCGGTCGTCGGATCATGCCATTCGACCGGTGGCGTGCCGGTCAGGAGTTGCAGCGCCGTGGCGCCGAGAGCGTAGATGTCACTCGAAGGCACCGGCGTTCCCATTGACTGCTCCAACGGCGTGTATCCCGGCGTGCCGATGATGGTGGCTTCGGTGCCCTGAAGACGGGACATCGCCTCGAGCACCGCGCCGAAGTCGATGAGATGCAGGCGACCATCCCCGTCCACGATCAGATTGCTGGGCTTGATATCCCGATGGATCACCGGCGGGGTACGCGCGTGGAGATAACTGAGGACCTGCAGTACCTGAACCACGAGACTGAGGACCCGCTCCTCCGGCAGTACGCCGTGCTCGCGCAACTCGTGATCCAACGTTTCCCCGTCCACGAGTTCTTGCACGAGATAGTAGCGTTCGTCGATCTCGAAGAACGCGTGCATCGCTGGAATGCTGGGATGGGAGAGCGACAGTAAGACCTTTGCCTCCCGCACAAACAACTCCCCGGCTTTGTCGGCGGCGCCCACGTCCGGACGCAGCTGCTTGAGCACGCACGGCTTCTCGAAACGCTCGAGGTCAGAACAGAGGTAGGCGGCCCCGAAACCTCCTCGACCGAGGAGCTTTTCCACTCGATACCGGCCGTGAACCCGGCTTCCTGGCTCTAGTACAGTCCAATTCACGGAGCGCTGCGGCCCCTTATTAGGGAAATTAGGGATAACGTACTTCGCCCCCTGTGGGCTGTCAACCGATTGGACGCCTTGAACCTCGAGTGGCCAGTTCTGACACCGGCGTTAGGCCGTTGGAAACGACGGGCCAGCGCCTCTTGATGCCAAGTTTGTCAGTGCACATTGAAGGTTAGGGTTCCTAGTATTCCTTCCGGGCACGGTAGCCGAGCCGTTTGCGGGACGATTGTTGAGCTTCGCCCAGATGCGGTTGCAGTCGTGCTGCGTCAGGTGTTTCATGCGCTGGCCCTTGGGAGATACTGCCGGATCAGGCCGTTGCTGTCTTCGTTGGTCCCGCGTTCCCACGCGTGGCGGAGCGTCGCGAAATAAAACCGGGTGTAGCTCGCGCGTTCGACGGCGGCGTAGCCGTGGAACTCCGTCCCGTTGTCCGCCGCGATCGTCCGCACGGCCCGTCGCTGACGTCGAATCAACTGCGTCGCGCGCCGGTTCACCGCGGCTGTCGTAGCTCCGCAGCACTCTTATCGCCGCCTTCTGGTTGTGCTTCGGATCGTCGGCGAGATAGACCACCGCCATGCCGCCGGCACCGAGTTCGTGCTCGGTGGTGTAGCGGTCCGCCAGGGCGGCCTTGATTCGTTCGAGGTGTCGGTCATCGCTCGATAAGATGCGCCTTCCTACGAGAACGTGTGGTGATGTAAGGACTGACCCAGTTCGTTTGGGACAGCCACGGGCGGACGGGGGAGACCCCTCTCCCGCGCACGTGGGAGAGGGGTGGGTTAGGGGTGAGACCTACCTCGCGCGGCCGAGGTAGCGCAGGAAATCGCTGTTGGTGCTCAACACCAGCACCGTATTCGAGGCCAGGGTC
>JADFIT010000034.1 GCA_022566515.1 Gemmatimonadota bacterium
CGGCTCGAATGCGTGAGCCCCGCGGTCATCGAGGAAGCGCTGACGACGGATTTGGAGGAAGGCTTTGATCGTTTTCCGGCGGCGGCGGCTGTGGCGGTGGGGCGTCTGGCCCGCAGCGGGGGATGGCGGCTCCATGTCTCCTCAGATCCGAGAGAAAGTGTCGCCTTCCTAGACGAGATGCTGAGCCAGGTGGCCGCGCAGCCGTAAACAGCGCACAGCGATCATCTCATTTCTGCGTGTGCCGTGGGCGTACCTGAGAGCTGCGCGGAGTGCGGACGATCGGGGTACACCGAGCTTGTCTTGCGTCCCGCATCGCTAAACCGTCATCGACGACAATCAGCTCTGGTCCTCAAGGCGGTTTGCTTTGCCGACGCAACAGTTGATATTGCGATTTTGCACGTGTTGCATCATGCTACCGATTGGGAATGGTTTCCCTGATTCCCGGCCAATCTCGACCGCGGTAGCTCCTAGGGGCGGTAGTGCCGATCGGGTACACCAGCGGGTGATCATGAGATGAAACGACCTTGGATGGCGCTTTGTGGCGGGCTCATATCAGCCGTCGCGTGCTCAGACACCACCGAACCGCCACTCCCGATGATTACGAATGTGGCGGTCCAGGCGGCTGGTCCCCTGTCACGCACGCTTTCCATAGAGTTGGACCGGCCCGGCCTGGTCAGCGTTGTCTATGGGACCGGGTCTGGGACACAACTGCAAGTCGCTTCTTCACAGGCCCTGACGGAACATCAGGTGCTGCTGACGCGGCTGCGTGCCAACAGTCGTTATGTCTTTGAGGTACGCACCGAAGCTGATCGCGACACCAACGAGTTCCTGACGGATAGCCTCCCAGACGACCTCACGGCCATAAAATTTACTGCGACGGGCGTGCCCAGCGATCCACTCACGTTGCTCGAGCTTGTCCAGATCTTCGATGTGCCGGATACGTTTAGTGGGGTCGTAATCGTCGATCGTGATGGAGAGATCGTCTGGTACCATCGCGCACAACGTGCGGTGACGGGCACCACGCGGCTCTCAAACGGGAACTTTGTTTTCCTCGACCTCGACATAGGTCTGCTGGAAGTCACACCCGCAGGGCGCGTGGTCAGTACGCTGTCCCAGGAGCCCGATGGTCGCACCCTGCATCACGACGTCGTGACGGCCCCGAACGGTGCCGTCTTATTCCTGGCGAATGATCGGCAGGTTGTAGATGACACGCTCATCGCGGGTGAAGCGATTTGGGAGTGGGTCCCTGAAACGGACGCGCAGAGGAAGTTGTGGTCGTCCTTCGACCATCTGTCGGCCCGCAGTGATCGGGGTCCGCGGTACAGTACCACCGACTGGCTGCACGCCAACTCCCTCTCCATCAGTCCGAGGGGCAACATTATCGTGAGCTTGCATCGTCTCAACCAAATCATCTCCATCGCCCCAGACTATGGAACGCTCGAGTGGCGACTAGGCGGCACGAACGCAACAATTCAGGTTCCCGACGATGACCGTTTTTCAGGCCAGCACAGCGCTGCCGAAGTCAGCCCCGGTCGCATTCTGCTGTTCGACAACGGCCTAGAGCGAAGCGAACCATTTTCCAGGGCCCTCGAATGGGAAATGACAGGCACGTCAGCGCGGATAGTGTGGGAATTTCGGCCCTCGCCTGATAACTGGTCCCGCGCGGTCAGTTCCGTCCGCAGACTCGCCAGCGGCAACAGCTTCATCGGGTTCGGTATGTCCGAAGGTCTTGGCGGGTCCACTGGGCCTATCGAGGTCTACGAAGTCACGCCCATCGGTGACGTCGTATGGCACCTCGTTGTGCAGGAAGGACTCCAGCTGATGTACCGCGCAACACCGTTATCTGACATTGCGGGTGAGGCGAGTATCAATTGACCCCTCTGTCTTGATCGCGCCGCCGCGGCACTCGCCAAGTCGAGACGATTCCTTCATTCTCCTTGTGGGCTCCCGAGGATGTGCGTGAAGATGCTCAGCCGGCTTGAGCGGATGACTGCGGTTCTGTGGATAGTCGCTGCGATGCTCGGAGTTCGGTTGGCAATTCTCGTCTCTCAGAGGGTCGACGAGCCTGCCCACGGCTTCGTGTCCCACTACGCGGCCGCCCGACTCCTGACTGAAGGAGCGGATGTCGCTCAATTCTATGACGACAGTTGGTTCGAAGGGCAGGTCGTGCGATTTGAGCCAACGGTGACTGACGTTTTCGGGGCCAACATGCCCACCATGAGCCTGTTGATGGTGCCGCTGACGATCTTGGACTATCGTGGCGCGCGTGTGGTTTGGACGGCAGTGAGTCTCCTACTTCTGATCGCAACCTCGGTATGGCTTGTGCGCTCTCTGAACATCAGGGAGGGATGGGTACCCGGCTTCTTCTGTTTCGTCTTTCTCTACCAACCCGTGTATGAGAATCTCTCGCACGGGCAGATGTATGTGTTGGTGCTGGTCCTGCTGTCGTTGGCGTGGCAGGGGTACTCTGCAGTGAGGGCTGGCTTGTTGGGGACAACGCTGGGTGCGTTGTTCGTGACGAAGACGGCTGCACTAATGATGTGGCCGCTGCTACTGGTCCAGCGGCAATGGCGAGCCTTGATGCTTGGCGCCGTGACGATTCTTGTGGTAGCTGTGGGGTCACTGCCGGTGATGGGGATTAACGTCTGGAAAGTCTATCTGGGCAAGGCAGCTGCACTGCCGTCGAATCCCCTGCTTGCTGTAACCGCCTACCAGACTCAATTGAGTTTTTTTCGACATCTCTTCGTGTTTCAAGATCCAGCCATTGGGGAGCCGATTGCCAACCTGCCGTTTCTGGGCGCCGTGTTCCCGTGGATCGGGGTCGCCGTGCTCTTGGGCATCAGCGCCTTCGTGGCGTATCGTTGCGGAAAATCCGATCTGATCTTTGCCGCTTTCGTTTTGATCAGCTTGATTTTGAGCCCCGTGTCGTTGGACTACCATTACGTGATCGCGCTGCTGCCCATCGCAATCCTCCTGGCCGACCTCCAAAAGAAGATGGTTTCTCGAGACGGTCTGGTCCTGATGGCGGGAGCACTGTTGATCGGAGCGGACCTGCCGTATCGCGCTTTACGGCTGACAAATGGCGCCTGGGCGTTGTTTGCCTATCCGAAGCTCTATGGCGGTTTGTTGCTCTGGGGGTTGGCGCTTACGCGTAGCCTTCGGGGATTTCCGAGTGCAGTGAGCCAAACTGTCACTCGACAGCATTCGATGCACGAGGAGCATCATTTGTGAGACAAGAACCTCCGCAATGGAGAAGTCACTAGTGCCTGAACGGATCCGGCCAGTTCTGAACGCCATGAGAGTTCGCCATTGGTCGAAGAACTTGCTGGTCTTCCTGCCGCTCATAACGGGCCATGAGATCACGAACCTCGGGTTGCTCTCGTTGGGTGCCGTTGCGTTCATAACAATGTCGTTGGCGGCTTCCGCCGGTTATCTCATCAATGATCTGCACGACGTCGAGGCCGACCGGCGCCACCCCACGAAACGCTTCCGTCCGCTGGCAGCCGGCACCATCCCGGCGTCCGTGGCCCGCGGCATGGTTCCAGTGTTGCTCGTTGTCAGCGTTGGGTCGCGTGGTGGCGGATGCCAGGCATGTTTTTGGTCGCCCTGCTGTCGTACATTGCGGCGTCGACCGCGTATTCCTTGGTTCTGAAACAGGTACTGTTTCTTGATGTCATCGCCCTGACCGCGCTGTATTGCATCCGCATCATCGCCGGGGGGATCGCGACGGGACTTTTTGTATCTCCGTGGCTGCTAGGATTGTCACTCTTCTTTTTCTTGAGTCTTGCACTGCTCAAGCGTTACGTGGAGCTACGGGAAGGCGCTGGCAATGGTGGGGTGGCCTTTGCCGGTCGCGGTTACCTTCCCGAGGATGCGGATATCCTCCGAAGCGTCGGTCCGGCGAGCGGCTATTTGTCAGTGTTCCTATTGGTCCTCTACATCAACAGCGACCAGGCACGAAACTTGTACGAGTCACCGTCGCTGCTGTGGCTCATCGGCCCGTTGCTGATCTATTGGATTACTCGTCTGTGGCTGCTTGCTAACCGGGGCGTCGTGACGGACGACGTGGTCGAGTTCGCTTCCCGGGACGCGGTCACATACGTCGTCGCCGGCTTGACGGCCGCCGTGCTTTACGCCGCGACCGTTGGCATCCAACCGCTCCGCTAGCGGCGCCGACTCGTTGCGTCGAGAGGTCCGAATGACAGAACAGCATACTCACCGGTGGGCTCGCGCCATCGCCATGGTCACTCCTTACCGGCCGCTGAGAGTAGGCCCAGACATCGTCTTGGCCAGAAAGCGGGCGGATCCATGGGAGCGGATCTACGCTCTGGAAGAGCTTGCCCGTGTTGAGTTTCTCGTCGCCTTGCTCTCTAAGCTCGACGTGGACGTTCTGGTCGACGTTGGCGCCAACGACGGGCATTTCGGATCCAAACTTCGACGGCACGGATATCACGGCCGGCTCCTCTCCTTCGAGCCCGCGCCCGGCGTCTACGAGCGTCTTGCCCGGCTGTCAGCGGCCGATAGGCGGTGGGACGTTTTTCGGGTTGCGCTCGGGGACCGCGAAGAGACAGCCGTACTCAACCTCATGGCAGCGACAACATTCAACTCATTCCTCAAACCGAATTCGCTTGCGCTTCGACTCTTTGAAGTTGGTACTGAGATCCAAGGCGAAGTGCGCGTCTCTGTTGATCGCCTCGACAGAATTCTGCCTACTCTCTTGCCCGATAGCGACCGACAACGAGTGTTCCTCAAAATCGACACCCAAGGATACGATCTGAATGTCCTCCGCGGGGCTGGAGGCCAGCTGGAATCCATCGTCGGGCTTCAGGTTGAAATGGCTATGACACCACTCTACGAAGGTACGCCGCTCTACAATGACGTGGTCGAGTTCGTAGAGGCCCGTGGCTTTGCCCTGATCGCTGCCTTCCCCGTCACCTGGAATTCCAGCGAGCCGAGAGCCCTCGAGTACGATGGGATCTTCCTGAGGAAGGCCACCTGAGCAACGATCCGGCCAATGCAAGATCCTACAGTCACGGTCGTGATACCCACCTTCAATCGACTGGCACTTCTTCGCGAGGCAGTCGAATCCGTCAAGGCACAGACCTTCCACGACTGGGAATTGCTCGTGGTAGACGATGGCTCAACCGACCAGACGGCTGAGTACGTACAAGCGGAACAAGATCAACGAATCGATCTGATCCGTTCGGTACATTGCGGGATTGTCGGTGCCGTCCGGAACCTTGGAGTGAGCCATGCACGCGGTCGATTCGTGGCCTTCCTGGATTCGGACGACCTCTGGAAACCCACGAAGCTCGAGCGACAGATGACCGCCTTGAAGTCGCGCGGCGCGCAGTGGAGCTACACCGGCTACGAGATTGTCGGCGACTCTGGGCAATCGCTCAAGCGGTTTGTGGCTGCACAGTTCAAGGAAGCCACGATCCTCTATAAGCTTCTAACCACTGAAGCATCTGCTGCGGTGGGTTCTGTCCTGGTGGCTAAGGGCCTCATTGACCGCTGCGGAGGATTTTCGACTGAACCGGCACTACAATGTCGAGAAGACCATGACCTCGTGCTGTGCCTAGCGACTGTTGCGTACCCTGCGGTGGTATCTGAGGTGCTGGTGGCAGTCCGGGAGCATCGCGGAAGAACAACCCACAGTGTTAGCGACCCCTTTCTTCGTACTGCGACGGTTTACGAGAGGTTTATGGAAAGGGGAGGGGACAGGAAATCGATGCGGATCGCCAGACATATGATGGCGCGCCATATGATTTCCTCGGCGCGACTCGATCTCAGCCACGGACAAGTCGAGGATGCCGTAATGAAGCTGCGCAACACGATTCGCCCGGGCTGGTGCTCTGCCCGATGGTGGTGGACATGGACCCTGGTCGCACGAGCATGGTTCTAGCCGATCGTACAACGTGTTAATGTTGGTAGCCAGCTATTTGCCTTCATAACCTCCGTGAGATATCATGAAATCACCCACGCTACGTACAACAATCGTTTTGACAAGCCTCTCCGTCCTCGGCTGCGGCGATACATACCTCGCCCCCGCCCTCCGAGTCATCGATGAAGGAGGACTCAGAGAGCACATCCAAACGCTGGCGTCGGATGAGTTCGAGGGACGGGCCCCGTCCTCCCACGGCGAAGAACTCACCATCCGGTACCTCGCCGATGCGTTCCAACAGATGGGCCTGCAGCCCGGAAACGGCGACAGCTATTTCCAGGACGTCCCGCTGGTGGAAACCGTCGTCCCCAACAACCCGGCGCTTACGATTCGAGGCCGCGGTGCGACGACCGAGCTGGCTTTCGGCACCGAATTCGTGGGCTGGACGAAACGGGTGGTCGACCGGGCGCGCCTAGCGAACTCGTCCCTGGTGTTCGTGGGATACGGCGTCGTCGCACCGGAATACGACTGGAACGACTATGAAGGCGTCAACGTGCGAGGCAGCACGGTCGTTATCCTGGTGAACGACCCCGGCTTTGCCACCCAGGATGAGGCGCTGTTCAACGGAAACGCCATGACCTACTACGGCCGCTGGACCTACAAGTACGAGGAAGCGGCCCGGCAGGGAGCCGCCGGAGTCATCATCATCCACGAGGCGGAGCCGGCCGGATACCCCTGGGAAGTTGTCGAGAGCAGTTGGACTGGGCCGCAGTTCGACCTGGTGGCGGAAGACAACAACATGTCACGGGTGGCGGTGGAGGGCTGGATAACCCATGATGCCGCCCACGAGGTCTTCGAGCAGGCCGGCATGGACTTCGACGAGCTGAAGGCCCAGGCAGCCACTCGGGAATTCCAAGCCGTACCGATGGGCCTTCGGGCCAGCACCAGTCTCACCAACGAGGTCACCCGCTCCACGTCCAGGAACGTGCTCGCCGTTCTCCGGGGCACCGATCGGGCCGACGAGTACATAGTGTACATGGCCCATTGGGACCACCTGGGGAAGAACGCCGCCATCGAGGGTGACGGGATCTACAACGGCGCGTTTGACAACGCCACCGGAGTCGCCGGCCTGCTGGAGCTGGCCCAGGCCTACGCGTCCCTCGAAGAGAGACCGGCGCGCTCGATACTCTTCCTGGCGGTGACGGCCGAGGAGAAGGGCCTGCTCGGCTCGGCGTACTACGCGGCCAACCCGGTGTATCCCAGGAACAAGACGGTGGCCGCCATCAACATGGACGGCCTCAACACCGACGGTCCGATGAACGACATCACCGTGATCGGCTACGGCGCGTCGGAGTTGGACGATTACCTGGAGACGGCGGCCACCGCCCAGGGTCGGGTGATACGGGCGGATCCGGAGCCTGAGAAGGGGTTCTACTACAGATCCGATCACTTCAGCTTCGCGAAGCAGGGCATCCCGGCCCTGTATACCGATGCCGGTATCGATCACGTGGAGCACGGCGAGCAGTGGACGCTGGCCCGGCGGGATGAATACACGGCGAAGCGCTATCACAAGCCGACGGATGAGTACGATCCCGAGTGGGACCTCTCCGGCGCAGTGAACGATCTCCGGATCCTGTTCGACATCGGCTTCCGGTTGTCCAACGAAACGACGTTTCCCAATTGGCGGGTGGGTAACGAGTTCAGGGCGCGCAGGGAAGCCGATATGGCGCGGGAAGGCGGTCTCGAGATGGGAGAGGGAAGGTAAGAAGCGTCTACCTTCCGATCGTATAACTCAACCTGGTCGTAATCAGCAGATCGTTCTTCTTGATGCCAAGTTGAGGACGGTTGTTATACTCGTCGAGCACGCCTATCCGAAAGCCGACTCCCAGAAACAGCGGCGCCGTCAGGCTCACGTCTGACACGAGGCGGAAATCCTCGACGTCCGCCACCTTCGGCGAAAAGTCGAGTTGCCAGAGGATAAAGGCAGGACCGAAATCGTGCCGCAGCTTGGATGCGACGGTCACCACCCCGGCCGTCTCGGAGCCGGCGGAGACGAAACTCTCCCGGCGTACACCGCCGGCGAACGAGAAGTTCAGGTCCGTCTCGTCCTTCGCGACCGCCTGGTAGCCGAGCCCTACGTTGTAGGTGGAGCGCAGCGCGATGTCCTGGAAGCGGTCCCGTTCCTGGCGCGTGCCCCCAAAGACGAAGAACCGCCGGTTGAAGAAAACGTCGAGCCGCAGGCTCCCGTAGTACTTGCTGACCGTGGCTGCGAAGTCTCCGTCGGCTGTCTGACTCGACTCGCGGTTCAGTCCCAATCCCAGGGTGATGCGATCCTTGGAGGTGCGACGCTCGACATCCACCGTAGTGGAGACGCCTCGCGCCCGGCTGTTGCCGCTCTTGTCGGAGAAGCCAAACGCCAGGTTGGCCACCCAGAACTTCGCGATGGGCGTGAAGAAACCGACGTGCAGCGGAATCAGCGCTTCCAGGTCGGTGGCACTACCCACGGCTGCGATCTGTCCGGGCGTCACCGTCCGGGGGGGAGCACCGGTGCTCGGCGTGAGGAGGAGCCCGTCGCCGTCCCCACCCTGTGTCGGGGTGATAGTGACTGCCGCGATGGTACCGTCCTCCAAGCGCACGCCGATAGGGCCACTGGAGAACCCCACGATCCGGGCGGCCGGAATCGTCACGCTCTGGCCGCCGTAGGAAAACACCCATGAGTCGCCGTCAATCCGCTCGAGGAGGCCGGTGAGCCGGTCGCCGTTGCGGAGGGTCACGGTTTGCTGGCCCCAGAGGGATTGGCTGGAGGGAAGGCAGAGCGCCATGAGGGCGAGCAGCCCGGCGGTGAGAGACGAATGGGTCACTGTGTTTTTCCTTTGTTCCGGATGCTCGGCGCCGGGATGAGATCCAGCAGCCGGTGGTTGCGTTCCGTGCGAATCTCGCCAGGCTCGACCGATACCGGGCGCGCGAACGTGGGACCGTCGTACACAAAACTGTGGTACTCGCCTCGTTCTCCGCAGGGGTCCATATCGGTCAAGTCCCTCACCGCGGTCACAAACTCCTCGTCGATCGCGCGGCCGAGCAGGTCGGCGGCGCCCTGCTGCAAGTCTACGCTGACGACGATTCCACCGAACTCTCGGTCCACGACCTCGTCGAGCAGCGAGTGGGGCGAGTCACCCCACAGCGGTTCGACGTGATCCAGGCCGGCGTCGCGCACTCGTGTCTCGTACCATTCGCGGACGTCGGCCAGGTGAATGTTGCCGAAGATCACACCGCCGATGCCGCGATCCTTCAGGTCTCTCAACGTCTTCAGGAACACCGATTCATACGGGTTGTCGGGATCGGTGGCAGCCGGCAGGTACTCCAGCTCGCACGCTGCCGCCTGGTCGGCGATGAGGGCCTGGCGGGTGCCGTGAAACGCCACCCGTCCGGACGGGCCGTCGTAGATGTTGACTAGACACCGGACGTCGAGGTTCTGCCGGCGGGCCCGGTCGAGAGCGAGCGTGGAGTCTTTTCCTCCGCTGCTCATCACGGCGTAGGATTTCACTTGTTCTGCTTGGTTCGTTGAAGGTGGAACGACGTGCGGCTCCCCCTCGGTTGCGGACCCTGGTATATTCCGCTTCAGGAACGGCTCCCCGCACCGATACAGAGATAAGATGAACGGGTTTTCGACAGAGCGAAATAGTAACCACAACCACCTGTCACGGGACGGGACGGTGAGCGTGTAGCCGCATTTTGGCTTTGATCGCAACCGCCCGCCCGGTAGCCACCGAGCGGGTTCTTTATTGGGGTGTAGCTCAATTGGCGGAGCGCCTGGCTGTTAACCAGGAGGTTGGAGGTTCGAATCCTCCCGCCCCAGTCCCTTCTTTGCCGCCCAACCGTTCCTAACTGCATCCCCTAGTCGCGGCCGGCAACGCCACCGACCGTGAATCTCGACGGCCGAGCCATGCCATCGGCCTTCACTCTTGAAACGAACATCCCACCCCTCCCGTAGAGTGGCGCGTGCTGATAGGCGGACGGACCGGTCCGCCACGATTTTCGCCGTTTCATTGGGAAACTCGCATGGGAACGTTGTTCAAAGATCTCAAATTCGGTGCGCGAGCGCTCGGCAAGAGGCCGGGATCATCCGCGCTCTCCATTATAGCATTCGCCCTCGGCATCGGATTGACCACAACCATGTTCAGCCTCGTGTACGGGGTGTTTGTCCGTGGGTTGGGAGTGCCCGACGCCGACCGCCTGCTACTTGTGTTCGAGAACAATCCTTCCGAGAACAGAGATCGAATGTCGGTGTCTCAACACGACTTCTTCGATTGGCGCGAGACACAGGAGTCGTTCGAGGGACTGGCGTACTTTTCCCCGGGGACGGTCAACTTGAGCGGCACCGAGGGTCCCGAGCGTTTCCGCGGGGCGTTCGTGTCGGCGAACGTGTTCGATCTGCTGCGGGTGCGGCCGATCGTGGGCGGCACGTTTCGCGAGGGCGACGACCTCGCTGGCGTGCCGATGACCGTGGTTCTCGGCCATGAGGTTTGGGAGACCCGATACGATTCCGACCCCGGTGTCGTGGGCCAGGTGGTGAAGGTGAATGGCGTGCAAGCCACGATCCTGGGTGTGATGCCACAGGGATTTCAGTTCCCGCAAGACCAGGAGCTCTGGGTCGTGCGGCGGGATCAGCGGGGTCAGAACCCGACGCGTGGTACCGGCCCGTCGATGACGGTGTTCGGTCGGCTCAAAGACGGCGTGACTGTCGAACAGGCCCGACTCGAGTTCGCGATGATCGCCCAGCGGCTGGCACAGGAGTATCCCAAGAGCAACGAGGGAGTTGGGACGGTGTTCGTGACCTTCGTCGAGAATGATACGGGTCCGGAGTTGAAGGCCGTATTCGGCGCCATGCAGGTTGCGACGATCTTCGTGCTCCTCATCGCGTGCGCCAACGTGGCCAATCTCCTGCTGGCCCGCGCCGCCACGCGCACTAAAGAAGCAGCTCTGCGATCGGCGTTGGGCGCCAGCCGGCTGCGCGTGATGATGCCGGTCTTTTCCGAGGCGGTGATGCTTTCGCTGGCTGGTGCCGTGCTCGGCATCGGCATCGCCTACCTCGGCGTGGGGTTGTTCGACGCTGCCACCGCCGACGTCGGAAAGCCCTACTACATGGAATTTGCGGTAGACGTTCCGATCCTCGCGTTCGTCGTTGCCGTTACCGCGTCGACGGCGGTGTTGGCTGGCGCGGCGCCGGCGTTCCAGATCTCGCAAACCGATGTGAGCAGCGTGCTCAAGGATGAAGCGAGAGGATCTTCCAGTTTCTACGCGGGCAAACTCAGCAAGGTGCTCGTGGTGAGTGAGATTGCCCTGTCGTGTGCGCTGTTGGTCGGAGCGGGGTTGATGACCAAGAGCATCGTGCAGCTCCGCAATTACGAGTTCGACTTTGCGACTGAGGATGTGTTTACCGCGGAAGTCGGGCTCTTCGAGACCGATTACCCCGACCGTGAAGCTCGCGGACGTTTCTTTACGGACCTCGAGCAGCGCTTGGAGGCCATACCAGGCGCTCAGTCGGTGGCGCTGGCGACCAACCTGCCGGGCCTTGGTGGCGGAGGCCGGCGATTCGCGATCGAGGGAGAGACGTACGAGACCGATCAGGATTACCCGGTAGCTCGGGTTGCGTCGATCACTCCCAACTTCTTCCAGACGTTCGATGTCAATATCGTTCGTGGTCGCGGGTTCACTCGGCAGGATGACGCCGACGCACTCGAAATCATCATCGTCAACCAGCGTTTTGCGGAGCGCTACTTCGAGGGCCGGGATCCCATCGGCCGGCGGATCCGTGAGGGTACCTCGAGCAGTGAAGTGGAGTGGAAGACCATAGTCGGGATTGCTCCGAACCTCCGCATGGAGGGCTTGGGCAACAATCAAACGGATCCCGCCGGCTACTACGTACCGGTCGCCCAAAGCGACATTCGGTTCATCAGCTTGGCCGTTCGCACGCGGGGCGCCAGTCCCCTAACAATCACGCCCGATGTGCGGCGCGCGGTGCGGACGGTGGATGCGGATCTACCGATCTACAACGTGTTGTCGATGGAGGGCGCGATCAAACGTGCCACGTGGTTCTACAACGTGTTTGGGACGTTGTTCATCATATTCGGGGCCGCAGCGCTGTTCATGGCTTCCGTGGGGTTGTACGCGGTGTTGGCGTTCTCGGTGAGCCGCAGAACCCAAGAGATGGGCATCCGCATGGCGTTGGGCGCGAACGCGGGGGACGTCATCAAGCTCGTGCTGAGGCAGGGACTCATGCAGTTGGGAGTTGGTCTCATCATCGGCTTGGGATTGGCTTTCGGGCTGTCCAATATCGTGGCGATTATCATGTTCGACGTGCAGCCGAGAGACCCGACCGTGTTTGGGTCGATCGTCGGCCTCATCACGATCGTCGGCCTCCTTGCCAGCTTCGTCCCTGCTTGGAGGGCCACCCGCATTCATCCTGTGGAGGCGTTGCGGTACGAGTAGCCATCGGGGTCCTTCAAGTGGACCTTCTGAAAATCGCCCCCGGTGGCCGGCCCCATGAGTGCGGATGGTTGGCCCGGGTCGGACGGGAGCCGTAGAGTCACTCCTCCACACCCGCAACCCGTGGCGAAACCGACGCCCTGAAATCGCTCGGCCCCTACCGCCCGGAAACCGACCGCTCGCAGGACAGGGCGACCGCCTGAGGCCGCTCCGCTGCCGCCGTTCGGTACACAGCATTAAGGTTAGTTCATGAACTTGTTCACACAGGACCTTCGCTACGCCCTTCGGGGCTTCCTCCAGCGGCCCGGGTACACCGCTGTGCTGGTGTTGACGCTGGCGCTGGGGATCGGCAGCAACGTGGCCATCTTCAGCGTCGCCAATGCCGTCCTCTTCCGACCGTTGCCGTTCAGGGATCCCGAGCAACTCGTGCTGATCTGGAACCGTCTTGCCAACACGAACGTCGAACGGGCGCTCGTGTCCGGCCCGGACTTCATCGATTACCAGCAACAGACCACCATGTTCGAGGATTTCGCCGCCGCCGTCGCGCAAAACGGCACCCTCACCGGCGAGGGGCGCGCCGAGCAGGTTCTGGTCGGGTGGACCACGGTGAACTTCTTGGACGTCCTGGGCGTATCTCCGATGGTGGGCCGCGATTTCGATCCGGAGGATGCCCCGCCGATCGATGTGCAGTCCTTCGCCGACCCCAACGCCACGTTTCCCCCCGGCGCGCTAATTCTGAGTCATGGGTTGTGGCAGCGGCGCTTCGGCAGCGATCGCAACGTGCTGGGATTGAGCCTCCAGGTGGATGGACAGGAGTGCATCATCGTGGGAGTGATGCCTCGGGATTTCCGCATCTACCTGCCTCCCGACGCCGGCATGCCGACGGACATCGATATCTGGCGCGCCGCGCCCGAGAACATGGTCACCTTCGCCGACCGAGCCACCGCCTTCTTCACGGTCGTGGGTCGGCTGAAGGCGGGCGTCACGGTGGCGCAGGCTCAGGCGGAGATGGACAGGTTGGCCACGACGTTGCGGGAGCAGTACCAGTACCACGCGCGGTCGGGGATGCATATCACGGTGAACTCGATGCACGAGGACATTGTGGCGCACGTGCGCCCGCTCCTCATGGCCGTTTTGGCAGCCGCCGGGTTCGTGTTGCTCATCGCATGCGCCAACGTGGCCAATCTGTTGCTGGTGCGTGCGGCATCCCGCGAACGGGAGATCGCGGTGCGCGCGGCGCTCGGCGGAGGGCGGGGTCGCATCATCAGGCAGATGTTGACCGAGAGCGGCGTCTTTTCGATTGCGGGCGGAGCGCTGGGTCTCGTGTTGGCCTGGTGGGGAAACCGGGCTTTGGTCGCGATGCGCCCCGAGAACCTGCCGCGTCTCGAAACTATCGGCATCGACGGGACGGTGCTGGCGTTTACGGCGGGAGCCACGGTTCTGGCGGCGCTCCTCTTCGGCATGGCGCCCGCGCTCAAGGCGACGAGTCCCAACCTGGCCAACGCGCTCAAAGACCGGAGCAGCCAAGGCGGCGGGACACGTGGCAACAAGATCCGCACGACATTGGTCGTGACAGAGGTCGCCCTGTCCCTCGTGCTGCTCGTGGGTGCGGGGCTCATGCTGCGGAGCTTCTCCAAGATACGGCAGGTCGATCCCGGATTTGATCCGGAGAACGTGCTCACCTTTGCGGTCCCGCTGCCGCTCTTCAAGTATCGTGATCCCGATGGCCGGGCGGACTTTTACGAACGGTTATATCGGCGCATCGAGGGGTTGCCGGGCGTCCAAAGCGTGGGTGGTGTGGTGCCGTTACCGTTAGCCGGTGGGGATCAGTATCTGGTCTACTCCTACGGGAGGGGCGATGCCACCGAGGAGGAGTGGACCCAGACCAAGGCCGACTACAAGGCGGTCTTGCCCGGATACCTCGAGGCCATGGGTGCCCAAATCGTGGCGGGCCGCTTCCTGTCGCCGGCCGACAACCAAGCGGGCGCTCGGCGGGTAGTCGTCGTCGACGAAAAGTTGGCCGAGCGCGCTTGGCCCGATGACGATCCCCTTGGCAAGCAGCTCGACGTGGCCGTCTTCGCGTTTGATACGTCTGGGTTTAGAACGGAGCGGGTTCCCGCGGAGGTCGTGGGAGTCGTCCGCAACATTCGCGCCGAATCGTTGACCGACGACGGCCGCGAGGCCGTCTACTTTCCCTTCCGATGGTTCCCGTTCTTCCCGCTCAGCATGACGGTCCGCACCGCCGGGAACCCCCTGGCACTGGCGCCGCTCATCCGGCGGGAGATCGAGATCATGGATCCGGAAGTGCCCATGGCCGACATACGCCTCATGGGTGACTACGTCGCAGAGGCCGCCGCCCAAACGCGATTCACCCTGACGCTCATCAGCGTCTTCGCCGCCATGGCGCTCGTGCTCGCGTCCATCGGACTGTACGGCGTGATCTCGTATTCGGTGCGGCAGCGCACCATGGAGATCGGTGTGCGCATGGCCTTCGGTGCCGACGAGAAAAGTATCGTGCGCCTGGTGGTGGGCAGGGGGATGGCTCTGGGGTTGGCGGGCGTGGGTGTCGGGATCGTGGCGGCGTTCGTGTTGACCCGCACCGTCTCCAGCCTTCTCTATGGTGTGTCGGCCATCGATCCGGTCACGTTCTTGGGAATCCCGTTGGTGCTCGTGGCCGTCACGGCCGTCGCCAGCTACGTGCCGGCGCGGCGCGCGACGCGGGTGAATCCGGTGGAGGCTTTGCGGGACGAGTAGCCATCGGGGTCCCGGCAACGTCAAGACGGGGGAGCGAGTCCCTCTCCGAGGTTGTCCAAGACAGCACGTTTCGTTGACTCTTCCACGCGCAAATAAACGTCACTACCCGCAACCCCGCGGTACAGCTTTCGGCCGCCCGGTGCTTAGCATGAGCGACACCACTCATGTCGGGGGGCGATGGTGCTTGCGCGGGTACGTTCGGCGGCGGTGCTGGGCATCGACGCGTATGTCGTAGAGGTGGAGACCGACATCGTGAGGGGACTGCCGTCCTTCGCGACGGTGGGTCTTCCCCATGGTGCGGTAAAGGAAGGCCGTGAGCGGGTCAACGCCGCCATCACCAATTCGGGTTTCGAGTTTCCCCTCAAGCGCATTACGGTCAATCTCGCCCCGGCAGACGTACGCAAAGAGGGGTCTGCCTTCGACCTGCCGATCGCCGTCGGCATTCTCGCCGCCACCGGCCAACTGAATGGTGCGGGAGGGGAGTCAAGTGCCGCCGGTCTCCCGCGACTCGATGATTTCATCGTGGTGGGAGAGTTGGGACTCGATGGCGACGTCCGGCCGATCAGAGGAGCGCTGTGCATCGCCGCGGGAGCACGTCATGCGGCAGTCAAAGGCGTCATCGTGCCCCAAGCCAACATGGCCGAGGCCTCGGTGGTGCAGGGAGTGGACGTGTTGGGGGCCGAATCGCTGACGAGGGTAGTCGAGTTCTTTAGGGCAGGCGTGCCGCTCGCCCGCGCAGCCGGAGACGCCTCCCTGGCGCAGATTCCTCCCCAGTGCGACTCAGTGGATTTTGCGGATGTACGGGGACAGGAACATGCCAAGCGCGCCCTCGAGGTTGCCGCGGCAGGCGCTCACAATGTTCTCATGGTTGGGCCGCCTGGCTCAGGGAAGACGATGCTGGCTCGCCGCCTCCCCACGATTCTCCCGCCGATGACGCTGGAGGAAGCCCTCGAGACGACGAAGCTGCACAGCGTTGCGGGTTTGTTGTCCCTGGGTGCCGGCTTGATGACGGCCCGTCCCTTCCGGGCACCGCACCACACCATCAGCGATGCAGGCTTGATCGGCGGAGGCTCCCACCCGCGTCCGGGTGAGGTGAGTCTGGCACACGGCGGCGTGTTGTTCCTGGACGAGTTACCCGAATTCCGCAAGCACGTTCTGGAGGTGTTGCGACAGCCGCTGGAAGATGGGAGCGTCACCATAGCGCGAGCCGCGATGTCGGTGAGTTTTCCCTCCCGCATGATGCTCGCTGCGGCCATGAACCCCTGTCCGTGCGGCTACTTGGGCGACCCGCGGCGAAGCTGCTCGTGCGCGCCGTTGCTGGTGGAGCGGTATCTGTCTCGGGTGTCGGGCCCGCTACTCGACCGGATCGACATCCACATCGACGTGCCTGCGGTGCCGCATCAGGAGCTGTCGTGCGACCGGTCGGGTGATTCCTCGGAAGCCATTCGAGAGCGCGTCGCCGCGGCACGGCAGCGACAACTCGAACGCTTCAGCGAGCGGCCGGGAATCTACGCGAACGCGCATATGCGCCCGCGGGATCTGGCGCCGGATTGTCGAGTGTCCCAGGCCGCCGACGCGCTCCTCAAGTCGGCCATCACGCGCCTCAACCTCTCGGCCCGGGCCTACCATCGCGTCCTGAAGATCGCGCGCACCATCGCGGATCTCGCCGACTCGGCACAAATCGAGGCGCAGCACGTGAGCGAGGCGGTGCAGTATCGGACCCTGGATCGCAACAGCTAGTCTTGCTGTCGCCTTTTCTATGATCGCAATGGATGGGGGTGGGGCGGCGGAGGTTAGGGCCTTGGACTCAGCTGTGCATTGCGTCCAGCTTCGGTTCGGAGAGTCCCGCCCTTATGAGGGCGGGCTCGGACGAGAACTGAAGTCCTTAAGGACTCGCCGGCGCCGAGCCCGGGCTGTTAGCCCGGGACCTCCCCGCCTCGTAGACGACCAGTGCATCGTAGGCACCATCAGCGACAACGGACGCCACAGGATCGTTGATCTGTCCGAACAGCACGGGAACCCGAGCGCAGTCACGCGTCCGACGACCGGTCAGATCCGTGGCAACGATCTCGCCCGTGCTCGCGTCGACGACGACGTGCAGTTTCCGCCGGCACATGCCAGGTTGATTGCCGAGCTTCGGCCACAAACCAATTGTAACCTTTTCGCAGTTGAGAGCATCTGAGTCGTGGAGCGATTGTGCTATCCGTCAATATGGAGGTTGACGTCCATGAACGAACGGCGCGGTGATCCTTATCTACATCTACAGCGTGGGGCCTCGGGCCTTTCCTTGGTGGGGGACGTCATGAATGAAGATGCTGTGGCGGCACCAAAAGGGCCTCGATACCCACCCACTTGGTTGATTCCCCAGACAGTGGAAGGGATTGGGTCCAGCTTGGCTGACACGGTGCGGCGGGTGACCCGGTGTCCGGCGGCGGTTGCTGTCCGCGATCCGGCCACGGAGACGGCATCGGTCGTGGCCGTGTCGGTGGGAGTGGGTCGGAGGCTTCTGGGATCTGTGGTTGCTCCGGGGTCTGCGGTGGGCAGGGCGTGCGTTGGCGACGTGACCGCCTACGGGATGGGGCCGGTTGGTCTGCTGGGAGACCAGGGGCGGGATCGCCGCGAGCGCGAAGACCAGGGCGTGGCCTTTGCGCTGATCGACGGCAGCCGGAGCGTCGGAGCGATCGTGGTGTTCGCGCCTCCCGAACTCGTCGACCGCCGGATGAACGATTACCTGGTGTCCATCGCGAAACAGGCCGGTAGGGTAATCGGCCGAGCGCTGTCTGCCCAGGCAACAGAGCAACGAGGGTTGATAGACGACGTCACTGGCCAGGCCAACCGGGAAGGTCTCGAGCAAGCCCTGCGCGATCTGACCGGAACCAAGTGCTCGCTGGTGTGTGGCTACATCGACCAGTTGGCGGAGGTCGATCCCGGGATGGTGAACGCCGTGCTTCGCCAGGTGGCGACCATTTTCCGAAACACCTTGCGGGGTTACGACGTACCGGCGCGGATCGAAGGGGAAGGATTCGCGCTGTTTCTACCGGACACGGTGCTGGAGAATGCAGTCAAAGTGGCCGACCGGGTACGCGTCGCCGTGAGTGAATCGCAGTTCGATCTCGGTCGGAGACACGCTCTCACGTGTTCTCTCGGCGTCGCGTCGGTCCCCGACACGGTATCAGACGTGAATGATCTCCTGGCAGCGGCGGAGGCTACCCTGGAAAAAGCCAAAGCCGGAGGACGCAACCGCGTCGTAGTGGGATAGGCTCTAGGGAACTACGCCTTCACCTCCGCGGCGAGCAGCGCGTCGGCCTCCTGCGCGTTGAGTGGTTGGGAGAAGAGATAGCCCTGAGCTTGCTCGCACTTGAAGCCGACGAGTCTTTCTGATTGCTGCGGTGTTTCTACACCTTCGGCGATCACCCGAATGCCGAGCTGGTTGGCCAGGGTGATCATGGCCTGCACAACCGCCGACTTTTCCCCAGGCACTCCGACTTGGCTGATGAACGAGCGATCGATTTTCAGGGTATCGACTCGGAAACGATTGAGGTAGGCCAGCGAGGACGATCCGGTTCCGAAGTCATCGATCTGAACCAACACTCCCCAGTCGCGAAGCTCCGAAACTAATTCCAGGTTGGACTCCGGATCGTCCATCAGGACGGTTTCGGCGATCTCGAGCTTGAAACGGTTCGGGGCCAATCCCGATTGTTCGACGGCAGACTTCACCTGGGCCACAATGTCGGGCTGGCGCAACTGCTTCGCCGCTAGGTTCACGCTGACCGTCAGATCCTGCAACTTCGGATAACGATCGACCCACTCCGCCATCTGCCGGCAGGCTTCCTCCATGACCCACCGGCCGAGGGGAATGATGAGTCCCGTCTCCTCTGCCAAAGGAACGAACGATCCCGGTGACACGAGACCGCGTTCAGGATGCTCCCACCGAACCAACGCTTCGAACCCGGTAATCCGCTCGGTCACCATGTTGACCACAGGGAGATACACAAGGCGGAACTGCTTCTTGTGCACTGCGGCCCGAATATCCGTCTCCAATTGGAGCAGGGTGACGGCCCGTTCGTGCATCGCCACGTCGAAGATTTCGTAGCGCGCTTTCCCTCGTGCCTTGGCCCTGTACATAGCGGAATCCGCATGCCGGATGAGGTGCTCGGGGCCGTCCAGCCCCTCTTCGCTCACTGCAATTCCGATGCTGGCCGTGGTGAAGATCTCTCGCCCTTCCAAATCGACCGGCTTCTCCAACGCGGTCAGGATACGTTCGGCCACGCGTGTGGTGTCGCTGCTGTCCGTGATGTCGTCCAACAGCACCAAGAATTCGTCGCCGCCGAGACGCGCCACCACGTCACCAGGCCGCAGGCATTCCTGGAGTCGTCGGGCGACTTCGATGAGCAGCTTATCGCCGGCGGCGTGCCCGAGGCTGTCGTTGACGACCTTGAAACGGTCGAGATCCACGAACAACACGGCGAAGACGTAATCCTTGCGCCGCTTTGTGCGCCTGAATGAACGGTTGAGCAGGTCGTTGAGGAACGCGCGATTGGGGAGATTGGTGAGCGAATCGTAGAGCGCTTCCTGGGCAAGCTGTTCCTCGACTGTCTTGCGTTGCTCGACGTCGGTTAGCGAACCGGCGATTCGGTACGGCTTGCCCTCGGGATCTCGTTCCGCGATTCCTCGTGCCAGCACCCAGCGATAGGTCCCATCCTTGTGCCGGATTCGGTGTTCACCCTCGAAGTGGGAGGACCGGCCGTCCCGGTGTGCCGCGAGTTCCGCTTGCACCTTGGGGAGGTCTTCCTTGTGCACCAGGTCGAGCCACGCCTGCGGCGTGTTGTCGATCTCCGTGTCGCTGAATCCGAGCATGGCCTTCCACCGGTGGGAGTAGTAGACCTCGTCGGTTTCCAAGTTCCAGTCCCACAACCCGTCGTTTGCGCCGCGAATGGCGAGGGCATACCGCTCTTCGCTCTCCTGGAGAGCGCGCTCCGCCCTCTTTCGTTGAGTGACATCCTCGCACGTCGTCACGATGCCGATCGCGTCTCCGGAAGCGTCCCGAACCACGTCGGACATGAGGTGTACCGGAAACTCGCTGCCGTCCTTGCGCATGTTCATCGCGTCCCGCCGCCACCGCTTCATTGCCTCTATCTGCCGCCGACCCAACGGCCGTGCGCTCTCGCGGGCTGCGAAGATGCGAACGTCCTTGCCGATGAGTTCCTCTACCGTGTACCCGTGACGCTCCGCGTCCGCAGGGTTGGTGTAGACGATACGCCCCTTCAGGTCGGTCACGGTGACACCGAGCTGCATCGTTTCCACCGCGTGCTCCATCTGGCGCAACGCATCGGCGACCCGCTTCGCACCGGTGATGTCGCGGTACATGGCGAACGCAGCAATCGATACTCCGGTTATCCGCACGGGCGCTGCGAGGATGGAAACATCCAGCAACGATCCGTTCTTGCGCCGGAGCACCGATTCGAGCTGGATCCTCTTGCCGCCCAATAGGCTTCGGGTGATCTCCCGTAACTCCTCCAGTCGGCCGCTTGGCGCGAGGAGTCCGTCCACTTCGTGTCCCAGGATTTCACCGGGGCTGTACTCGAACGTCGCGGTGAACGCCCCGTTGACCTGAACCACGCGCCCATCCCTGTCCAGCAGGACAATCGGCTCGCTGGAGGTTTCGAAGAGTTCCTGCAGGAACGCCTGTTGTACGCCGAGTTGCCGCTCGACGCTGCCATGGCGCTTCGCGATCTGCTCTATGAGTATGATGCCGAGGAGGGCTACGATCCCGGTCCCCAGGGTCGAGAGCTGGCCGATCCCGAAGGACTCGATGCTCCACGAGTCGATCTCGGCGACCGTGACGAGCAGGTGCCCCACCACCACCAGGCCCAGCAGCCCGGCAAGCACCCGGTGGAGGATGTCTCCGGGACGGGATACCACGACAGCCGACCAGCCGGCGGCGGTGAAAAAGACGAGTAGGGCTAGGGTGTCGACTAGGGTCATCGAGCGGCTTGGGTTGCTTCAGGTTACAGTATGCATTATCCGTGGGATGTCGGAAACCCCTTGGAGCCAATGGGTTAGCAAAAGCTCCGGGGAGGTAGACGCAGGTGCTCCTCGGTGGACGCTCGACGGAGCTATGGTCTGTCCTTTTTCTTCATTTCCTGAAAAAGGCGGTCGGCGCCCTCGTATCGGGGGTCGCTCTTCGGCCTCTCGTCCGCGAACTCCCGTCTCTTGCCCTTTTTCTCCGTCGCCTCCCTGCCCTCGGCGGCGTCATGGGCGGCTTTGCTTGCCTCGCGGTTCTTCTCGGCGAGGCGTTGTAGGGATCTCAAATCCCGCTTCTTCACGGCGTTCCTCTCCCGGCGCTGGCGTGTCACATGCCCCTAGGCCCTCTCCCACTCCTGTTGCTGATAATCGGTGGGCTGGGCGGCGTCAAGGTGCCCGAGGGCTCCGACAGCGTTCGTCTTGCGCCATCGCCGTGCTGTGGCTTGCAGCTATTATTGTGCGAGCAGTGAGAGGTGCACCGAGACTTCAACGGCATCCGAGGGGGAGCGATGGGAGAATCCGAAGATCTGAAGCGGTACGTAGAGGGCGGAGACGGGATCAGCGTCATTCGCGGAAGCAGCAATTGCCGCAGCTGGAACAACATCCAGTACAAGCCTGGTGTGTCGGCAAAAAACGTGGGCTCGAAGAACTTGTCGATGAATGTCGCCACGATTCCGCCGGGAGGGGTGGCGTACGCGCACATCCACGTCGGCTTCGAGGTCATGCTCTACCTCCTCGAGGGACGCGTTCGCCACGAATACGGTGACGGTTTGAAAAAAACGGTGGAGAACGAAGCAGGCGATTTCATTTTCATCGAGCCCGGGGTTCCCCATGAGGTGTTCAACATGAGCGATTCCGAGCCGGTGGTGGCTGTCGTGGCGCGCTCGGATGCGAGTGAATGGGAGAACATCATTCCCTACGACCGAACTGCGAGCCGGTGAGGCCACTCGATTGGTGTAATCCACGACACAGCGGTTCGAGCCAGGAAAGTCTAACTTGTATCGGTTGGGTCTCACGCAGCGCACCAACCCACTTTGAACTCTGACGATTCGCCACGAGTAAGATGGTCCAAACGATCCTGAAGAAGCTCGCATCACTCGTTGGGCTCGAGGGCGCGCTCCTCGTGGCGATGATCGTGTACGTGGGAACGGCGGCCATTCCGGATTCGGTGCGCTTCTTCCCGTACGCGGTGTTCACGGTCGGGCTCTTGGTCAGTTGGCGGTTCCGCCGGAGTCGTCTGTTGTTCGGCCTTCTCGTGTTGGCCTTCGCCGATCGGGGCATACTGCTCTACGTGGGCGACGTCCCCGACCCGTTTTCGGCGGTGTTTCAAGCTGTGGCATTCCTGGTGCCTATCAACATTGCGGGCATCACATTGATGGCGGAGCGAGGAACGTTTACTCCCGTGGGGCAGGCGCGCCTGGCGGCCGTCCTTCTGCAAGCGTCAGCGGTCATCCTACTCGCATCGTGGATACCCGGCTGGGTGAATGGTGGACTGCACCTATCTCCATTGCCGGACAGTTGGTTTGTCTGGAGCCCGATCGCTCAACCGGCGTTGCTGATGTTTGCAGCCACGTTCGGTCTCCTGATCGTCCGGCTCGTGCTGCGCTCCAATGCAACCGGCCGCGGCTTCCTGTGGGGGTTGATCGCCTCGTTCTTGGCGCTGAACACGCTGCGAGGCGGGCCAGTCCCCACGATATACTTCTCGACCGCAGGTCTCATTCTCATTATGTCGGTGATCGAGGCGTCATACTTCATGGCGTATCGCGATGGACTCACGGGACTTCCGGCGCGCCGGGCGTTGAACGAAGACATCTTGCGGCTGAATGGGCAGTACACCATCGCGATGGTGGACGTCGATCGCTTCAAGAACTTCAATGATCTCTACGGGCATGAAGTGGGCGATCAGGTGCTGCGCAAGGTTGCCTCTCAATTGGAGAGCGTGGGTGGTGGTGGCAAGGCGTACCGGTACGGTGGTGAGGAGTTCGCGCTGCTGTTTCCGGGAAGAGATCCGGGCGAGGTGATGTCACACCTCGAACGAGTGCGAATCTCGATTGAGGATGCCAAGTTTGCGCTTCGTGGTAAGGATCGGCCCAAAGAAAGGCCGGAGAACCCCAACTCCAACCGCAAGCCGCCGAAGAAGGTGTCGGTGACGGTGAGCATCGGTGCCGCCGGCCGCAGCGACCACCGGTCTGCCCCCTCCGAAGTGATCTCCTTTGCCGACAGGGCCCTGTACCAGGCCAAGAAGGCGGGGCGGAACAAGGTGAAGATGGCGAACGGAAGACCTCGCCAACATACCGCCTGAGCGCCATATTCACGCTTCATCCGTCAATTGGCGCTCTTTAAAGGTGTTGGGGATTCCACAATGTCGAAAACACTCGGGATTAGTTACGCCGCCGCCTTGGCCCTCTCAGTTGTTGCTACTCCTGCCAACGCCCAGGACGCGGCTGCTAGAGTCGTGCGTCTGGAGGCGCGGCCTGCCGCCGTTACCGTCACAGCCGGGGCGTCCACGGCACTCGGCGTCGTGGCCCTCGATGCAGAGGGCAACGTAGTGGAGGTGCAAATCCGCATAGCACCGCCGCGGCAGGCGGCCAGCTATCGAGACGGGGTCCTCCAAGGGTTGACACCAGGCGAGTACCGGATCGCCGCCACGCTCGTGGTACCGGGCGGTGGGCAAGGGAACCCGATTACGCTGACGATTCCGCTCACGGTCCGCTGGCCGGCGGTGCAGAGTATAGCAATCGACAAAGAGCCGGGACGCCTGTACGTGGGAACCACGATTAGGCATTGGGGCACCGCCCGGCTAGTTGACGGATCGACACGCCCCGACGCGGAGTTCGTCTGGGCGAGCTCGAATCCCAACGTTGCTACAGTGGATTTCTTTGGAAACGTCACCGCGAGGAGTGCCGGCGAGACAACGATTTCCGCGTCATTCCGGGCCCTGCGTGGAACAGTGAGCTATCGCGTGGTTCCACTGCCTGCCACGCAGCTCGAAATTCAGGGCGGGCTGGACGAGGTACGCACCGGTGACGTGCAGAACTTTGCGGCGATCGTACGGGACGCCGATGGCCGAATCATCGACGACGTTCCCGTCACGTGGACCCATAGCTACACGCCTCCGCTGGACATCATCGCGCCGAGCGCTCCAGGTCAGATGAACGATGGCAAGTTCGTGGCCGACGTGCCCGGCGTGTACACGGTGGTGGCTTCCGCCGGGCCGCTCAACGACCGCAAGTCATTCCGGGCGGTGGCGCGAGACGCGGTGCAAAGCCGCGACGTGGTGGGATTGGGCAGCACGTCGCGAAATCGTACCACGGACTTCTGGGTGTTCGAGGGGCTCGACGGGCGCGATTATGCCATCACCGGCTCCAAGGTGGCAGACGGGCATGCGTTCGTGTGGGACGTTACGGACCCTGGCAACATCTTCAAGACAGACTCGATTCAGGTCGACGCGCGTGCGGTCAACGACGTCAAGGTTTCCCCGGACGCGAGGTATGCCACGATGACGCGTGAGGGGGCTTCCAACCGCCGCAACGGCGTGGTGATCCTGGATCTTGCCGACCCGGCCCACCCTAAGATCGCGTCGATGTACGATGAGGGACTGACAGGTGGAGTGCATAACGCGTTTCCGACCAACGACTACTTGTTTGCGCTCTCCGGCGGCGACAAGTATGTCATCCTCGACGTGCGCGACATCTACCACCCACAATATGTGAGCGAGTACAACCACCCCGACAGCAGGGTGCACGACGTGTGGGTGCATGACGGCATCGCGTACTCGGCGGAGTGGGGAACCGGCGTCGTCGTGGTGGACGTGGGGAACGGCCGGTGGGGCGGTACGATCGAGAACCCCGTGTTCGTGACCAGTTACCCGGTGCCTAGCGGCTCTACGCACGCGGTGTTCCCTTACCAGTCGGAGTCGACCGACAAGTTTTACGTCTTCATCGGCGACGAGATCATGAGCCGGCGGGGACTGGCCAACGAAGGGTCGCATGCTCCCAGAGGTGACTACGCCCAGCGCTACGATCCGGAAACCGGGCTCGGAGGCACGCTGCTCAGCACGCAGGGCTACATCCAGGTCATCGACTTTACGGATCCGGAGAACCCGCGAATGGTCGCGCGATACGAGGTAACGGAGTTCGGAACACACAACATCTGGGTGGAAGACGACAAGCTGTACCAGGCGTATTACGAGGGAGGCCTGCGCATCATCGATGTGTCCGGCGAACTCATGGGCAACTTGTACACGCAAGGAAGAGAGATCGCCGTCCACCGGTCTGCCGATCCCAATGGGTACGTCGCCAACTCGACCATGGTGTGGAGCGTCATGCCGCACAAGGGACACGTGTTCTTTTCCGATACGAACAGCGGTCTGTGGGCGGTGAAGTTGCAGCCGAAATCGCGGCCGGTGATGTGAGAGGGGAGAGGGGAGAGGGGAGAGGGCCTCCTCCCTCCTCCCTCCTCCCTTAATTCACCTAGCCTTCTCCATCTTCCAGAACGCTATCCCCCCCGCCTGCTGCGCCACCGGCACGTCGGCCACCCTCTCGAACGTCCTCAAATCGAAGATGTCCACCTTACCGGGCTCGGCGCCGACGCCCTCGACGCTCACGAACGCGTAGCGGGAGTCCGGCGAAATGACGACGCCATGAGTTATCGTGGTGCTGGATTCGACAATCGCGTGGCTCTTTCCGGATGCCACATCGAAGAACTGCACGCCCCCTCCCTGTTTGAGGGTCGACACCAGGATCTTGCCGTCCGGAGTGATCGCGAGGTTGTACGGACCGCGGCCGGTTTGGATGCGGCGCAGCAAGGTCCAATTCTCGTAGTCGATCTCCAAGATGTGGTCCGCCCGATTGCACGCCACGAAGATGCGGTCTCCGGCCGGGGTCGCGACCGCCCAAGTGGGTGAGCAGGTCGGCGTGTTCGGTGTATAGTTCTCGACATCGAAGTGATCCAATGGGCCCTCGTGGTCCACGGCCACGCTGAATCGCCGAGCGATCTCGAACGTCTGCGTGTCGATCTCCACCAGTTGGTCGTCGACGACGCAGTTGGTGAACCATTTCGTGCCCATCGGGTGCATGCGACCTCCGTGGGGCTGCGTGCACGTTACTGTCTGCGTCACCTCCATTAAATCGGGTGTGTATACGACCGAGATAGACGACGGCTCCCTCTCGCCGTGGAGGTTGAAATTGACGACAAAAGCGTACAGATCGTCGGGTGTGAGGTCGATCGTCGCAGGAAACCGCCCGAGCAAGATCGGGTCTCCAACCACCGTGTCGACGCCGGTCTCGATCTTCCAGAGCTTGCCGTCGGGAATCCCGTGACCGGTCGTCATGTAGAGGTAGCGCCCGTCCTTCGACATCCGCAGGCCGTGAGGCCCTTCCGTCTCTACCGGCATCTCGCCCACCGGGATGGTCTTCTCCACTCTGGCCCCATCGGGTCCAAAGCGAACGAGGTGGAGGAGATCCGCGGATTCCGCCCCGACGTACACCCAATACGTGGCTGAAGGGGGAGGGGCCTGGGCGTCGAGCGGCGTAGCCGTAGCCGCGGCGGTAAGCAGTACGGGGATCGTCCAGCTGAGTCTCATCGGTCAATCCATTCTTGGTTGCATGGTTTCGGGCTCGGGGCTGGCGCTGGCACCCCTGTGGCTCTTGCTAACCACGGCCGGCGAACTACAAGTTTACCGTTTCGGAGCCGCACGGCGCCAGGCCACCTCAGCGTCCGGTGCCGCCGCGGCGTATTGATAGCAATCGACCACAACAGCGGAGCAGTCCAGCCATGACCCCACGATATAGCAGCATCCTATTGGCGTGTGTCATCACGGTGGTGACGATCTCTCCGGCACTGGCCCAGAGAGGGGTCGGGGAAGAGGTGTTGAGGGCGGGCGAGCGTGTCGCACGCCTC
>JADFIT010000172.1 GCA_022566515.1 Gemmatimonadota bacterium
AATTCATCACAGGTAAGCACATCTCTCGACGCACCATGTTGCACGGCATGGGCGCTGCGGTCGGCCTGCCGCTCCTCGACGCGATGATCCCCGCGAAGCGGCTGTGGGCGGACACGTACGCCGCGCAGTCCGCCAGCAAGACCCGGTTGGTCTGCATCGAGCAGGTGCACGGAGCCGCGGGGTGTAACGAACTGGGTGCCTCTCTCAATCTCTGGGCGCCGGCCGCCGAAGGGCGTGATTTCGACCTGTCGCCGAGCAGTTTGCGTCCGTTGGAGCCGTTCAGGGATTACCTGACGATCGTCAGCAACACGGACTCGAAGATGGCGGAGGCGTATCAGCCGAAAGAGATCGGTGGAGACCACTTCCGCTCGAGCGCGGTGTTTCTGACGCAAGCACATCCGAAGCAAACGGAGGGGTCGGACGTCTCTGTGGGAACGTCGATGGACCAGCTCTACGTGCAGCGCTTCGGTCAAGACACTCCAATCCCGTCGATGCAACTCTCGATCGAGCCCGTCGATCAGGCCGGCGGTTGTGCGTACGGGTACGCCTGTGTGTACACCGACACGATCAGTTGGGCGTCTGCGACAGAGCCGCTGCCGATGGTGCGCGATCCTCGGGCGGTCTTCGAACAGCTCTTCGGCGCCGGTGGGACGCCGGAACAGCGGGCCGCGCGCCGGCGGACCGACCGCAGCATCCTCGACTGGGTGATGGACGAGATGCAGAGTCTCCGTCGAAACGTGGGGCCGGCCGACCGGATCCGGATCGATCAGTACGCGGAGAACATCCGTGAACTCGAGCAGCGCATTCAGCGCATCGAGGCGCGCAACAGCAGCGGCGATGTGCAGGAGCTGCCTGCTGCGCCGGCCGGGGTCCCGGACTCGTTTGAAGAGCACGTCAAGCTCATGTTCGATCTACAGGTGCTGGCGTTCGCCTCAGATCTCACGCGCGTGTTCACGTTCAAATTCGGGCGCGACGCCTCGGCGAGGGTCTATCCCGACAGCGGCACCACCACGCCGTTTCACTCGGCCTCGCACCATGGCGGTAACGAGGAACGCGTAAAAAACTTCGCCCAGATCAACGAATACCACGTTTCCATGCTCCCGTACTTCATGGAGCGGCTCCAGAACACCATGGATGGTGACACACATCTCCTGGACAAGACCTTGATCGTCTACGGCTCCGCCATGGCTGATAGCAACCTCCACAACCATCGGCGATGCCCGCTGTTCCTCGCGGGTGGTGCCGGCGGCCAGCTGGAGGGCGGTCTCCACGTCAAGGCCAAAGACGGCACACCCATGGCCAACGTGATGCTGAGCTTGTTGCACAAGCTGGGAATGAGTGACTTGGAGAGCTTCGGCGACAGCACCGGCGACTTCTCGTTTGACGTACCGGAAACCGCCAGTGGAAGTCAGTGACCCCGGAGGTGACAATGCGTAATCGCATGCAGGTGAACGTCCTCGGCGCCTTGTTCTTGATGTTGTTTCTGAGGGCGCCGATGCCGGAGTCACCCGTCGCGGATGCGGCCATGAAGGGTGACATCGAGACGGTTCGATCGTTGCTTCGAGCTGGGGCTGATGTAAATGCCGCACAGGGCGACGGCATGACCGCCTTGCACTGGGCCGCCGTACACAACGATGTGGCGATGGCTGAGCTGGTGCTCTACGCCGGCGCCAACGTGGCGTCGACGACCCGCCTAGGTGGCTACACGCCGCTCCACTTGGCCAGTAGGGAAGGGCTCGGCGACGCAGTCGGCGCGCTCCTCGAGGCCGGCGGCAAGCCGAATAGGTTCACCTCTACCGGGGTGAGCGCCATCCATCTCGCGGCCCAGGCCGGCCAGCCCGATGCGATTCGAGCATTGCTCGAGCACGGCGCCGAGGTCGATGCGAGAGATACGTACGCCGGTCGTACGCCACTCATGTTCGCGACAGCCCGAAATCGCCTCGAGGCGGTGGAGGTGCTCATACACGCCGGCGCCGACGTCGCCCTGGCGACCGAGGTCAAGGACATTCAGGCCATGGCCAAGGCAGACGGTCGCGAGCGAGCGCGAGCGGACCGTATCCGCCGGGCCAAGCGTGACCCGGAGCCTGAAGAACGCGCGGGAGCAGGGGCAGGAGCACCCGCTTCCCAGGGAGCGCAGCGTGGAACGCCAGGCCAGGCCGCCGCACCGCCGCGCGACAGTACCGGCGCGAAGCTGGCGGCACCGGATTCTACCGCTGCTGCCAAGACCGTAGCCGATTCGGCAGCCAGGGGACGTGAGCTATATCCGCCCGAGCCCGATCGACCCACGCGGCCGCCCGACCCGGATAGCGTGGCCGCAGCGGCGGCAGCCGGTCGGAACGCGCCCCGCCCACTCTCGTACACCGATCTGGTGGGGCGCCAGGGTGGCATGACCGCGCTTCACTACGCCGTGCGCGACGGGCATCTGGCAGCAGCCCTGCTCCTTCTCGAATCGGGCGCCGACATCGACCAACGGACTGAGGGAGACCAGTCGTCGCCGCTGCTAGTTGCCATCATCAACGGCAACTTCGATTTGGCGATGTTGCTGCTCGACATGGGGGCTGATCCCACGCTCGCTAGCGAAGATGGGGCCAAGCCGCTCTTCGCTACGCTCAACAACGAGTGGGCGTTGCGCACGTGGTATCCCCAACCGACTGCATCGAAGCAACAGCAAGCGTCGTACCTCGAGCTAATGAAAGCCTTGCTCGAGGCCAGCGCCGATCCAAACACACGGCTCAAGACGCACATCTGGTACGCCGCGTACAACGCCGGGCGCATGGGAGTGGATTTCGCCGGTGCCACCGCGTTCTGGCGGGCCGCCTACGCAACCGACGTCGCGGCCATGCGTTTGCTGGTGGAGTACGGCGCCGACCCGAACATCCTGACCATCAAGCCCGCGGCGCGCCGCCGTTTTAGACAGGACACTACCAGCACAGCGGACAGTACCGAGACCGAGGAGGATCCGTCCGGTCTACCCCCGGTGCCGGTTGGCGGACCCGCGGTCCATCCGCTCCACGCGGCCTCCGGCGTGGGCTACGGAACATCTCGGGTGGGGCAGCAGCATCGTCACGTACCCGACGGGTGGTTGCCCGCGGTAAAGTACCTCGTCGAAGAGCTGGGAGTCGACGTGAACACGCGGGACCACGACGCGTATTCAGCGCTACACCACGCCGCAGCGCGGGGAGACAACGAAGTGATCGAGTTCCTGGTCAAACATGGCGCCGATGTGATGTTGGTGAGTCGACGCGGGCAGACGACGGTCGACATGGCAAACGGCCCGCAGCAGCGGGTGCAGCCCTTCCCCGAGACGATCGCGTTGCTGGAAAGTTTGGGTGCCGAGAACAATCACAATTGTCGTAGTTGCTGATATCGGCCGCAGATAATTTACTACGAACACGGTCGGCCATGGATTGAGTGTGGCCAGAAGCTGGCAATGGATGATTCCATCGAGCGCGGATAGTTCTGGCAATCATCCCCGAACGATACCGCAGACAGGTCCGTTCCCGAGCAGATCCGTGCTCAAACGATCAATCCGTGGCAGTCATTCACTAGCCGAGATCGCCGCCTCGATAGCCCTGACCGTCTGATCCGCACGCCACCGCATCAGCCTGCGACCGACGTCGATCGTTTTTTCCTTTGGCATGATGCTGACGCCGTTGATCGATGCCAAGCCTTTGGCGACACGTTGGTCGTACCGAACCGTGGCCGGATCGGTCACCATTTGCAGCGCCGTGATCCAGTAGAAGTCGTGGAAGCCATCGCTCTCACCCTCAGCGATTCCCAACTCGTTCTCCATGAACGCGACCACGCCGTTGTTGTCGTAATACTCGGGGATGTAGTGAGCATGCGCGTCGGTCCACCGCTCGTTCAGGCGCTCCGCGACCGCCCTCATGCCGCGTTGGTTCCCCCCACTGTCACCGATGAAGATGATGTGCTTGAAACCATGCGCCTTCAGGCTGCTCGCGATGTCGTCGAGCACGGCCTGGAACGTTTCCTCCCGCAGACTGATGGTCCCCGGGTACCGCATGTGACCGGACGGTTCTTCGATGTTGCCCTCGGGCACCAGCTTCAGGATCGGGGCACAGAGCGCGTTGCCGAGGTCTCTCGCTATCCATTCACACGCACTCTGCAAGATGTAATTGTGCTTGCCGGTGGCGACGTACGGCCCGTTCTGCTCGATCCCACCCGTCGAGATGATCGCCGTGGTCTTCCCGGCCGCGATCGCGTCGCGGACCTCCATCCAGGTCAGCTCCTCGATCCAAACCGAGTTCAGGGCCTCGATCGGACGCGGAGACCGTAACTCCTCCTGGAGTTGCTGTGCTTGCTCGGCCCGGCGACGGGCCCGCTCTTGGTCGGTCATTTGGCGCTGCTGCGCCTGGGCGACCCTCGGCAGACCGACGGCCAGAGCCAGGACGATGATGACGAATCGTGCACTTCTCATTGTGGTGCCCTCCTTAGCAGGTAGAATACGCCGTCCAGTCAGCCTCGCAAGCCGACGATCCCGGAGGCCGCCATGCCGAGAGTCTCATTTCGATCTACCGCTCTACCGCCTTACCGCCCTACCGTCCTTCTCTTCCTGTCGCTGGCCATGATCGGCTGCCAGGCCGAAACCGGCGAGACGATCGTCCGCACGGGGGATCCTTACCTGCGCGGGTTCACCGACGAGGACTTCCCCCGGGTCCAAAAACTGGCGGACGGGGTGTATTCCTACGAGCAGCTTCGATCGGCTGGGGAGGAGAAGTTCACCACCGTCAGCCTGTTCGTAGTGACGTCCGCCGGGGTGCTCGTCGCGGACGGCCAGGGGAATCCCGCCGAGACGCAACGTCTGGTCGATGCGATCGCGGGCGTTACCGACCAGCCGATCACCCACGTGGTGATTTGCTCCGATCACGGAGATCATACCGCGGGCAACGCCGCGTTCCCGGAGAGTGCGGTCTTTCTTGCGCATCCCACATCAAAGGCCAACCTAGAGCGGAGCGCCGGCAATCCCAACAGATCGGCCGACGCGCCTCCGGTAATCATTCCCACCGAGCTCGTCGAGGACAAGAGAGTTCTTCAGCTCGGCGACAAAGAGATCCACGTACAGTTCCTGGGACGCGCGCATACCGGTGGAGACTTGGTCGTCTACTTGCCCGCCGAGAAAGTTCTCTTCATGAGCGAAGCATATCTCAATCGAATATTTCCTGCGATGCGTTCGGCCTACCCCTCAGAGTGGGTGGCAATGATCGAGAAAGCACAAGCTATGGACGTTGATATCTACGTCCCGGGTCACGGGTTCGTGGAATCACCCGAGACTCTCGAGGAGGAGTTGGAGACCTACCGACGAGCGGTGGAGCAGGTGATTGCCGAGGCCAGGCGTTTGCACGACGCGGGTGTGAGCGTGGAGGACGCGGTGGAGCAGGCGCAGTTTGGTGACCTGGAAGCTTGGAGCCTGCGCGCGAGTCAGGGCGCACGCGCGATTCAGCGTGTGTACCTGGAGTTGAACGGAGAGCTATCTCGTTAGGCGAGTAACGCTGTGTCGTTCGACTGACTTCACCATGGTGACTCCAAGAGTGTTGAGGTTGTGATGCCGACGGGTCTACTCACTCGCCCGTTCGACCTGCAGCTTCTCTACCCACGGCCAAAGCCTCGGACTGCGTCACGATGATGACGCGGAACCCCTGTTCGAGCCGTTCCGCGATGTCATCTACGCCCGCGGTTATGCCGCACGGAACGTCAAACTCCTTACAGGCGGCGAGGATGGTCTGAATAGCGTTCTCGACCGCCTCCATGTCGCGCTCGTATGCACGACGCAAATCCCCGGGCCCCGCAAAGACGACCCCCACGCCTGGTGTGCTCACAATCTCACGGACGTTCGCCACGCCCACCTTGTCCTCCACGATCAGCATGCTGACCAGATGGCCGCCGGGGTTGCCGGGCCAGGCGTCCGGCCCCATGGCGCTCACTGCTACCGCTGCCTGGGCGGCCGATTCCATGTGCGGCACCACGATCGCTTCCACGCCGGCAGCGAGGCCCTGGCGCACGTGATCTCGGGCTGCTTCCTCGCCTTCTCCGATTGGCGGGATGCGCAACGCCATGGGACGGGCGCCCTCCTCCCCCGACGCCTCGGTCATGCTTTCCTTATAGGTCGTCATGGTTGGGATGTCGAACGGCCCCGACTCCAATGAATAGAAGACGAAGTCCGTCTCGCGATTTTGCGCCATGACGGCACCCTGTTCCGCCGTGTGCTCGCCGGAAAAGATTCCAAAGACCGGGCCGGCAGCGAGCAGGCCAACTATGGTACTCGCCATGTCGTCTGCCCCGTCAGAGGCCGGTGCGCACGCTGCCATGGCAACGGTCAGGAGGGTCAGGCAGGCGATCGGATTGTTTTTCATGGACTATCCTTGGCATCGGTAATTGGAATGACTGCCGCCGATGATCTTTGTTGGACACGGATAGTTCCGCGAACGATCAGGCAGACGAGGCCTTTCCCGAACACATCCGTGCTCAAAAAATAAATCAGTGGCAGTTCGAGAGCATCGTCGGCGAGCGGCTATTCTACCGTATGATCCCAAACATGGAAGGGCCTGGGCTGCTACGCAGGACTGCAACGTAGTGTCTGCGAGCAGCCCTCGGTAGCGCTAGTGGGACTGTAACATCGCGGCCTTGATGGCTTTGACGGTCGCGCCGACCCGGAACTCCATCAGCCGTCTTCCAACCTCGAGCGCCTGGTTGATCGGAGCGATGCTCAACCCGTTAATCGTGGCCAGGCCCGCTGCGACGCGCTGGTGGTATCGGACAGACGTGGGATCGGCAAGCATCATGAGTGACGTGATGTAAAAGTCGTCGTGATGGCCGTCGTCCGTGGTCTCCACATAGCCCAGCTCGTCTTCCATGTACCGCAACACGTCGTCGTAGTTGTAGTACTCGGGGATGTAATAAGCCGTCGCATCGGTATCACGCCACTTCTCGTTCAGTGCGGTTGCCGTTGCCGCCAATCCGCGCTGGTTGCCGCCGCTGTCACCGATCAGGATGACATCCTTGAAGCCCTGGCTCCTGAGACTGTTGGCAACGTCTTGCAGCACCATCTGGAAGGTTTCCTGCCGGAGGCTGAGAGTACCGGGATACCGAATGTTCTCGGGATCTCCTTCGGGCACGAGCTTGAGGACCGGTGTGCAGAGAGCGTTCCCGAGTTTACGAGCGATTCCGTCGCAGGCCCCCTGTAACACGTAGTTGTGCTTGCCGGTTGCGAGGTAGGGACCGTTCTGTTCGATGCCGCCGGTGGGGATGATCGCTGTGGTTTTGCCCGCCGCGATCGCGTCGCGGACCTCCATCCAAGTCAACTCGTCAATCCACACCGAGTTCAGGGCCTCGATGGGCCGAGG
>JADFIT010000035.1 GCA_022566515.1 Gemmatimonadota bacterium
ACAATGGCGGGGACGGTGGCCGCACATGAGACGAGGTACGGTGGCGATCGTGGGCCGTCCGAACGTGGGCAAGTCCACCCTCTTCAATCGCATCGTAGGAGGGCGGCGTGCCATCGTGCACGAGCGCTCAGGTGTTACCCGGGACCGGAACTTTGCCAGAGCGGAGTGGGGAGGCAGATCTTTCTGGCTGGTGGATACCGGCGGGTGGATCGTCGGGGAAGACGATCCCATCGCGCGTGGCATTCGTGAACAAGTTACCCTCGCGGTGGACGACGCGGACGTAGTGGTATTCGTCGTCGACACCCAGACAGGTGTGCACCCGGCCGACCTGGAAGTGGCGGATTTGCTGCGTCGCGAGAAAGATCGCGTCGTTTTGGCGGCCAATAAGGCCGACGACTTGGCAAACGATATCTCCCACCACGCATTTCACGAGCTTGGAATCGGCGATCCCATCCCGGTGTCGGCGGCGACGGGGAAGGGGAGTGGCGATCTACTCGACCGCATCGCCGAGCTGCTTCCGGAGATGTCCGAGGAAGAGGATGAGGGCACGATCAACGTGGCCGTAATAGGCCGCCCCAACGTAGGAAAATCGAGCATAGTGAACCGCCTCTTGGGGTCGGACAGGTCCATAGTGGCGCCGGAGCCCGGCACCACCAGGGACGCCATCGACTCGCCCTTGCGGTACCATGGGCGAACCCTCAACTTCATTGATACCGCGGGGTTACGAAGACGACCGAAAGTAAAGGATGATATAGAGTTTTACGCGGCGGTACGCACCGAGCGAGCCATCGAGCGAGCCGATGTGTGCGTTCTGGTTCTGGATTCAGCCGAGGCGGTGCACGGGCAGGACCTCCGGGTTGCTCAGCGGACGTGGGAGGGAGGCGCCGGCCTCATCGTCGCCGCGAACAAGTGGGATCTGGTGTCGGAGAAGGAGACCAACACCGCCGAACGGGGGAGAAAAGCTGTTACAGAGCGCGTTCCGTTCTTCAAGCACGTTCCGTTCGTCTACATATCGGCGGAGACGGGCCTGCGCGTTCGCAAGTTGCTCGATCTCATCTTGGAGGTTGGCGAGACGCGTAACCATCGCATCGAAACGGCCGAAGTGAACCGGGTACTGGAGCGTCTGACGCAGCGCACGCAGCCACCGCAAGCGGTTGGCAAAGAAGTGAAGTTGCTCTACGCCTCGCAGATCGGCACGGCGCCTCCGACATTTGCCATTGTCGCGAACCGCCCGGAAGCGATTCCGGAATCGTATCAACGATACCTGGTGAACGGGTTCTACAAGGAATGGGGCTTCATGGGTACGCCGATCCGTTTGAAACTCCGACGCAGGCGTGATCGGCATTGAAGCTTGCGCTGATGATCGGCCTGGCGTATCTGATTGGCGCGATTCCCACCAGTTACCTGGCCGCCAAGCACGGTGCGGGAATCGACCTGCGCGAACACGGCAGCAAGAACCTCGGCGCGACCAACGTGTACCGCGTGCTGGGTTGGGGGTACGCGATTCCTGTCGGACTGTTCGACGTGGCCAAGGGCTTCACAGCGTCCTACTTCGTTGCACCGTGGGTGGGGCCGGAGCAGTGGATTCCGATCGCCGTGGGCGCCGGCGCGATTTTGGGACATGTGTTTCCAGTGTATCTGAAATTCTCAGGGGGGAAAGGTGTGGCTACAGCGGCAGGTGTGGTACTGGGGATTGCCCCAGCGGCCACGCTGATGAGCGTGCTCGTGTGGGGAGCGTTGGTATTTGCCACCGGAATCGTGTCGCTGGCATCGATGTCTGCCGCAATCGTCTTTCCCCTCGCGGTATGGGTGCTGACACCCGAACGGACGACGCTCGTCTACACCGGTGTAGGCATCGCGGTCTTCATTCTCTTCAGCCACCGTTCCAATGTCCGCCGGCTCTTCAGAGGCACCGAGCCTCGGTTCGGCCAAGGTGGGCGGCAAGCCTGACTATGCGTATCGCCGTCGTCGGGGCCGGGAGTTGGGGAACCACTCTTGCCGACATGTTGGTCCGGAACGGGCACGACGTGAGGCTCTGGGCCCGTGAGTCGCAGGTGGTCGAATCCATTCGGGAGAATCGCGTCAACTCGGTGTTCCTGCCGGATTGCCGGTTGCAGGAGGGGATCCAGCCTTTCGAGGACATTGGCGAGGTGGTGACGGGGGCAGAGATGGTGGTGTCGGCCGCGCCGTCCCATGCGGTCCGAGCGGTAGGGCAGGAGATAGCGCTTGCCATCGGCGACGAGACTCCGACGGTGGTGAGTGTCTCGAAGGGTCTGGAGCCCGGAACCCATCACACGATGACCCACGTCCTGGAGGAACTGGTTCCGCGATGCGGCGTAGTGGCGCTGTCCGGACCCAGCTTTGCTCGGGAGGTATTTCGGGAGCGGCCCACCGCCGTGGTGGCGGCGTCGCGAGATACGGCGGCTGCCGAAATGGCTCAACAGACGTTCTCGAACAGCTATTTCCGGGTGTACACGAGTCCGGATGCCCTGGGGGTTCAGCTGGGCGGCGCGCTGAAGAACGTCGTAGCCATCGCGGCTGGTGTGTTGGACGGCCTCGATCTGGGGTGCAACCCCCGGGCCGCGCTCATCACCCGGGGGCTCGCCGAATCGAGCCGGCTGGGTGAAGAGTTGGGGGCCGATCCCCACACGTTTGCGGGTTTGGCGGGAATGGGCGATCTGATCCTCACTGCCACTGGGGCACTGAGTAGAAACCGGTCCTTGGGATTGGAGCTGGCTAAAGGCAGGTCTCTCGAAGAGGTGCTGGCCGAACGCCAGACCGTGGCTGAAGGGGTCAACACCGCGCGGGCTGCGGTGGAGCTTGCCCACCTCACGGGGGTCGAGTTGCCGATCGCCACCGAAGTGGAACAGTTGCTTTTCCACGGCAAGATGCCCCAGGAGGCGATTCGCGATCTGATGGGGCGAGAACTCAAGTCGGAGCGTTGGCGATGACGGCACCCCGTCCGTTGCAAGAGTTCTTTTCCATCGGAGACGTATGCCAGCTCACCGACCTGAAGCCGCACGTCCTGAGATACTGGGAGAGCCAGTTCCGTTTTCTGAGCCCGGCCAAGAACCGATCGGGCAACAGGGTGTACCAGCGCCGTGAGATCGAGCTGATCATGTTGGTGAAGCACCTCCTGTACAGCGAGAAGTTCACCATTGAAGGTGCGCGCAAGCGGATCGAGCAGTTTCGCAAGACCGGGGCTCTCAAGTCCCAAGCACGATTTGCCCTGGAGTACGAAACGGTCGACGATGTCACCGCGCGGCTGCAGGAGATACTCGACCTTCTCGATGGAAAAGCGCCCATTGAAAATCCTGATCAGTAACGACGACGGCATCCTTGCCCGAGGCCTCGAGATACTGGAACAAGCATGTCGCAAGGTCGGAGACGTCACGGTGGTGGCGCCCGACAGAGAACAGAGCGCGTCCAGTCACTCCCTTACCATGACGCGTCCACTACGCCCCGTGAAGCGGGCCGACGGCCGCTATCAGGTAGACGGTACGCCCACGGATTGCGTGCTCCTCGCGCTGGAAACCATTCTGGACCACCGACCCGATATCGTGTTTTCGGGGATCAACCACGGGTCGAATATGGGGGAGGACGTGCTGTACTCTGGTACGGTAGCTGCGGCCATGGAGGGACTTTCGGTGGGCATCCCGGGAGTCGCGATGTCGTTCGCCGGAGTAAAGTTGGAGCTGATCGAGACGCAATTCGACTGGATAGCCAAGCTCACGTCCGACATCTGCCGAGTCGATGACTTTCCCCGGGAAACACTGCTCAACGTAAACTTGCCTCCAATCCCCGGCTCGGAGGTCAAGGGAATCAGAGTTACGAAGCTCGGACGCCGTGTCTATTCCGACTCACTGACCAGAATGAACGACCCGTGGGGCAGGGATATGTTCTGGATCGGTGCAGGGAAGAGCAGCTGGTCGGGTGACAAGGATTCGGATTTCCGAGCCGTGGAGGAAGGCTACATCTCGGTGACGCCGCTCCACCTCGATCTCACCCAGTACGACCAGTTGGATACTGTCCGCTCTTGGAACCTCGGCGCGTAGGCGACAGCTACGGCGGGTATCGGGCTCGTCTGGTGGAGCAGCTCCGAGCCCGGGGGATCCGTGACATGGCGGTGCTCGCCGCCGTGGGCCAGGTTCCCCGCCATCTGTTCGTGCCCCATGCCCTACTGAGTATGGCGTACGAAGACACGTCCCTCCCCATAGGGAGCAGCCAGACCATATCCCAGCCGTCCACACACGCCAGATATCTCGAGGCGCTGCAGTTGACCGGCAAAGAGCGGGTACTGGAAGTTGGCACCGGTTCCGGGTATCAGACGGCCCTCCTGAGCCGGCTGGTCGACCATGTCATTTCCATCGAGCGAATTCCGGATCTGGCTGCGGCTGCCGGCAAGGCTCTGGAGGAGGCCGGATACTCCAACGCAACCGTTGTGGTCGGTGACGGAACGCTCGGCAGACGATCGCTGGGCCCTTACGACGCGATTCTGGTGTCGGCCGCCGGGCCGTCTGTACCCAAGCCGCTCACCGAGCAGCTGGCCCCGGGCGGCCGTCTGGTGATGCCGCTACAAGGCGAATCGGGCCAAGAATTGTTGCGAATCACCCGGCGCGGTGACGAGTTGGTAGAGGAAAGGCTCGGAGCGGCCCATTTCGTACCGCTTTTCGGTCACCACGGCTTTGACGCGGAAGGACGGAAGGACGGAAGGACGGAGCGGAGTACTAGGTGGTGAGTGGGGGCGGGGGCGCGCTCAACCGGGCGGAGAGTGTCACGCTGGCCGCGCGGGGGGCCGTGGGCGGCCTGTTGATGGGGCTCGCGAATCTGGTGCCCGGAATCAGCGGCGGAACGATGCTCCTCGCGGCCGGGGTTTATCCCGATTTCATCGAGTCGGTGGCGGACATCTCGACGCTGCGGTTCAGGCGGCGCGCTCTCCTGGTGCTGGCGACGGTGATCGGGACGGCGGTCGTGGCCATTCTGCTCTTGGCCGGTGCGGTGAGGAGCCTGGTGATCGAACACCGTTGGGTGATGTACAGCTTGTTCATTGGTCTCACCCTGGGGGGAGTACCCCTGGTTTGGCGGATGGCTCGCCCCGCCGGCCCGCCGGTGATTGCAGGGGCCGGCGGTGGATTCCTGCTGATGGTGTTGCTGGCCGGCGTCCTGGGTGAACCCTCCGGGGTCGGCGGCTCCAGCTACATCATCCTGACCATTGCAGGCCTGGCCGGAGCTTCCGCCATGATACTTCCCGGAATCAGCGGCGGGTATTTGGTGTTGCTCCTCGGTCAGTATGCCGTGATCCTCGGTGCGGTGGATCAAGTCAAGATTGGCCTCCTGGGAGACTCGTCGGCCGGGGTGCCGGCGGATCTTGCAGTTGCCGTGGATGCCCTCGACGTGGTGATTCCGGTGGGAATAGGCGTAGTATTGGGGGTTGTCGTAGCCAGCAACCTGATCCGCTGGCTCCTCAAAGACCACGAAAAGCCCACATTGGGCGCCCTCTTGGGTCTGCTTCTGGGTGCCGTCGTAGGCATATGGCCGTTCCGGCAAGGAGTGCTGCCCGCTGCCGGTGACGTGGTGAACGGCGTGGCGCTAACGACAGCGGACATCCTTCGGCTGGATCCCGCCGACTGGCCGGTGGAATTCTTCCAGCCCGGGGTGGGGCAGGTTTTCGGCGCTGTGGCCCTGGTTGGGGCCGGACTGGCTGTCACGCTTCTCATAGATCGACTCGGCAGCAAGATGGGGAACGCCAATCCTCCGAAAGCGGGGTAGGGGGATGAATATCGAATATCGAATATCGAATATTGAATAATGGAAGTGGAAGACACTGCCGTTCGGGCGTACCGTTGGGTCATATCTGGTAGGGTGCAGGGTGTGGGATTCCGCTGGTTCGTTCTTCGGGCGGCACAACGTCTTGGTGTCAGGGGCTGGGCACGCAACCTGTGGGATGGGCGGGTCGAGGTGATGGGTCAAGGTACCTTGTCTATGCTCCATGATTTTCAGGAGGGACTTCACAAGGGGCCGCTGCTGAGCCGTGTGGAAAACGTGGAAAAGGTCGAAGTAACGTCTGAGGTGAGTACGTTTAAATCCTTTGAGATCAACTAGATAGAGAGTTCACTAAGTGTCGAAAAAGCTCCGAGAAAAATTCTATGGTGCCATCAGAGACGTTCCGGACTTTCCGGAAAAGGGCATCGTGTTCAAGGATATTACGCCACTCCTTTTGGATCCGAAACTTTTGGATGCGGCCGTTCAACAGATCTGTGACGAGTTCCAGAGTGCGGATGTGGAAAAGGTGATGGCTATTGAGTCCCGTGGGTTCATATTCGGGGCCCCTGTTGCATTGCGGCTGGGGGCAGGTTTGGTGCTGGCCAGAAAGGCCGGGAAACTCCCTTGGAAGCGGCACCGGGTGGAGTACGCTCTGGAGTACGGGACCGACGTAATCGAGGTGCATGTGGACTCCATTGCGAAGGGGGAACGGGTGCTGGTGGTAGACGATGTACTGGCCACCGGGGGCACGGCGGAAGCGGCCGGCCGGGTAGTAGAACAGGCTGGCGGCCAGCTGGTGGGCATGGCCTTCCTACTGGAGCTGGACTTCTTGCACGGCCGTCAGAAGCTAGAGGGCATCGATGTGCGGGCGCTGTTGTCCTATGACTAGTGAGTTATTTCGGAGGTTGGAGCCCGCGTATGGCGTGGTTATGTTTTGAGGCTGCGAATCGCCCCTGTAGCTCAGTTGGATAGAGCAACGGTTTCCTAAACCGTAGGTCGCGTGTTCGAGTCACGCCGGGGGCATTGCACCCCAATCGAGGGGCGGTGGGCGGGTGGTGGGGGCGACGCGGCGCCAATCGAGAAGACAAAAGGGATCAGTGAAAAAAACAGAAGACGTAGCTAGACCGAAGAGCGGTGCAGAAGAGAAGCCGCGTGTACACATGGGATCGGACGCCGGTGATCGGGCGGTCGAGTGGGTTACTCAGCACAGCAGGCGAATCACCATAGGGGCGGTGGCCGTGGTTCTTCTGGGTGGTGGTGTTTGGTTTACTCGCGAAGCTCGGGTTCGCAAGGAGAATTTTGCCTCGCGTGAGCTGTCTCAAGCGCGCACTGCTGCGGGCGCCGGAAATTTTCAACTCGCCGCTTCCGATCTTAGCCGCATCGTCAGCACGTATGGTCGCACACCGGCCGGTCAGGAAGCCATGGTGTTGTTGGCCAACGTGCGTATGCAGCAGGGTCAGACGGCGCTGGCAGTGGCCGAGTTGCAGGAATTTTTGAGCGGGAGTCCACAGCGGCCGTTTGTCGCGCCAGCGGCCGGCCTCTTGGGCATGGCCTTGGAAGAGCTGGGTGATTTCAGCCGCGCTGCCGATGCGTATCAGCAGGCCGCTGACGCGGTGGGTTACTCGATGATTCGCAGCCAATACTTGATTGAACTCGGCCGGGTGGCCTGGACCGCCGGCGACACGGCCAGGGCCGCAGCCGCATACGAGCGTGTCATTGAAGAGAATGAGGATGATCTGGCGGCTGTGACCGAAGCGAAGTTTCGGTTGGCGGAAATGCGACCGCAAGCAGCCCGGTAGCGGCTGTAGCGGGGCCTCTCAGGCTCCATTCTAGGACGGCTGTTAATGGCGGGCCATGGTGGGCTCGCCGTTTTTCTCATGTGGACTTTACTGCGTATAAGATATGTTATGTCAAGTTACTGGTCGGCTTTATGTGGACAAGTCCATCCCTTTCCGCCGTTTGCGTTAGGAACGCCGTGGTACGGGCATCTTCATGTGGCAAACCCCCAATGTAGCAAAGGGTCTTTTACAGGAGCCGTTACAGGAGAACGCCCCGAAGAATCATGCGCGCTTCGCCGGCCAGGCGAGGTTCGGCGAGGCGATTAACGGGGTCGCTGGTAGGAGTGCCCGAAACCTTGAGGATGGCCCCCGAGGTCGTTTGAACCCGCCAAGGAAGGTCCACGTGTCCGATATTGGCCAGCGTTGCGGCGGCCGCCACGGCGCCCGTACCGCAGGCCAAGGTTTCGGCTTCCACACCCCGCTCGTAGGTCCGGATTTTCCAAATACCGTTGTTGCAGCCGACGAAATTGACGTTGGCACCTTCCGGGCCGAGTGCCTGGTGGGATCGTAGGGCCCTGCCCCGCACATCGGGAGCCGCGGCCGGCGCATCGACCTCGTCCACGACCACCACCAGATGCGGCACACCCACTTCCACGAAGTGAATCGAGCGCTCTCCGGGAGCCACCTCGATATCGGGAACCGTCAATCCGATCACGTCTGGAAAGACTATTTCCGCCATTTCTCCGTCTCCCGGCAGGACGCGGGCCGGGATGGGGCCAATATCGGTTTCCAGGACCATGGCATCGGCCGGCGCCAATTCCATCCGGGCAGCCAGGCGCACCGCGCAGAGGGACGCGTTACCGCACATGGGGACGCGACGCCCGTCTCGGTTGAAGTAGCTGAACTTGATGGCGCCGGGAGTGGAGCCGGGTTCGATGACGGCCACCCCGTCGGCACCTATTCCGGTACGTCTGGCACAGACCTTCCGGATGCGCTCCGGCGTCCAGTCGCTCACGGGACTCGTTCGGCCGTCGACCATGACGAAGTCGTTGCCTGAGGCCGACATCTTGTACACGACAGTGCCCCTCATAGTCTCCTTAGAATCGTTTGAAACCTGAGCCGCCAAACCATCCAGATAGCTTCCCTCACAATACGACCGGACATCTTGCTGGCGCCGTCGCTCCGGTCCACGAAGACGATGGGTATTTCCTTGATTTTGAACCCTTTCTTTACTGCCCGAAGGCTCATCTCGATCTGAAAGGCATATCCGTTGGAATGGACGCGGTCGAGATCAATTGCCTCCAAGACGCGCCGGCGGAAGCATTTGAAGCCTCCGGTGGAGTCGCACAGCTTGAGACCCGTCACCACCCTCGCGTATATGTTCGCCCCATAACTTAAGAGAAGACGGCTCATAGGCCAGTTGACGACCGTCACACGTCCATCGAGATACCTCGATCCCAGGACGAGATCGGCGTCCTGAATGGCCTCCAGGAATTCGGGCAGGTGTTTGGGGTCGTGGGAAAAGTCTGCATCCATCTCGAAGATGAAGTCGTATTCCCGCTCTAACGCCCACGCGAATCCTGCCAGATAGGCAGTGCCCAGCCCGAGTTTCTTTTCCCGGTGAAGGACGTGAATCCTGCCGTTATCGGACGCCATGCGGTCGGCGATCTGCCCCGTCCCGTCGGGAGAACCGTCGTCCACCACAAGCACGTCTATGCACTCGTCCTGGCCAAGGATCTGGGGTAGGAGCTGGGGGATGTTGCTGGCCTCGTCATAAGTAGGGACAATGACCAGAGCTCTCTCAGACACGCTTTTTCCTCCGCAGGGCGACGGGCATCATGAACCCGACGGCAACCAGGAGCAGCGACGCCAGGGTGATCCCCTTCCCTGTCCGGTAGGCATCGCTCTCGAATCTCAACTCGATCTTAAGGGCACCGGCCGGTACTGGTACGGTGAGGAGGGCTCCGTTGCCTCGGATCGGCGTGACCGGCTGGCCGTCCACGGTGGCCTGCCAGTCGAAGTACCAGTTTTCGCTTATCACCACGAAAGCGTTCTGCGGCGCGGCAGGCGAGATCTCGAGGCGCATCCTGCCGGGGGCCCATTCTGTTACGCTCACCGAGGTTTCCACGCTGTCGGGAATCCCGGAGAGTCCCGGCGGGTCTATGTCGACTGCTGTCGAGTCCAGCACGACCACGCGATCGATGGGAAAACGCGGATCGGCCACCGTCGCGACGACCTGCGCTTGGTCGAGGATCTTGAGACCGGCCGCCACGATGCGCGCATAGCGCACCGGCAAGTCGCGCTCGAACAAATCCGCTGGTAGCCCTCCGGCGGTCTGCACATTCGTGAGAACCCGCTGATACCCCGGCACCGAGTCCAACCTCCCGGCTGGAATGATCAGATGACTTACGGCGTAGAGGTCCAGAAGATGGAGACTACTCCCCCCATAAAACGGGAGGTTGGTCCAAGCGTCCTGTCCTCCCATCAACTGATCGAACGCGTTCATCTCGTTCCCGTGGTGCCCCAGCAGCTCGGGGATGTTATACGCCATCAGTACGGTGCCCGAGACGTTGGTCGGCGGATACACCTGTAGATTCAAGACCCTGTTGGGGGCGATGTCCGCGAGGAGTTCCGTGATCGCGTCTCCTCCAAAGAGAGTGTCCGGAGCGTCGGTATAGTTCCAGAATACGCGTGCGTTGAACCACAAATCCGTACCCACGAGTGCGACAAGTAACAACGCCCCGATGCGAATCTCGATGTGCGCCTTCAGCGCGGCCCAGACGATGGCACCCGCCGCCGCGAGGCTGAGCCCGCTCACGACCGCCCCCCAACGAATCGTCCCGGCGGCGGATTGTGCCATTTCCACGGCTGGATATTGGGAAAGCTGCGATTGGACACCCGTGGCGAGCGACGTGGCCAGGCCTCCGAAGCCGCCTACCAGCGCCAGCAATGCCACGGCGCCTCCGGCGATCAGCCACGCCTGGGCGTGTTTCAGTCCGTCCTTGCGCAAGAATCGGTCGATGCCGAATGCCGCGAACATCGCAAGGAAAAAGGCCGGGATGTACAACGCCATTCCGGCTGCTCGGACCTGTTGCATGAACGGCATGACGGAATACCACAACCGATAGAACGGAGTGGACGCGCCGAGCGCCACGAGAAGGAAAAGCGCGGCGATTCCACCCGCCCACAGCTTGATTCTCTTGTTTCCGGTCCCGGCGAGTCCGAAGATCGCAAGGGCAATTACCGGGAGGCCGAGGTATTCGGAGTGCAGTTTGAGGCCGTTGCTACCCCAATAGGTGCGTCCTCCGCCATCGGTTGTCTCTCCCACGAAGTGGGAAAGGAACAATTCGGGGACGTGTTCCCACGGAATGGCGTAGCTCGTTGCCCTTTCCCAGCCACCAGTGATCCCTTCGGCGCGCGGCGAATACGGCAGATATCCAAAGAAAGGCATGATCTGGATCGCGCCGATTCCGAATCCGATGATGACCGCACCCAACACACCACCGAGTCTGAGCAGTCGCGGTTGCAGCGGCTCGTCTGCCGTCTCTCCGAAGGTGAGGTAGAGCGCGAACAGGCCGGTCGCGACGAGCATGTAATACAGCATTTGACTCTGTGGACTCAGCAGACCCAAGCCAACCGCGAGCGCGAGGATAGGATACCCTTTCCACCGTCGCTGTCTCATGCTCAACACGAGACCGAGAAGCGCCAGCGGGAACAAGGCGGTGACGAACAGTTTGCCGTCGTGGCCGGGGTTTGGGTACGACGCCACCAGGCCGGTCAACTGGTATGCGACGCCGCCCACGACCGACCCGACCCAGGAAATTTTGAGGCTGCGGAAAAAGAGATAGGCGAACAGGCCTGCCAACACGTAGTGCAGGGCAAAACCGAGGTTCATCGCGGTGTGCGTCGGCAGGAGAATGCGCAGCCAAGCGGTCGGATAGAAGATGTCGCCGTGCATGGCGCCTACGAACGGTAGCCCACCAAATATCTGGGGATTCCACAACGGGAATTCACCGTAGGTCCTGAAGTGCTCGGCGGCCCAATGTCGGAATCCGTACCCGGCCTTGTATTGATCGCTCGCCGGCGCGCCGAGGAACTTCCCCGTCCACATCGGCAAGGAGAGGATGAAGATCCAGAGCGAGCATATGCCCGTCGCAAGCAGCGTGGGAAGACGCGGCTCGAACGTAGATTCGGCGTCGGTGTTGTCGGGCTCGCTCAAGCCTGTCCTCCCCTTTTCCTTGCCAAGGGCACTGTTACGAGGGCGGCAGTGACCTCGGTAAACGTCAACAGCAGTCTGGATCCTATGGACAGGGCGAGGGCGGCGCCCCCGCCGATTGAAGGTGTGAGGAATACGATGAGCATTCCCTCACGAATGCCTATCCCTCCCGGGGCGAAGATGGCAAACAATCCTACAATATAGGCGCCGGCGAATGAACCCATGGCGAGTGGCAGCGAGGGTGCGTCGTTGGGCAGCAGCCCCAGGGCCAGGAACCGAAACGCAAGGCCGTACATGAGCCAGGCCGCGAGCGTCGCTGCGGCACCGGCCAAGACGGCGCCAATAGGCAGGGGTTGGATCTGAATTTTTCCGCTGGCCACCCGTGCAAGCACTCGCACCATCGGTTTCAGGGTTAGCGCGGCGACGCTCAGCACGGCAATGGCTATGGCCGCTACGAGGAGAACCGGTGAGTCTGTCTGGGGCAGGAACGCGATGGCGACCCCGGCCCCCGTTCCGATGGACAGGGCTTGCATGGCCAGCGCCGCGGCGGCGGCCGCCCACCCTTGGACCCCCTCGCGGCGGGCGAGCACCGCCAGGCCGGCCACACTCCACACCTTGCCGGGCAGGTAGCGCCCCAGGTTCGAGACACACCATATGCGCATGGCGGAACGCAGTGGGAGATGTTGGTGCCAGCCGCCCAGCACCGTGCGCCATGCAACGATGAGCAGGAAGTAGGTGCCCCACACGAGCAGTGCCGCGAGGGCGATCCATTGGAGTCGAAACTCCAGTGGAACCTCGAGGGACGTGAATTTTGCGAGATTTCCCGAAGCCGATTGCCACACCGACCACCCAACCAAAACGGCGAGGATGAGTTGGGCCGCCCATACCCAACCTCGTCTCCATGGATTCCTACCGTTGGCTTGCTCGGGCATCTTCATACAGTGACTCGAACACTGCGGCGACGGCCCCAGGCTCGAGTTGTCGTTTCAGAGTGCGTCCACGCTCGGCGGCCAGGTGCCGACCTGTGTCGTCTTGCAAAAAACCGGCGATAGCACCGGCCATCGCCTTGGGATTCCCGTCCGGCACCAACCGGCCGGCCCCTGACTCGGGTACCACTTCTTTCACTCCCCCGCCGGATTCGAGGGCCACCACCGGAACGCCCAGCATGAGCGATTCGGCAGCGGCCAGGCCGAATCCTTCTTGCGTGGCGGCGAACACGCTGACGTCGGCGTCTCCGACCGCGCGGGTCACCTCGTCGGGCTCAACGGCGCCGGCGAACTCGACCCGATCGAGGAGGTTGAGGCTCTTCGCTCGAGCTTTCAGGTTGTCGCGCTCCGGGCCGTCGCCGATCAAGCGGAGTGGAACGTCGATGCCGTCTCGTTTCAACTCCGCCAACGCTAGCAGGACGACATCCAGGTTTTTCTGCTTTGTCAATCTGCCAACGCTCACGATGCCGCCGCCTCCCTGGCTGAGTCTGTTGAAGTGAGCCACATCCACGGGCATTGGCTGCACGACGATTCGTGCTGCATCAATGCCGGTCATCTGTGCGACGCGCTCGGCCAGGTAGGACGAAACCGCTGTAACGGCAGCGGCTTGGCGAAACACTCGCCGCGCAACGGCACGGGCGAGACGTGATCTGTCGAGGAGGCGCACATCCGTTCCATGAACCGTGACGATGTAGGGCGGCTTCGCCGCAGTGCGTGACCACCAGGCGCTCACGCCACCCGGCACCCACCAGTGGGCGTGCAACACGTCCACCGGCGCGGCGCGGCAGAGCCGCCCGACTTCCGCTGCCTGCGCTCGCATCAGGTTGGCGGCGGCCAGCGCCCCCAGGGGCGAGCGAGCATCCTCGACCATGGTTCCGGTGTATGCCAGCGTTTCGCGCCACGCTGGTGCGTAACGCACCCGCGATATGGGGATGCCGTGAAGTTGCTCAGGCCCCCCTGCCCCTGCCCCCGCTCCCCTGCCCCGTCCGCGGTCCGACGGCGCAACCACGTGGATCGAATGGTTGCGCTGGTGGAGCGCCAGGACCAGTCGTTCGACGAACACGCCGGCCACATCGCCTTCCGATCGCGGGTAGGCGTGTGTGATGTAAACCAAGTTCACGGGAGCTACTGGTTATCGCGGTCCAGGGATGCCGCGATCCGGTCAATCGAACGGCTCAGCGAGCGCAACTCTTCGCGGGACCCGGCCAACATCTCGCCCACGAAGCCGAAGCCGAACAGCGCTATGCCTGACACCACCAGCACGAGCACGAGGTCGAGCAACGGGCGGAAGCCCATTCCGTAGCCGAATCGCAGTACCAATGCTACTACGCCCACTATGAATCCCAGAACGAATAGAATCCCGCCGGACACGCCGAAGAAGAGCATTGGCTTACGCCCGAAACGCAGGATGAACCATACCGATAGGAGATCGGTCAGTCCCACCGGAATACGTCCCAGTCCGAACTTCGAGTTGCCGGCGCGGCGCGGGTGCAGTGTGACCGGGCGCTCGGCAACGCGGAAGCCATCGGCCGCGGCCACAACCACCATGAATCGGTGCCAGTCCGGGCGAGCGGGCACTACATCCATCACCTCGCGCCGGTATGCCTTGACTGCGTTCAGATCCGTGACCCGAACGCCAAAGAGCCAGCGGCAGAGCCGGTTGTACACGGCGGAAACAATGGCCTTATCATACGGGCCTTGCTTGGTTCCGGTGATGATGTCGGCCTCACCGGAGCGTATCGGTTCCACCAGGCTAGGGATTTCACTGGGGAGAAACTGCAGGTCGGCAGGATAAAACACGAACACGCGCCCCCGTGCCACCTCTCCGGCCGACTTCAGGGCGTCGGCGATTCCGCGCTGCGAGCGATGGGTGACCACGCGGAGGAATTCGTGCTGTTGGGCGAGGAGCTGCAGCACCGGGCCGGTGTCGTCGACGCTGCCGTCATTCACGACCACCAGTTCACACACGTATGGCACGTCGCTCAGCGCATCGATGCACTGTTTGACGAATTCGGGCAGGTTCTCCGCCTCGTCCTTCGCGGGGACCAGAACGCTGACGTCGACGTCGCCTGTTCGGTGGGCGAGGCTCATATGCGCTTTCGCATGCGGGCCGGCAGAATATTCAACTGGTCGCGGTACTTGGCCACCGTACGTCGGGCAATCTTGATGCCCCGTTCGGCCAGGGCCTTAACGATGTCTGAGTCGGTGAGTGGCTTGGACGTTTCCTCGTCCGCCACCAACTTTTGAATTTGTGCCTTGACGGATCTCGCGCTCGCGTCTTCTCCTCCTCCTGTCGTGCTGAGGCTGCTCGAGAAGAAGAACTTGAGGGGCAAGACTCCCCGGGGCGTTTGCACGTACTTCTGGTTGGTCACGCGGCTCACCGTCGATTCGTGCATGCTGATGACATCGGCGACTTCCCGCAATGTCAACGGTTTGAGAAATTCAACTCCCTTGTCGAAGAAATCTCGCTGCCGGTCTACGATGAAGTTCATTACCTTGAGCATCGTCTGACGCCGCTGCTCGATGGCCTGGATGAGCCATGTGGCGCTGTTGAGCTTGTTGATGACGAACTCCTTGTTCTCACCAACAAACTTCTTCTTGTCTCCCGCCAAATCCCGGTAGATCTTGCTGATGCGCAGCCGTGGCACGCCGCCGTCGTTGAGGAACACGCGGTACTCGTTGTCAATTTTTTCAACCACGAGATCGGCTGTAACGTACATATCGTCGCCGATGGAGTGGCGCAACCCGGGTTTCGGATCGAGCTTGGCGAGCAAGTCGGCTGCGTCTTGGACCGCTTTGGGGTCGAGGGCAAACCGTTTTGCCAGGTCGCTCCAGCGGTGAGCGATCAGGTCGTCGAATGCTTCCCGCACCAGTCGATATGTGAGGGTGTCTTGCTGGGCCTCGCTCTCGAGTTGCAGCATCAGGCACTCGCGCAAATCGCGTGCGGCAATTCCCGCCGGATCGAGCTGTTGGAGAATTCCCAACAGATCTTCCGCTTCCTCTATTGAATAGGGCCGGTCGATCTCGTTGGGAGCAGCTGTCGTCACCTCCACCGGCTCGATGGAAGTCGGATTTTGTCCCGCATCGTCACCGTCTTGGCCATCAGAGGCTACGTAGTCACTCGGGTGAGCCGGAGTAGCGGTGGGGGGTTGGCGGTTTGTTTCTTGGGTGGCTGTGAGTTCACCCAGTAGCTGATTCGCGCCCGCGACCACTTCTTCGAGGGTTTCCTGGAGATAGCCGTCGTCGCCGATGCTGCCCAGGAATTCCTCTGCCAGGAACTGCTGGCGTGGAGTCAGGTTCAGTAACGTAATCTGATCGCGAAGGTAATCCGTGAGATTGCGCGTTGCGACGCGGACCGGCTCGTACACCTCGCGGACTTCGAACTCGCCGCGGGATCGTCCCACGTCGAACCCGTCCAGCACGATTTCCTCCCAATCGATCTCGTCCTGCTTTTCCTTTTCGGCCTTTTCCCGCTCCTTCTCCTCCGCGGTTTTCTCGCCAGGTGCCTCTAGTTCTTCTTCGCCTTCCACCAGCTCGAGGAAAGGGTTCTCGAGCAGTTCGGTCTTCAGGTGTTGCTGTAGGTCGAGGAGGGGCATGTAGAGCAAATCCATCGCCTGGTACAGGCGTGGATTCATGCGCATCTCCTGTCTGAGAGAGATACTTTGGTGCAGCGACGGCCTCATGTTCATGCGGCCCCCTCCAGCCGTTCGCGCAATCGTGCGGTGAGCGTCGGTCCTAGGTAGAGGTCGGCGACGCGATCGTTGAAGACAAGCTCTCGCACCGTTCCCGAGACCTGTACCTTGCCTTCGAACATGATATATGCCCGGTCTACGATGTCGAGCGTTTGCTCGACGTTGTGGTCGGTGATCAGCACGCCGATACCTCGACGCCGCAAGCCGGCAATTATCATCTGGATGTCGTGAACGGCAATAGGGTCGACTCCAGCAAAAGGTTCGTCCAGCAGCATGAACTTGGGGTGCGTCACCAGGGCGCGCGTGATCTCCAGGCGGCGGCGCTCACCGCCGGACAGTTTGTATGCACGGACGGTGCGCAAGTGCTTGATGGAAAGTTCGTCGAGCAATTTCTCTAACCGATCTTGCCGTTCCGATTGTTTGATCTTCAACGTCTCGAGGATCGCCATGACGTTTTCTTCGACGGTGAGTTTGCGGAACACGGAAGGTTCTTGAGACAGGTACCCGATGCCGAGCCGGGCTCGCTTGTACATCGGGAAGCGCGACATGTCCTCTCCGTCGATGCTGACGTGGCCGGCGTCCGGTCGGATGAGACCAACGATCATATAGAAAGATGTAGTCTTTCCTGCACCGTTAGGTCCCAATAGTCCGACGATCTCTCCTTGCCGCAACGTGAGGTCGACATCGTCCACCACGGCTCGTTTGCGGTAGATTTTCGTAAGGCCTCGCGCCAAGAGTTCTGACGCGCCATTTCTTCCGAGGTCTGTCTCAGTGCCGACGGACTCAGCTTTGCGAATGTTCTCCAGCGCGATTTGGATCAGCGCATCCCGTGCCGCGGCCGGATCGTCCACTATGGAACGGCCGAGTTTTCCGGTGAGACGCAGCGGAGTGTCATTCTCGAGCGTTTCCGGCAACGAATCCAGTACGCCGTCCATCGCGAGACGCGGAAGCACGGAGCTTTGAAGGTGGCGTCGCACTTCGTCCACCGAGAGCGTACCGCTCTGCTGGCCGAGATCGGCCGCCCCCGCCTTGTGTAGCGAGAGATAATCCTCGCGGTACGCCAGCGCCAACGCAGTGAATGTCACCGTTCCGTCTTCCATGGTGCAGCGCAGCAAAGAGGCGACAGCCAGGGCGAGAGACGGATCGCGACCCTCGAAGTGGGCTTCGAACTGAACGCTCACGGCCGTTGCCTCATCCGGCGCCGCTGAAGATGCACGCCGTCTGTGTTACCACGGACATCGACCTTAGATAACCCTAGCACCGTAAACACGGCCCTTATCATATCTCCCCGGGAGTAGTTGATGTCCGGAACATCGCCTCCAGCGACAGAGTACACCCTATAGAACGCGGCCGCGTTCCCGAAGGCGGTCAGCGTGTCGAGATAGTGCTGTTCCCATTCCGTTTCGCTGAAGTTGGCGATCAGCGAGTCCCCTGCAATCCAATCGGGGTCCTCGTCGAGGGAATCCTGTACCGATACCGCGCGGGCGGACCCAAAGGCACGGAGTTCTTTCAATTTCTGGTTGGGCGAGTCGATGGCCAGAGAATCGGCCGTGATCGTGTTCGTCGAGGAAACAGCGCGCGTCTCGATGGAACTCCCCCAGGCGAACCCCCTCTGAACCATATCGTCGACGATGATGAATTCGACGGTGTCGGCGGTGATTGTGAAGTCCGAACTCTCCGCATGCGCGGAGTCCCGGGCCTGTACCCAGTTCAACCGGTCGTCCAGCGACGTGAAGGCGACCTCCCGACCACGCAGGTGATAACCCGATGAGTCGGCGCCGCCGCCGTCCACGCGGGCATGCCCAATCAGGTGTCCGCGGTTGGATACGAGGCCGAGTATCGCGCTGTCGGCTTCGGCGTGAAAGTCGCTGCGGTCTATTTGCACGTCGCCGGACGCCCACGCGTCTTCGGTGCCCCGGAGACGAACGACATCGCCGATTATGAGGTAAGGCTCCACACCCGCGGTGTCGGCTGTCCCGTAGTACTGAACCGTCGGGCGACCTGTGGCGAGCAGCTCGGTGGTGCTACGCAACGATGAAACGGCGCGCCAGTATGTGAGGTTGGGGCCCGTAAGTATTGTTCCGTTGGAGAGATTGACCAACCGGACTCGGCCATAGGCCTCCAGTCGCTCGTCGTCGAGGAAATAACTGGCCGAGTCGGCGTCGAGCATTACGGTAGTGTCCCGGAACCGTACGTTGCCGACCATGTCGAAGCGGGCGATGTCCTGGTACCACGCCACACTATCCGAGTGCATGGTGGTTGCCTGTCCCGCACACAGCGCTCGAACGTCCCCCCAGGCATACTGACGTAACCTGGGGATACTGGTCCGGTAACCCTGCAGGGCATGGTCCAGTAGCGCTTCACACGGAGTCGATCCCTGGGCCAACGCCGGTGCGGATGAAAGAGCGGTGGCGGCTGACAAAAGAAACGCGACGGCCCACAGCCGGGCACGGGACATCAGTTTCGCACCCCCCCTCTGATATCAGTGGCCCGCACGTTGCGAAAATCGGGGTCGGCACTGAAGCCACTTCCCTCCAGGTGTTCCTCGGGACTGTCAAACACGAACGGCTCATCAGTCTCGAGTCTGTTAGACAGCTTGTTGTACTCGAGTTTGGAAGTCGTGAGGCGCCGACCGTCGGGTGTGATGCCCACGACGTTGGTGCGTGCCACCATGTTGCCGGTCCGCCATTCGTACCGGCCCCACTCGGCAGTGATGCGCGATGTCTCGGCTCCCTGTGGCGAAAAGAACACGATGGTGAGCTGTCTCAGCTCGGTGATCTGGGCGTTTTCGTAGAAATAGGCGGTGTCCGCCTCGATGCGCACAACCCGCATCCCATCGGTGGTCACGTTGTGCGCGAGTCCAAATAGCACCTGGTCGGCGGAGTCGGCTTCGACGATGGTCGTGGGTGGGCCCTCCACTCCTCGGCAGGCCAACGCGGCAGCTGCATACGCCATCACAAGGGAATGGGACGCAACGGTGGGTCTACGACGCATTCATCACCCCCGGAACACCTCCGCGCGCACTAACATACCGCTCCACGGCCGCTTCCCACTCGCCGCGAGCGCGCAACAACGCCTCGATGAACTCTCGCACCGCGCCACGGCCACCGGGCATCTTGGTGACGTATTGGGCCACGTCGCGGACCTCGAGAACAGCGTTCTGCACCGCCACCGGGAGGCCGACACGGGTGAGCAGCGGCAGGTCGGGAAGATCGTCCCCCACGAACGCCGCCTCTTCCCAGGACAATCCGTGACGTGCCAAGATCGCCTCGAAGGCTGAGAGCTTTTGAGCACCGTCGTCCTGAAAAACTTCATCGATCTCCAGTTCTTCCGCCCTCAACGTGGTTGCCTGCGACATGCGCCCGCTCACTATCGCGGTCTTCAGGCCCGCTTCCCGGAGCAGCCGCATTCCAACCCCGTCCTGTATGTCGAACCGCTTCAGTTCAACCGGCTTGTTAGAGACCATACCCGTATACACCCCGGCGTCGGTTAGGACGCCATCGACGTCGAAGCCGACGAGTTTGATGCGGGCCGCAATGGTGGGATCGATCATGTGGGTCGGAAAGTCGGAAAGTCGGAAAGACGGAATGTGCCCGTCCCGGCTACGCCTTGCTGCCTCCCCTGCCTCATACTCTCTCCCTCACTCTCCTGGCCGCCTCCCAGACCACCACCGCCCGCTCCACCAGCTCGTACAGCTCCTCCAATGGCCACATTGTAGCCGAATCGCTGGGCGCGATTTCCGGTTGCGGATGGGTCTCGATGAAGAAGCCGTCCGCGCCACCGGCGGCTGCGGCCATGAGCAGGCCGGCGACATGCTCTCGCGTACCGGCTGATGAGCCTCGAGCGCCCCGGCCGGGCTGTTGCACGGCATGCGTGGCGTCGAACAGCACCGCACACCCGGCGGCGTCCCGCAACCTCTTGAAGTTACGCATGTCGACGACGAGATCACCGTATCCGAAAAACGTGCCCCGTTCTGTCACCGCAATATCGGCGACTCCCTTCCCTCCCCCTTCCTGATTGGAACGAACCTTGGCGACCGCTCTTCCCATCTCTTCGGCCGACATCCATTGGCCCTTCTTGATGTTGACCGGTTTCAAGGTTCGTCCGACGGCGCACAAAAGGTCTGTCTGGCGGCACAGGAAGGCCGGAACCTGCAGCGCGTCCACCACTTCACCGACCTGCTCGACCTGGTGAACTTCATGCACATCCGTGAGAACCGGCAGCCCCGTCTCGCTGCGAACTCGGGCGAGCCCTGCCAAACCCAGGTCCAACCCAAGGCCGCGGGGTGCGTCCAGATTCGATCGATTTGCCTTATCGAAGCTTCCCTTGAACAGGACGCGAAGGCCGAGCTTGGCTTGAAGCTCGGCCAGAGTTTCGGCCACGGTCAGATTGAGGTCGTCGTTCTCCAGAGTGCAGGGACCCGCAACCAGGACGGGCGGCGGCAGCCAGCTGAAGCTCATCTCACGTCTGGGCCTCCACTTCCACCCGGGCTCCCTGCTCCGCCTCGTGCCGTTTTCGTTGCAGGGCCGCCCCGACAAAGCTGGCAAACAGGGGGTGCGGACGAGCGGGCCGCGAGCGGAGTTCCGGGTGGAACTGACAGCCGATGAACCACGGGTGATTAGGGATCTCTATCAACTCTACGAGTGCCCCATCGGGCGAAATCCCGGTGCAATGCAACCCGTACTCCTCGAACTGATCGCGGTACTTGTTGTTGATTTCGTACCGGTGCCGGTGCCGCTCGTTCACCTCGTCGGTGCCGTAGATCCGTGCCGCCCGGGACCCGGCGCGCAACCTGCACGGATACGCGCCTAGTCGCATCGTTCCCCCCATGGCTTCTGCGTCCAGCACCTCACGTTGCTCGCTCATGAGCGAGATCACCGGATTGGCACAATGCGTTTCGAATTCGCTGGAGTTGGTGTCTGCGAGGCCACAAACGTTCCGAGCAAACTCTATGATGGCAGTTTGCAACCCCAGGCATATGCCAAAGAACGGGAGCCCGCACTCACGAGCCCAGCGGACCGCCTCGATCATTCCTTCGACTCCGCGCTCGCCGAAACCGCCCGGAATCAGGAGGGCGTGATACCCCTTCAGCACTTCACCGGCGTCTGCCTCGTCGAATCGGGCGCTGGTGATCCATTCGAGATCCACACCTACATCGTGAGTGATGCCGCCATGCACCAGGGCTTCACGAACGGATGTATACGAATCTGTGAGTTCGGTGTACTTGCCGACGATGGCGATCTTCACCCGCTCTGCCGGCTCGAGTATCCGCTTGACCATGGCGTTCCATTGACGCAGGTCCGGTTCTTTCGTTTCCAAGAGCAGCCGGCGGCACACCTCACGGTCGAGACCCTGATCGTGCAACATCAGGGGCACTTGGTAGATCGTGGGCATCGTACGGCTCTCGATCACGCATCCGAAATCCACGTTGCAGAACAGGGCGATCTTGTGTTTGATCTCCTCCGACACGGCCCGATCGCTGCGGCAAATCAAAATGTCCGGCTGGATTCCGATCTCCATAAGCTCTCGTACGGAGTGTTGGGTTGGCTTGGTCTTCAGCTCGCCGGTGACAGTTATGTAGGGCAACAGGGTGAGGTGTATAAACAGGGTGTTATCCCGACCGACCTGCTGGCGAAACTGTCGAATGGCCTCCAGGAACGGCAGCGATTCGATGTCACCCACCGTACCACCGATCTCAGTAATGACAACGTCGTGCTCGGCGCCGAGGTGTCGGATAGCCCTCTTGATTTCGTCTGTTATGTGCGGAATGACCTGAACGGTGCTGCCGAGGTATTCACCGCGCCGTTCCTTGGTAATCACATTCAGGTACACCCGTCCCGTCGTGACGTTGTTCATCTGGGAGAGAGACCGGTCGATGAACCGCTCGTAATGACCGAGGTCCAGGTCGGTCTCCGCGCCGTCGTCCGTCACGTAAACCTCGCCGTGTTGGAACGGAGACATTGTGCCGGGATCAACATTTATGTAGGGGTCGAACTTCTGAATTGTGACGCTCAACCCTCGCTCGACGAGCAGGCGTCCCAGAGAAGCCGCCACAATGCCCTTGCCCAACGATGAGACCACACCACCCGTTACAAAGACGTATTTCGTTGCCACTCGTGTTTCCTCTTAATTGATGGCTGAGACCAACTCTCTTGCCTCATGCAGGTCAGCTAGCGTATCGATACCGTGCGGCGCTGCTGCGTCTAGCTTGCATACGCCAATGTGCTCCCCGTAGGACAGCGGCCGCAGCTGCTCCAAGCGCTGTGTGATCTCCTCCTCTACCGGGTCCGTGGCGGCCCAACGGCTCAGGGCCTCAGGCCGGTAGGCGTACACTCCTACGTGGTGCAACACGGCCGCCTCCCGGACGTCAGGCGTCGGGCGGGTCCCGCGGGAGAAGGCCAACGCCCGCCCGCTCGAGTCCACAAACACCTTTACCGTGCCCGGATCGTGTAGCTTCGGCTGGTCCAGCCTGGCGCCCACCGTCCCCACCGAGGCACCCTGACGGACCTCTGCGATCGCCCCCGCGACCGACTCCGCCGAGACAAACGGCTCGTCACCCTGAAGGTTGACCACGATTTCCGCTGCAGCGAACCGGGGCAACTTGGCCACGGCAGCGGTGCGTTCCGTCCCGTTTCTGTGGCCGCGGCTGGTCAGAACAGCTTCCACGTCCAGATCCGCGACCGCATCAGCCACCCGTCGATCATCGGTGGCCACTACCACGTGGTCTAAAAACCCGAAATCGAGCGCCCGCTGGGCGACGAGTCGGATGAGGGGTTGATCGGCTATCGTTTGGAGGGGTTTGTGGGGAATCCGGGAGGAACCGATACGAGCCGGAATCACACAAAGGATATGCATGGTCAAACATAGCCAGGCCGGGGGGCCCTGTCAAAAGTCGTGCCGCAGCGCCACAAGAGGACACTACGGCATTATAACCTATTGTGATAATATAAGTTACAACTTTTAGGCCGGGTTGTAAATAGGTCGTTAAAACGCCCTTACGGGGCGCGGCGGCTAGGGGAGGATCAGGGTAACCCGAGCCCCGATTCTGCCTCCCGAGAAGGCCCGGACCTCCAACTCCTCCGGGAAATCCCACAGCATCGCTGAAACGAACGCCTCGGCGGCGGCCATGAGGTGGTTGAAGGCCAAGAGAACGGCCCAGTCTTGCACTTCGGCCCGCTTGGAGTCTACCCGCTCTATGGACTCCGGATCGGCGTCGGACTGTACCCTCTCGAGGTAGTCGAGCTGGTGGATGGATTTGAGTGTCATGGTGAGGCTGAGGCCCTCGAACAGCACGAAGAACGCCCCGGTGCCGCGGCGATTGAGGAGGGACTGTCCCCATCCCGGAAGGAGCAGCGATCGCAACATGGCCCCCATCGGCGACACAGGAGGTTTGACCCTGAAGGGATCCACGGTGATCGTGTCGCGGGGGTTAGGACGCCGTACGGGGACGGTGGGAATCTGGCCGTGGGCGGCCATGGGGGTGGTTGCGAGGATGGTCAGGAGGAGAAGGACGAGGCGCATGGTCACAATCTAGCTAGATGAATATCGAATATTGAATATCCAATATTGAATATTGAATGTTGGATATTGGATATTCGGGGAGTGGGCGAAGGCAGCCCATTGCATCCCACTCCCCCGACCGGTCGCGGACGCGTTTTGAAAAACTCTTGCGGAAATCCTACAACGTTACCTTGAACGGACGTTGCAGAACGAACGCCGTCACAATCGAGATAATGAAGAAGACGATGATCCAGTGCATGTCCCAAAACAAAAACCCTATCTCCGCTTCCGGATACGTCACGGTGATGGACTCGACGGGAGAATTCTTCGGTAGCGGACGCTCTACCGGGTAAACCAGCTGATCGACAAACCCGGCGGAGGGACGAACCGGGGTGCGGCGCACGATGTCGTCCGACACGTTTACCCGCTTCGCAAACACTTCGCCACCAACCCGAACGCGAACCTCGTGTTCTCCTGGCAGCGTAACCGCTATGCGCCAGTCCGCCTCGCGCAACGACGGAATCCACAGCAGCGGGCTCTCCACCTCGATCCCCGGATCCACCTCGAGCGAGACATCGGGCGCGTCCGGCGGCGCGTCGCCGTTGAACGTCACCTTCACCAGCGCGACGTCGCCCGGCTCGAGCCCGCGGTAGCCGTAGTGGAACTGCAACTGGATGATCACCAACACCAGCGGAACGATCATCCACAACACGGGCACCATGTTGAGACCCAAATACGTAAACGTGTGCCTCAGGATATCGTACTGCGCACGGACAATGGCTCTCGGGTCGTCGTTGAACAATCGGATCTCAAAGATGCCGGCGGCGATTCGTCGCTTGACTGCCGTGACCCCCTTCTGGTTCGACGTCACCTTGAAGACGAGCAGCATCGCCACACCGGCGACGACCGACACGACCGTCAAACCCACGAGCGGTGGGAAGCCGCGAAACGGAAAGAGCAACGCGTTGATCGCGCCGCCCAGTAGCGCGTTCAGGATGCCCACTTAGGAGATGTACCCCAGCCCCTGAAGCCGCTTCTTGATCTCCTCTTCGGAATCCGCCTCTTCGAGCTGGGCGATTTCCTTCTCCAGCGCGTGCGTGATGAACTCGTCCACCGAGGAATAGCCGGCTATCTCGGCGTAGCGCTTCACCTTTTCCAAGAGATGCTTGTCGAGCTTTACCTTCGATCCGAACATGGCCTCAACCTCCGCCTCGGGTCTGTCGTCAATTACCTGAAGATGGAAAACCCTCGATACCAAACTCCGCCAACACCGCGGCTCCCAACTCTTTCAGCGAACTCGCGGCGCGTTGCAGCGGCCTGTTGGTGAACAGCACACCGGGAACGGCCTCGTGGTCCATCAGGTGATCGCCGCTCCACTTGCCGGTGTTGTCGGTGATGATCTCACGCGTGATTGTCCCCAAAGCGGATTCGTCGGAGCCGCGAACGCCCCGGGCAAAGCCGACGATGAGATCGGGGCCGATGTCCAAGTGACCGCGGTCCTCGTAGACCTGATCTCGCCGGTACACCTTGGTGACGGCCGGCTTTCCGGTCTTGGGGTCGATGAACCGAACCAGGTTGCGGGCGATTTCGTCGAGTACGAGCCGCCGTTGCTGCCGTGGCACACTTCCAACTCGTTCCCGTCCCCGCAGGTTGATGTACACGGAGTTGAAACCAATGGCATAGGCCTGGGTCCGCGACCAGTCCACGTTCTCGAAGAAACCCGTCCCAACCTGGTCGGAGCGGTTCTTGAAAGCGATGTAGCCGTTTGCCCGGAGCCAACTGTTCAGGTTGAACGCCCGCGTCCAAGAAGTGAACCCGTGGTCGGACATGACGATGAGCGTTGCATCGCCGTCCATGGACTGCAACGTCTCACCGACGATTTCATCCGCCTCGACGTAAAGCTCCTCGATTACGTTCCGATACGGCGCGTCGGCGACGGGATCGTGCGCCGGATGCGTGGAATCCATGGTGCGCCACATCATGTGGGATACCAGATCCAGATTGCCGAAGTAGTAAAAGAGAAATCCGTCGTCGAAATGCTCGAGCACGTGTCGGTACTGGCGGCGGTTCTCCTCGGCAACAAGCGTCGCCTGCCGCAAGAAATCTTCGTTGTCGAACACCCCCGACGAGAGCGCGCTGGTTTCCTCCGGCATGCCCTGCGAATAGAAACGCCCCGTGCCACGAGCCAGCTCCGCGGCGAAGCCGGACGGCGTGGAGATCGGCATCGCGGGGCTCATGGGGTCGATGTTGATCGGCGTGACGTACAACTCGAACTCGGGGTGCACCTGCTTGAGATAAAACCGGACAATCCCGTGGAGGCTCTGGACGTAGGGCAGCAGCGTGAAATCGACGGTGACCCACTCGCTCCACTCACCTTCCTGGAGAATAATTTCTTGATCGTCGATGACGATCTTGGCAACCGGCCGAGTGGCATCGGCGTAAACCTTGAAATCGGCCGTGACCGAGTCCCCTTCTATAAGGAAAGGGTTTGGGGGTCCGACGAGCGTGGCGTCCAAGACATTGTCCACCAACTCGGCGCGATACACGACCCCACCGCTGACATCCGCGGTGATACGCTCGGGAACGGTCGTGAAAAAGGAAAACGTGCCGTACGTGCCGAGCAGGTCGGGTGTGCCCATACCGCTCAGCTCGCGGCTGGCGGTTCCCGACGGGGGAAAATTGGCGGGCATGCGCATCACGGTCGTGGGGATACCGTTCTGCTCGAGCACTTCCCAAAATGGGGTGCCGTGGCGCAACAACTCCACGGTGCCGCCCGATAACGGCAGTTGCCAGCGGCCCAGTTTGATCGTCCTGCCGGGGTCGGACGACCGGGAGGTTGACAAGTACGGCACCATGGTGATGGTGTCTCGATGCATGAAGTCGTAAATGCCGTGGCCGCCCGCATCCATCCCCGTGATGAATTCCGACCACGCAACCGGACTCTGCGGCGGGATCGAGGTGGTCAGCGCCGAGAACCCACCCGACTCGGCGAGGCGCTGGAGGTTGGGGAGCTTGCCCTCCGCCAT
>JADFIT010000173.1 GCA_022566515.1 Gemmatimonadota bacterium
AGTCGGCCTTTCTGGATGATCTGGCGGCGGGGGCGTTCGCGGTTGAGTGGGGGGATCAGGCCGACGTGCAGCGCGCCAACTCCCTGTGCGATCAATACGCGGATCTGAAGATGGGATTGGTGGACGGAGTGGTGATCGGCGTCGCCGAGCGTCTCGAGGCAACGGCGATCGCGACGTTCGATCTGCGGCATTTCGGTGTCGTGGTGATCGAAGGGCGTCCCCTTCTGTTTCCGCGGGATCTGTGAACCCGGTAATGCCGCGACGCGTCTTGAAAGACGTGCCGGCGCAACGTCGCTCTCAGCTTTCATGGGGTAGGGCCGGGGAATCCGCGTCCCAAAGCTTTAGCGTCATCCGCGGCTGCCCGCGCCCCGTCAGGTCCAAATGAGTGTCACGTCGTAGGGTTCGAAGTTCCGATCGTGCGTGACCATGGTGAGGCCTTCCAACCGGGCTTGTGCGATGAGCATCCGGTCGAACGGATCCGTGTGGTGTGCGGGCAACCCGGCCGCGGCAGCCGCGTGATCGAAGTCGATGAGGAGCTTGGTAAAGTGGCTGTCAGCGACGGCCTCCTCGAACGGCCCTGGGATTCGAAGCTTCCCCAGCGCGACCTTGAGAGCGGCCTCCCACGCCGACGCAGCGCTGACATACACCAGGTCGGCTCGGGCAATGGCGTCTCGCGCCTCTGCTTTCCCGTGGAGCATCCTGGCGCCACCAGATGAACACGTGGGTGTCGAGCAGGATCCTCAGGACTCGTCGTCCTCGAACGCCGCGAGGACATCAGGCGGGAGCGGCGCGTCAAAATCGTCCGCTACCCACACGCCTTCCTCCCAACCTCCGGGCTGGCGCGGGCCGCTCGCGTTGCGCATGGGCACCAACCGAGCCCGCGGTGTCCCGGCTTTCGCGATGATGATCTCTTCGCCGGAAGCGGCCCGCTCGACAAGTTCCGAGAGCCGGGTCTTGGCTTCGTAGATATTGATGGGCTTTGACATAGCTGTTCTGACTAACTAGACCAATCTTTCAACATCTGTGGCCTTAGTCAAGTTGGTCATGGAGCTGAACCGGAGTTGTTCATCCGCAGCAGTCCCATGGTCACGCTCGACCCCGGCAACGGCATCGATGATGAGAACTTTACCGTCACGTTCAGCGGGGCACGGTCTTGTTGAGAAACCGCTCGGGCAAGGTACGAGATAACTTCAGCCTCACCTGTCCAAAGCTGGATGAAAGCATCATGGTGGTAGACAGACAGTGACGACCGTCGAGCTGACTAGCCGTTGGAGCGTCGATCCGATGGTGGCGTTGAGAACGGAATAGAAACAATCGTCTTTGAAGGCGTGCCGCGGCGCCGTTGCGCGCCGCGGCCGAGCCCGCGCTTTAGCGCACCGGCCAATTCCGTCGGACGGGGATTGGCAATTGCAGAATTGACAATTGGCAATCTGCAATCGATTGGCAACGGCGATCCGGGAGGAACGTCGCTCTCGGCGACAGGTGGGGAGGTGGTGGGCTACCGCCCTACCGACTTACCGCCCTACCGCCTTTAGCAGCCGCGACTCTCATGTCGCGAGATCCGCGTCCTCAAAGCTTTAGCGTCATCAGCGGCTTCGCCATCTGCGGCCCCCACATCAGAGAAGCCCCTCCTTTGGAAGCAGGCGGTGCCCCTCAAACACCGTTAGCACGTCGACAGCCTCCTCCCCAACGCTGTACACGATGCGGTAGGACCGCAGGAAAACTTCTCTTACGTCATCGCGCCCGAGTTCGGGCACTACCCGACCCGCTAGTGGGTTCTCGGCAGCCAGTCGCGCCCGTTCCCGCAGTTGTTCGACCCAACGGCGCGCCGCCACGGGGTTGTCTCGAGCGATGTATCGGCCGATCCCCAGCAAGTCCCGACGTGCATGATCGGTCCAGCGCAGCTTCGTCAAGTTTGATGTGCGCCAAATTCAGCATCCAGCTCGCCTGACAGCGCTTCGTCTTCCACCACTCGCCCAGCTTCGGAATCAGCGAGGCCCTGGCCCACTGCTTCCACAAACCGCTCGCGCTCGTACAGACGGTCGAATTCCTCAGGTGTGATCAACACGGCGGCAGGCTTACCGTTCAGCGTGATGACGATGGGTCGCTGCGCTGCCCGCAACCGGCGCAGCACACGCGACGCGTGCGTCTTGAACTCTCCGATTGGCAGAATGTCTTCCGAGACGTGCATGAATTTCATCTGGTAACCTCTATTTAGATCTAAATATAGATCTGAATATGGTTCGTTTTGCTGGTTCACGCAAGGGAGCCATCCACGACCGACGAGGACCGCGCTCGGTCGCACAGCTGCGTTGACCGAGGTATTGGCTCGGCGTCACGGGCGTCGATTGGCCGGAGGTAGTGGAAAAAGGGGTGGTTCCTTCGTGGGCCGCCCCTTTTCATCCTGGTCTCTGGCGTAGTGCTCCGAGCGTCCTAGCGGCGTTCGGGGCTTTGTTCTCTCTGACTACCCCTCGCGCCTTCCCGGTCCTGTTCCAATATTCGGCGTAGCGTGCAATCCTGTGTTGAAGCGGGAGTAGGGTTGGGGGCGAGCGCCACACCCCGACCTTCTAGCCGCCCGACGCCCAAACCCCTATTCTATGACCGTCGCCAGCGGGGCCAGGCGCAGTGCCAGACCTTCTTGACCGCCTCACCGCAGCCTTAGCCGACCGCTACGCTATCGAGCGGGAAATCGGCGGTGGTGGTATGGCCACGGGTGTACCTCGCTAAGGATCTGAAACACCGTCGCATCGGACGAACCCGAACCCCCAGCATCCAATGAACCGATTCCTTTTTGTCGCAGCCGCTCTTATTGGCGTCTCTGGCGCGCTCCAAGCCCAGGACGCCCACCTCGAACGCGTGCGCAGAATACTTTCTGAAATCCCGCTTGTCGACGGACACAATGACCTTCCGGGGGCAATCCGCAACGCGGCGGCGGTCGGCAATCTCGGGGACGTAGCGGCGTACGATCTCCGGTCGACCACCCCGGGCGACACGGACCTAGACCGGCTGCGACAGGGAATGGTCGGAGCCCAGTTCTGGTCGGTGCACGTCAACGTCACCTCGACGAATCCCGCGCGGCAACAACTCGAGCAGATCGACATCGCGCTGCGCACTATCCAACGGTATCCGGACCACCTGGAGCTCGCGACCACCGCATCGGAGATCAGGCAGGCCTTTGGTCGTGGCAAGGTCGCGTCCCTGTTGGGGATCGAGGGAGGCCACGTGATTGAGAACTCGCTCGGCGCGCTGCGCACGTTCTATCGCCTCGGGGTGCGTTATATGACCCTCGCCCACTTTGCGAACACCGACTGGGCGGACTCGGCGACGGATGAGGTTGTGAACCACGGGCTTTCCCCGTTCGGTGAGGAAGTTGTGCGAGAGATGAACCGCATGGGCATGCTCGTGGATATCTCCCACGTCTCACCGGGTACGATGAGCGACGTGCTCAACGTGGCGGTGGCGCCGATCATCTTCTCCCACTCCGGCGCGCGCGCGCTGACCGACCATGTGCGCAACGTCCCCGACTCCATCCTGGCGCGGTTACCGGAGAATGGCGGATTGGTGATGCAAGTGTTTTACCCGCCGTACGTCTCGGAGGCGTACCGGCTGTACGACGAGCGGGCGCAGCAGGAAGCCGAGGTGAACATCCAGCAGCGCTTCGGCAACGACCAGGAGCGGATCGAGCGGGCACTCGAGCGGTGGCGGTCGGAGAACCCGGCCCCCATCGCCACGATTGGAGACGTGGCCGATCATATCGAGCACATCCGCGACGTGGCGGGGATCGACCACGTGGGGCTGGGAAGTGACTTCGACGGCATCCCAACCTACGTCGACGGGTTGGAGGATGTGTCAACGTTCCCCGCTCTGCTCTCCGAGCTCTCGCGTCGGGGGTGGTCGGATGAGGACTTGAGAAAGGTGGCGGGAGAGAACCTACTGCGGGTCATGCAGGATGCCGAGGCCGTGGCAAGCCGACTGAAGCGGGAGCGTGAGCCGTCGACGCGGACGATGGAGGGGAACGAATGATGAGGAAGCCCTCAGCCTCACCCGGGTCGTACAGCGGCACGATGTGGGGATGGGCGAGGCTCGCCGCGATCTCGATTTCGCGGACAAATCGCTCGGGGCCGAGGGCAGCGGCCAAGTCCGGGCCTGTACTACGTACTGCCCTATGTCGAGGGTGAGTCGCTGCGCGCCAAGCTCGCCCGCGAGGGGGGCCTGCCCATCACTGACGCCGGTCGCGTCCTGCGCGATCACCCGCGGTTCCCAGCGCTGCTCGCCAAGTACGAGAACTGAAGAGTCCCTCTGCGCCTAGCCACCGTTCCAGCAGTTGATGCGGCCGAAGGGCTAGCCGCACCGCCATTCCGAAAAGCACTCCACGGTCTCCGGTAGCTCGCATGCCGGGTACGGGACGATTCGTACCACTGCTCGGCTGCTTGCCAGCCTGCGGGTCGGTCAAGGCTTTACTGGAAGGGAAGGCCCCGAGGCTGAAACCCGCCGCCGGGGACGCACGCACGCACGCCGACTTCCCCCTTGTTCAATGGTCCTGCAGCTTCGACTCCCCCTTCACCCCGCGCCACCAAGTACACCGCTTCGCCGCACGGCACGTTCACCTTCGACGGCGAACCGTTTGGATTCACGGACCTCCGCCTCCGCCTCCCGCTTACGCGAGTCAAGGATCGCTTCCTGAACCGTTGTGAACGGAGGCCAGGGTTTGAGCCCACAACCTTGATAATGTCGTGGCTGGGCGTCCCGGCAACTTCCGCGTACGTCCTGCGTTTCGGCTAGTCTGTCGCTGAAAGCGACTGAGTTAGCTGGCCGCTGGCAGCCGGTGGCTGCATCCGGTGGAGACGTGGCTCCCGATCCGAATCAGGCTGCCGTCTCCTTGTCGATATCCCATCCCGGGAAAACCAGGACGGCCGGGTGACACTTCAGAGACCTGGCCAGCACTTTTGCCCGCTCCACTCCCAGATTCACACGTTGGTTTTCGATTGCCGAGATCGTAGACTGGGGAATCCCTGTCAGATTCGACAGCTCATTCTGGCTCAACTCTTGAAGCTCTCGCATAATGCGGACGGATTCACCCGGCGATACGTCGATCGCTTTCTTTGCCCGCCGAAATTGCCTTTTCTTCATTTCGCTACTTCCTTCGATAGTCATGAGCGGTCACATCGATGACTTGCACCAGCACCTCGTTGGCCACGACGCGATAGACAATGCGGTACTGTTGATTGAGCCGCGATGATCGGTGCCCCTTCCACTCACCGCGCAATGCCTCGTCGTGGAACCCCTTGACGAGGCGAAGTCCCTGCGGGCCCGAGATGCGCACGATATCCTTCCACTTTTCATATCGCTTCAGCACCTCGATGGGAAGCCGCGGCAGCTTCTTCCAGATGCGACGATGCTCGACCACCTCCCACATACCACTAAACTACTATATCTTATTTGGTATATCAACTGCCTCCCGTAAGCCGATCATATTCTGCAAAGACTACATTTGAGAAGGCATCGCTGGGCCCAAGAATGTGCCCTCACAGCAAACCATCTCGACCGGAGAGGGTATGAAAGTCATTGACTTTATGCGACGGAGGGCCGGGGACTCGACGCGAACTGAGCGAGCGACCCGAAGTGAGCGGATTGAGCAGCGCGCAGCGGTGCGATAATCAACCCCGAAGCGCGGATGCCGGCGGGTTCACCAATCTCGACTCTTTCAACGACGGAGGGCCGGGGACTCGAACCCCGAAGCGCTCGCGCGCGGCGGTTTTCAAGACCGCTGCCTTACCAGTTAGGTCTAGCCCTCCCGGAATCGTAACCTACATGGACAGGCGGAGTTAGCCAAGCAAGAAGCGACGGGCCAACACGACTCTCCAGCCCATCACTGCGGAACCGAGAGCCGGTATAGGACAAGTTCTTCTTCGTCCCAGATCCCGGGTCGGCGCACATAGTCAGCAAGGAAAACCCGTAATCGGTTGGTGAGAGCCGTCAGCAAGATGTCCTCTTTACCAACGTGGTTGACAACGGTGTATGTGACTGCCGAGGGATGTGTTTCTAGGTACTGCCTGAGCGAATCTATATTGAGGCTACGTACCTCAAGGCGTGGCCCGTCACGCTTCATCAGAAGGAGCGTGCGCAGAGGGAGGAAGTAGTTCTCGTACACTTCGAGAGGACTGTGGAGCGGTTCCGGAACGATGTCCATGAAGACGTTCTGACCAAGCCGGAATTGGTGCCCGATAAACCGACCGCTCCGCTCGTCTTCGTCGGTCATCACAAGTACATATGCCCCGTCCTCGTGCGTAATAACCTGAAGGCTCCAGCCTTCAGCAGTGTCAACCCAGGTCCCGACCAACTCGGGGTCAAATGTAAGATCGGCGTCGGTGTAGGGAGTGTGGACCATCCCCATACAGCCGACGGCCACCGTGACCGACGTGAGAAGGGCAGTGCGGTACAGCAGTCGGATAACGTGAGTCATGATTCCTCCTGTCTTGTGCGGTTCGATCCCTCCACCGTCTGACACCGGACGCGGCGCCGAATTTCCGTCGTACGGCAACACGTACACTTCCTGGGAGCCGGTTACGTCGGACATGTACGCCACCCAGTCCCCGTTCGGAGAAACCCTTGGGTAGCCCTCCATGGCCTCGGTTGCGACGAATGCGGTTGTCGTACCCTCGCTCAAGTCCAACCGCGCGATATCCCAAGCACCAACCCGGATAAACATCTGTTCGTTCTGGGCCCAATGAAATGGAGCTACGTTGCCAGGGGTGATGAAGTTGAATTCCCCGCCCGCCGGCCACCCTACTTCTCCATGACGTCTTCAAAATGGGGCCGAAGCCTGGCGGCAGCCAGAGGGCTCGCGGCGGGAAAGGACAAGATGGGCAGACCCGTTCTAGCCGAGCCGCTTTGTGCACCATAGACTTCATCCCACCACCACCTATGATCGACGGGGGATCCATGAGCGCAAAGCCTACCATCGTGCCGATTGAGAACGGGCCTCTCAAAGTAACAAATTGCCGTGTACTCAAAGACTCGGTGGACGGGAAGGTGTACGAGGTCTCGGGCACGGTGTTTCTGTGCCGCTGCGGTGGATCGCGCAACAAGCCTTTTTGCGATGGCTCGCACGCGAAAAACGGGTTCTCAGATGCGAAGGACCCCAATGGTGTCCCGGACCGACGCGATGAGTACGTCGGCGCCGGCATCACGGTCTTCGACAACCGTGGCATCTGCGCACATGCGGCGAAATGCACCGACAACCTCAAGTCCGTATTCAAGCTGGGTCAAGAGCCGTGGATCGATCCGGATGGCGATGACGCGGAGAAGGTCGCGGAAG
>JADFIT010000174.1 GCA_022566515.1 Gemmatimonadota bacterium
CGAAAGACGTCGTCGTATCCTGCCAGCTTTCGTGATCCCTGCGGGCGTGGGTCTTCGGCAAGGGCAACTATGGCTTTGACGACTCGCCTTTGGTTGTCGCGGTTGAGCTTCTTGAGTTGTTTCTCGGCCGTCCGGCTGATCTCGATGCTATGACGAGCCATCAAGCTTCAACTCGGCGAGTACCTCCGATAGTGGCCGAGTTGGCTCATGGCGGAGAGCCTTGAGATCTTCGACGTCCGCCATTTCTTCGAGCCGATCGAAAATCGCTTCCTGGATGAAATGATTCATGACAATTCCGCGGGAGCGGCAGTATTCGTCGAGGGCTTTCTTGAGGGCCACGTCGATACGGGCATTGATCTGTACGGTCGTCATTCCCCACCTGTTTGCTATTATATAATATTAATTAATATAAGATCATATCAATTCTGGTCAACCGCCGCCTCGGCCCCCCTAGCCGGCACGCTGCTGGAGCGGGAGCACTCCGAAAGCCGCGTGGAAAAAATCGTTGGAGCCAACTTCGTGCGACTCTTCGACGACGTGTGGCGGTAGGTGCGTTATCCAATGCGGTAGCCTCCCAGAGCGCGCCGGCAGAGGGCCAATTATGACCACACGAGCAGGCGCATTTGGCAAAGTATCTTCTTGTCAGTTCCGCAAACCTGGGACGCGGGGGAACGCTTCGGGATCGAACAACCACCTGCCCTTGATCACCCGCCAGCTCGTTTGCGTGTTCTTGATGTCTTCTATATAAGGATTAGCATCGAGCAACACGATGCAGGTGATCGAGAATCATTGGGTCCGCTGAGCGGAGAACCGCACCTGATTCTGCACAAGGACCTCAAACCCCGTCACCCGGCCGTTCTCTACCACGAACCGCATCCTCCCCAGCGGGGCGATCGCTTCCAGCCGATCGCCCCGGTACCGGCCGGGAGCGAAGCGGTGCTCCCCAAAAGGCACGGGGTGTAACCAAGTGCCCGCCCGCTCGCCGGACTCGCCTACGCGGTAGTGGAGGCGTGCGCCGGTGGATCAGGGAAGGCGAGCTGGAGGCCTACTCTTTCAAGCGTCGCGAATACCGCATTACGGCCGCGGCTCTGCGGGACTTCATTGCACCGGAGCAGACGGCTGCGGAGCGGCCACCCACAATCGCCAGGCGCGCACGTCACGAAACAACTCGGCGCCTGGCGTAGTTTATAAGGGGTGTGACCGATAGTGAGATGCCTCGATCTGAAGCCGCGACCCCCTGAACCCCACTGCCGCATGAACGAATGGGATTCCCGACAACTTGCTAGTATCGAGGATTTCCGGGCATCGGTGCCGGACTCTCACGACGTCGATGTCGTACTTTGCCGGGAGAAACGCACCGACAAACGCACCCCCCCTCGCTACCGAGAGTCGGCCGCCCCCGGGCGGGGGGCGCAGAAGTGGTCACCCGAGGTTCAACTGTGGTGACTGTCCACGTAGCCATCCCGGTTCAGGACGAGGTCGAGCACCTTCCCAGCTGCATCGATGCGCTTCGGCAACAAGACGGGGTGCGATTCGTCACTTGGGCTTGCGTCAACCAACCGGAGGCCTGGCAACACGACCCCGATCGACGCGCCGTTTGCGAGGCGAACCAGGCCTGTCTCCAACTGCTCTCCGACGTCACGGACCTGGACCTCCGCATCATCGACCGCGCCTCGCCGGCCCGCGGCTGGCCGCCGAGGCGGGACGGTGTCGGCCACGCCCGGAAGGAATTGATGGATGCGATCTGTGCTGCGGCCGCCCCCCAAGATCTCATCGTCAGCCTGGACGCCGACACCCTGGTGCCCCAGGGCTACCTGCAGGGGCTCGTCGCCGCGTTCGCCCGGCATCCGGCTGCCTGCGGCATCGCCGCACGGTACTTCCATCCACTCACGGAGGACGAAGCCGTCACGCGCGCGATGCTGGGGTACGAGATCTACATGCGCTATTACGCGCTCAACCTGTGGCGAATTGCGTCTCCCTACTCGTTCACCGCACTCGGCTCTGCGATCGCTCTGCCGGTGTACGTTTACCGGAAGGTGGGGGGCCTGACGCCTCGAACCAGCGGCGAGGACTTCTACTTCCTGCAGAAACTGACCAAACACGGTCGAGTGCTTCACTGGTCCGACCCTCCGGTCGCTCCAGCGACCCGCAAGTCCTGGCGCGTTCCCGTCGGTACCGGTCAAGCCATCGTCGCGGCCTGCGAGGGCGAACACTCCGACCGTTACCCGCTCTATCCTCCGGAGCTCTTCGACCGGGTTCGCCGCACCACCGAGGCCTTCCCCGATCTGTTCGCCGCGCCTGCCGAGACTCCGCTCGACGGATTCCTGCGGGAGAAGACCAACACCGACGACCCCTGGCAACCCTTGCGCGAGAACCACAAGACGTTGGATCGATTCGTCCGCGCCTGCCACGAGCGGCTCGACGGGCTCCGCATCTTGCAGTACCTGAAAGCCGAGTATCGTCAGGCGCCGAGCGACGACCGGGAAACGTTGATCGATTGGCTGGACCGGCACGGGAGGGTCCTTCCCGGAACTGAGACCGAGGCATCACACTGGCGGTCGGTGCTCCACGAGCGGACGCTGGCCGACCTGAGCACTCCGGAACTCGACGGGATACGCCGGATGCTCTTTCGCATGGAAGACCGCTATCGTCGAGAGGATTACCTGCGTGGCTGAGTCACCGATCCCGCTGATTTGCATCCTGGGGCCCACCGCTGCCGGAAAGACTCGTCTCGCGGCTCACGTGGCCGCGGCGGCGAACGGCGAGGTGGTCAGCGCCGACTCCCGTCAGGTTTACCGGCACATGGACATCGGGACCGGGAAGGACCTGGAGGACTACACGGTCCACGACCTTACGGTCCGAAGCCATCTCATCGACATTGTCGACCCCGGGTACGAATACAACCTCTACGAGTTCAAACGGGACTGCATCGCCGCCATCCGAGAGATCCATTCGCGAGGCCGCCTTCCGGTTCTGTGCGGCGGCACCGGGCTCTACCTGAGCGCGGTCTTGCAGGACTACCAGCTTCTGTCTGTTCCGCCGGACCCCGCGCGGCGAGCCGAGTTGGAGACAATACCGACGGAGCAGTTGATCGCCGAGCTTCGATCGCACGGTCCGCTCCACAATACGAGCGACGTCCAGGAACGTAAGCGCCTGATTCGCGCCATCGAGATCGCGGAGGCCGATCCTTCCGCCCGCGCGCCGTCGATCGCCCTCGACTCGCGCGTCTTCGGGATTCGGTGGGAGCGCCGCGACTTGCAGAAGCGCATCACGCAACGATTGGCGTACCGGCTCGACCACGGGCTGCTCGAAGAAGTCCGCGCCTTGCTGGATCGCGGGCTGACCTATGACCAGCTCATCTTCTATGGACTGGAATACCGCTACGTCACTGAATACTTGCGCGGCGACATCTCGCGCGAGCAGATGTTCGCTGCGTTAGGCGCCGCCATCCACCAGTTCGCCAAGCGGCAAGACACGTGGTTTCGGCGTATGGAGCGTAAGGGCGTCGAGATCCACTGGCTGGACGGCCGGGACTCTCCCGAGGCCAACGCGGAGAAGGCGCTCGGGCTCGCCTTCTAGCTGGTTGCGGAATTCAACTTGTGCTGGTCGGGACGGCGAGATTCGAACTCGCGAAGGAAGAGATGTGGCCAGGCGGGATGAAGCGCGGGCCCGGCAACGTCACTGAACGTTCACGTCAGAATTGTCACAAACATTGTCACAACGCCCACCGACGCTCATCGACGCAACTACAGTCCTCCGGAGCCAAAGGGCGTGGGTTCATCCCGCCTGGCGTATTGCATAAGTACAGAGGAGAACAAAGGGATAGACAATCCCTTGGCCAACGATCACCGTCGCGGCAGATACCCGGCTACATCAACAATCCTGACGTCGTTTCGCTCCGCCAGTGCGTCGAGAATCATGTACTTGTGAGCGCCGCCAAACGTCACGAGTATCCGCTTGCCCCTGTGCTTGTCGATCGCCTCGTTGACCCAACGCATGTGGGCGGCGTTGATGTTGGTCCAGCCACCAGGGCCGATCAAGTCGTTCAGCGTCTCGTCGTACGGGGTGTAGTACTCCCTCATCCGGCGGTCGTACTCCTCTGAATGGATGAAATACGGATCGTCGCTGGAGAGGCTCCCTCCATACCTGTCGAGCACGGCCTGGCGCACACGATCGTATTCGGTTCTCTGCTCGGCGACCAGCGGGTCGTCGTTGAACGCTTGGATCCGGGCACGCCGGAGGTTGTTCATCTCGGCACTCCAACCCGCGCAGGGCTCGACGAGAAACTGCCCTTCCCGGGCCATGGGCAGCACGACGTCGGTGTATTCCGGAAAGACACGAACGCGCGAGTCTTCGAACACGCCCCGGGCTACGTAGTCGGTCCAGATGCGTTCCCAACGATCCGGTGGCAGTTCCACGCATATGACGTCGGGCGCAATCCGCACAATGGTCTCGCGCACGTCGTCCAGGCCCCACGTTTCGCTCTGGCGGTGACCTCCGTGAATCATGCCCATGACGAGCACCTCGGTGATGGGACCCGGAGCCGAGCGCCGCTCGGCCACGACCGAAGGACCACGCCATCGTGCCGGAATCGAGATGACGGTCAGTTCGTCGCTCCCCTCGGATGACACCCAAAGGCTGCTCCCGGTGGGATGCACCGCCATGACGATGGGAATCTCACCGACGGGCAACCGCGCCACGACGCGCCGGGCCTCGACGTCGATCACCGAAATGTCGTGGCTGGCCGTGTTGTTGACGAAAGCAAGCCTTCCATTGGGCGTCAGCACGACCGAGAAGGGCGAGTCCCCGATGCCATCGGTAATTTCGCCGACGACTTCGTGAGTCACCGTATTGACGAATACCACTTTGTTCTCACCCCGCACCGCGACGGCGTACTCGAAGTCGTTGGGGAACACCACGCCGCCGCTGGGCCGTTCGCCGACGACCGTCGTGCCCAGGACGACTCTGTTCCACAGATCGATGGTCGTCACCGTCCCGTCATCGTAGTTCGGCACGAAAGCCAATCGCCCGTCCGTCGTCACCGCCGGCGGAAAGGGCCGACGTCCGGTGGGGTACTCCTCGAACACCGACCACGTGGCGGGATCGATGTCCATCACCTTGTTGGCGCGCTCGACGGAAACGAGGTATCGGCCCCCGTTGACGGGACCCGCGAACAGCGACGGCCCGTCGCCGGTGGCGATCGATTCGAGGTCCGCGCTGCCGAGCGACATTCGGATGACCTCGTTGGATTGGAATCGGCTCACGAGCAGCTGCGTTCCTCCGCCCACGACGGCGGCTCCCAGCGGCGTGTGCTCCACCGGGATGCTCCGGAGAACCCTGGGATGCCGCCCATCGACGACGGTCACCATGTCCGACCCCGCAGCCGCGACAAACGCGACTGCTCCTCCCGGTGAAAAGGAGATCTGATGCGGATTCAGTCCCACGTCCAAGGTAGCCACGGTAGTGAACGCCTTGGACGGACGGTGGCCGGTCTGCGCCATCGCGCTGCCCGATGCTCCGGCAATACCGATCGCGACTCCGGCGGCGTACAGGGTGCGGTTCCACGGATTCATCAGAATTGGCTCAGGTGACAGTGTGATCATGTGCCTTGTCACGGAGCATGATCCCCGTTGGCAAGGGGGTTCCTCGGACTGGGTTGTAGCGGCCCGGAACGAGGTGAATATCTAACAACCGAGGAGGAATGTTCAAGGTAGTTTTGGTATCACCCCAGACATGCCCACGGTGCCGACCGCATATGGGCGGCGCCCCTCCGACGGAGAAGCTATCCATGCATCGTAACTTGCTACCCAGGCATCGCAGAGTCCTCTCCCGGGCTCGCCTTGTCTTCGTCCATCTCTTGGTTGCTGCAATCCTGCTCGGGAGCAACGCCCTCGTCGTCGGTCCGGCGGCGGCCCAGGCCGTCCACGACCCTGTCTACCCCCGCGCGGAGTGGGAGTACGTGGGGCGCCGGGCCCTCGAGGCCTACGGCTGGTCGGCCAGCGGACTTCGCCGTGCCTGGGAATTCATCCGGGACAGCTCCAACACCACGGGCCTGATCGTGGTGGACCGGGGTCGCGTAGTGTTCCGGTTCGGGGACGTGGAGGAGCTGTCCTACCTGGCTTCGGTGCGTAAGAGTGTCCTCGCCATGCTGTACGGAAAGTACGTCGAGGACGGCACCATCGACTTGGAAAAGACATTGGAACAAATGGGGATGGACGACGTCGGTGGCCTCCTCGACATCGAGAGGCAGGCGACGATCTACGACCTCATTACGGCCCGCTCGGGCGTCTACCATCCGGCGTCCAATAGCGGAGACAATCTGGCCGACGCTCCCGAGCGCGGGTCCCAGCGTCCGGGCGAGTACATGCTGTACAGCAACTGGGACTTCAACGCCGCAGGGGCTGTCTTCGAGCGGGAGACCGGTGCCGATATCTACGACTCGCTGGAGGAGCAGCTCGCGGTGCCACTCGGATTCCAGGACTGGGACCGGTCGGCTCAGCGAAAGAGTGGCAACCTGGAGATCTCCAGGAACCCTGCCTACCACATGTGGATCTCGACCCGGGACATGGCCCGGATCGGTTACCTCATGCTGCGGGAGGGTCGCTGGGAAAACAAACAGGTAATTCCGCAGGACTGGGTCCGGCGCATCTCCAGCGTAGTGACGCCCCTGGAGGAGATGAACCCCGTCCGCCGCAGGGACGGCTACTTCGGTTACGGATACATGTGGTGGGTGTTGGATGGCCCCCGGACGGTGGGTCCCTTCGCAGGGGCCTACACGGCACGGGGTGCCGTGGGGCAGTGGATCACGGTGATGCCGGCGGTGGATCTGGTGATCGCCCACAAGACCAACTCGGTCTACAGCCGTAACACGAGTTGGGAGTCCTGGCAGCGGTTCATCGAGTTGATGCTGGAGTCCAAGGACGGGGTGGAGATGGACGGGCCCTATCCCTGGCGTTGAGGCTGGTGTGGGGTGAGGTGATCGTCTGATGCTTGCTGTTCTTTGCGTGCAGAAATGATGTGGACCGTTTCCTCACTCAAGGCCGAGTCCCGCGACGCCGAGCCGGGCCGGTGGAGAGGACAGAAAGGCAGCTGATGCAGAATCTGATAAGGGATATCCGTTTTGCACTCCGCAGCTTGGTGCGGAAACCTGGATTGGCAATCACGGCGGTGACGGCTCTGGGCCTCGGCATCGGTTTGACCACGGCGATGTTCAGCATCGTCAATGGTGTGGTGCTTCGCGGGTTGCCGGTCGAGGAGCCACACGAGGTGATGGCGATCCACAGAA
>JADFIT010000036.1 GCA_022566515.1 Gemmatimonadota bacterium
GGCTGCATCCGGCTGTATCGACGATAGAACCAACATCGCCTGGCTTCGCCGTCTTTGCCAGGCGGAAAAATGGCTCGCTCTCGGGCCGACGACGGAGTTTTTTAGACAGAGCCTAGTTTTCTCTTGCCACCTGCCCGAGGGCGCGGTATTGTCGCCTCGGACTTAAGGATGTGTTGGATCAAATTCAGTTCGATATGTTGAACAGTCTACAAAAGGATGTTGTAGATCGATGCTTGGGAATGGATTCTCAATGATGCTGTACAATACGGTGTTACACGCCTGTCTGTCCTCATCTGAGTCCTAACTAGGACTTTCCCATTCCCATTCTGATCCGAGTGATAATCACTCGCCTCTACCTCATTCCTTCCAGGCTGTTATTGAAGAGGTCAAGAAAAACGGTGCGGGAGTGCTCCGTGAAACACAGTTGAATAAGGGAGGCACTTCAGTGACGGGTGATGGTTGTCACGGTCTAAATCGAAACATGGTGATAAAGGGGACTGAGAATGAAAAGGATTTCATTTCTTGTCTTGTTGATGTTCGCGGTGAGTCCTGGCCTGGGAAGGACGCGTAGCCATGGGTACTATACCACCAGGATTCAGTATTCGCCCTATGCCTTTGGCATTCATAGCTCGGGCCTCGTTCCCTCGTGGATTCATTACAGTCCTTATGCCTTCGGCGTAAATCATTCCGGCCTTGTATCTGATTATTATGTCGACTACACGCCGTACGCTTTCGGCACCCGACACAGCGGTTTGGTGTCCCAACTTGGGATCCACCCGTTGCCTCTGGTCACCTGGTACGATGAGGGCAGGCGAGGCATGGCATGTCTTGTCGACCCGACTCGTTCGCATGCCCGGGCCGATAGGCCGGCCCAGCACCGACGCGTCATCCGTAGCGTTCCCGCACGCGGGCGAATCGGGCGTGGCGCGGACCTTGCGTGGCGGATTGATCAGAAAACGATCGCACGCAACTGCCTTGATAAGGTGATCCCGGGTCGGTATAGGATCACTCGACACCTGCGGATCGGCGGGGAAACGGTGAGCTTCGACATCCACCTCAAGGATATGGGGTGCATCATCAAGTATTGGAATCAACCCAAGATTAATGCCATCAAGGAGAATGCAGGAAGCGATGAAAGAGTGTATTCCCGGTATTTGAACTCATGGGCACGGCTTGCTAACGAGTTTGAGTTGGAAGGCGGTGAGGTGCGGCATCTTGTCTCTTACGATGAGCGTAAGATACCAGAGAAACTAGCCGGTCTCTTGCCAGTGAGGGTAGCGCACAACGTCAAGTGATTAATCAACATCTTTTTTTCTTTTCTTAACCTGCAACAGAGTCCTCACCTTGGTGGGGACTTTGTTGTGTTTATAGGGTCAATCTTGGACGCAAATCGTCTCATTGGATCATTCCTCGTTCATGGTTGGCAGGAGGTGGATCCGGCCGCGAAGGAATCTTAGGGGGAAAGGACCGGGCAATCGCATGTAAACTTAGGCAGATGTCAATGCCCCTTATTTTTTGCCCCTCACTGGGATCTCACCGGGGTAGTAATCAGTAACAAAGTAATCAGTTTTTGGCCGATACCGATTACTGATTACTTGAACGGTAGGAATCCTGGCCAATTGGCATTTCTGCCACACTTCGTACGGATTGGAATCTACATGCAATCGTCCTGCCCGTGGCCTCCTTTTCCCCTTGAATCGTCATCTCCTTTGTGGGTATAATCCTCCCTGTCGGTGGAAATCAGTTTTCCTAATCAATTGAAAGCCCAATTCTGCTGGGATCGTCTTTTGTGACGGCTCTCCTTGCCTCAAGGACAGGGTGGGGTCCAACCCCTTCCATGACACTCCTCTAATGGTGGGCAGGCCGTTTTTTTGTAGTACCTCATCGGAGAACTCGCATGAAACAAACGGCATACCTGGCGGTGTTGCTCCTGGCGGCTGGCGGCATTGTGGCCCAGCCTCGAAGCTGATAGCAGGAGTTGAGTCGGTGGTTGGCGTATTGATCGCGGTTTTTGCGGGAGTCTTGCTCTGGCTCGTATTGGCCCCAATAGGCAGGCGGCAGACCGCCGGTCGTCCGATAGACGAAGAAACGCTGGATGCCGAACAGGAGGTCCGGGACCTCGATGCCTTTACGACTCCGGAAGACGCGGACGACGAACTCACAGATTGGGGCCCCGGCGTTCCCTACAAACGCTGAATCCTCTCGCCTACTCCGAAGACGTCACGCCGTCCTCCGTCACGCCGTCTGGTTCCGGCCGTGTGACACTCATTTAAGGATTACTCGCCCCCTCTCCGGATCCTGCGCCGAATGCGGCGGCGCTGCCGAGCCAGACCGCGCCGTGCGTCCTCTCGCCAGTCGTCGACGTGGTCTCTCGCCTCCTCCCTAAGATCCTTGAGCCTCCGCTTCATGCGACGACGCGTGATATCGCCTCGCGCGGGCGCGGTGAGCCAGATGGCGCCGGCGCCGACCAAGGCACCGATCAGCAGGCCGGCGGCGAAGAGGCCGATACCGGACGCCCCACTCCTCGTCTCCAACTCTTCGACTTCGTCCTCGGAAAGCTCTTCGTCTTCCATTTCATCGTCGGGGAGTTCTTCGTGTTCCTCGGTCTTCAGTTTGCGAGCCATGACATCTCCAGCACGTCAGGGTAAGCCTAATTCCTTCTCATCAACGCTTCGATTGATGCCTTCGTTACCTTCCGTCAGCAGGCCGAGCACGGTGTGCGGCGAGGCGCCGCTCCGGTGCCGAACCGCAGCCATCAAGCTGCCGGGCGTTGCGAGTGGCAGCACCGACGCCACACAGGTCAGTGACGGGCGGTGAGCAATACGGCAAGTACGACCAGGCGGGAAACCATGAGTACCCTCTAACTCACTCTCAACTCTTCACTTTCGGATTGTAGCGTCTTGACTCGACTCCGTCGAGTCTGCCAAACTTCTGACGTGTCGACCCCCCCCGGAGAGCGCGCATGGCTAAGGTCCCCCAAGAGAAGCAGGCCGCCACCGTCGAGGAGCTGCAGCGCAGGATCACGGAGCTGGAGCGGGACCGCGACCATCTGCTGGCAGTCGTCGATATCATGGAGGCCGTCTCGGGCTCACTGCACTTCGTGGATATCCTACAGAGCATCACGAAAAAGCTTGGCGACCTCTACGGTTTGGACCGGTGTTCAATCTTCCTTGCCGAGCGCCACGGCAAGTCGGCTCGGCTAGTGGCCTCGTACGAAGATCCTACGATACGGAATTATCTCGTGGATCTAGAGCGGTATCCGGAGCTGAAACGGACTCTTCGGTCTGGCGAGGTAGTGTTCATTCCCGACGCCGCATCAGATCCGAGCCTGAAGCACATCTGGGGAGCGTTGAGCAAACGCGGTGCGAAGTCCATTACCGTCATACCGATCGTATGGCGAGGTGCAGTAATCGGCGCGATGTTCCTCCGTACATTTCGCGACGGCAGGTCGTTTTCCGAGCAGGACCTGAAATTTTGCAAGGTCATCTGCAACTTGACTGCGAGAGCGCTGCGCAACGCGTATCGGCTCGAGCAGATGGAGCACCGTCAGGTGGGAATCACCGAGCGAGCGCGCAGCGCCAACAGGGAGCGGGTGGCGCTCCTGGAATTCCTCCGGCGCCTAGTGATGGCCTTTCCCTCACGTGACGGCCAGTGGAGCGAAGGTTTGCTTTCAGCCAGCGCGGGTGAAGAGCTAGATCGACTCACCGAGGTTGCCATGACGGTCATTCAAGAGGAGGGTAAGGGACGCTGAGCGGCGAGCAGGGAGAAACACAAGACGACTACGAGGCTCGAGAGCGCGCGGCGCACCTCGCCGAGGTGTTGCACCGGGCAAATCACGCGTACTACGTGCTGGGCAGTCCCGAGATGTCCGATGCCGAGTACGACAAGTTGTTTCGCGAGCTGCAGCAACTCGAAGAGCAGCACCCTCGCTTTCGCGCTCCGGACTCTCCCACGCAGCGCATCGGCGCCGAACCCGCCTCGGAACTCCCCAAGCATCGCCATCGAGTTCCCATGCTCTCGCTCGCGAACGCGTTCGACGACGACGAGCTGGATGCCTGGGAGCAACGCATCGCCAACCTCGTTCCCGACGTTCTGACGTCCGGCTACCAACTGGAGCTGAAAATTGACGGCGCCGCGGTCAACTTGACCTACGAGAACGGCATCTTCACGCTGGGCGCCACCCGGGGAAACGGAACGATTGGTGAGAACGTCACCGCCAATCTCAAGACCATACCCGATATCCCGCTGCGCCTTCAGGGGAATGATTGGCCGGGAATGATGGAGATCCGCGGCGAAGTCTACTTTCCGTTGGACAACTTCGCCCGCCTGAATGCACGACGGGAGGCAGAGGGCCTGGAGCGATTCGCCAATCCCAGAAACACGGTCGCCGGGAGTCTCCGGTTACTCAACTCGAAGGTCACACGTAGTCGCGGACTCCGGTTCTTTGCCTTTCAGATCGAAAGCGCGGAGCCACCGAAAATCTCCACTCAGCACGAGACGTTGGACCTGCTGGCATCTTGGGGGTTTTCCGTCGCACCGCATCGAAGAGCCGTACCGTCTCTCGCCGAAGCCAAGTCCGTCATCGAGGAACTCGAGGCTTGCATCGCGGATCTCAATTTCGAGGCAGACGGCGTGGTAGTGAAGGTAGACCGTCTCGAGCTGCGCGAGCGTTTGGGAGTGGTCGGCGGACGCGAGCCTCGCTGGGCGATAGCCCGTAAATTCGCGCCCGAGATAGCCGTGACCGAACTCCGCGACATCCGCATAAACGTCGGACGCACCGGCGCGCTGAACCCGTACGCCGTTCTCGATCCGGTGGAGATAGGAGGGGTGACAGTATCGAGGGCCACGCTCCACAACATGGACTTGATCGAGGCCAAGGACATACGCGTGGGGGATTTCGTCGAGGTCACACGTGCCGGAGAGGTGATCCCACAGGTTCTGGGTCCGGTGCGGGAGCGGCGGCCGCCCAACGCCAAGCCGTTCGAACCACCCCCACAATGCCCGGCCTGCGGCTCGGATGTCGAACATCCGGCGGGAGAGATAGCGTACTACTGCACGAACGACGCATGCCCCGCTCGAGTGCTCGAGCAACTGACACACTACGCCTCTCGCGGAGCGATGGACATCCGCGGTCTCGGGGGGCAGCGAGTCCAGCAGCTCAACGAGGCCGGCCTGGTCAATGACGTGGCCGACCTGTACGAATTGCTGGCTGCGGACCTGGAAAATCTGGATGGGTTTGCCGCCAGAGCCGCGGCTCAGCTGATCGACGCAATCGAGGCATCCAAGGCCCAACCTCTGTCGCGGCTGCTGTTCGCTTTGGGGATCGAACATGTGGGGGGCGAAGGAGCCAAGCTGCTGGCCGGCACCTTCGGTACGATGGACGCGGTCATGGCCGCCAGAAAGGAGGATCTGGCCTCCATCGACGGCATCGGGGATAAGATCGCCGCAGCCGTCGTGGCGTTCTTCGCCGAGTCGAAGAATCGGGCGCTCATAGAACGGCTCCGTGGGCACGGCGTGACGTTCGAGGAGTCGGCACCTGAAGTGGGCACGGCGTTGGCGGGACAAACGTTCGTGATTACCGGGACGCTCCCTAACCTTTCCCGTGCTGCAGCCCAGGAACTCATCGAGCGCTCCGGAGGGCGGGTGATGTCGTCGGTATCGAAGAACACCACGGCATTGGTGGTCGGAGAAGCGCCGGGTGGCAAGCTGGAGCGTGCCAAGGCCCTCGGCGTCGAGATCTTAGACGAGGCCAGCCTCTTGCGTCGAATCGGAGCGGCCGCCTAAGTTGCGCTACGCGATTTGAACCAACTGAACGGTGGACACATGACCGCAGCAGAAAACGCGAGTTTGGTTTGCCTCGGATCGGCGTCGCTACGCTCCCTGCGTGAGTCGCTCGAACGCGCGCTGGGAGACCAAGCCGCGCCGCTCCTACAGGAAGTGGGATACGCATCAGGTCCGGAGATCTACCAGTCGTTCAAATCGTGGTTGCATACACGGGCGGACGTCGCAGATCCGTCGGAACTCGACGCGTCGTTTCTCGGCTCGATGGTGTCCGAGTTCTTTCAAGAAAAAGGCTGGGGAACGGTAACGATCGAGCAGCTCGGCGACGCCGTCCTCGCCATCGATACCGACGACTGGGCGGAGGCGGGCACGGATACCAGCGCCACGACACCGTCGTGTCATCTTACCACCGGCCTCTTTGCGGCGTTCATGACCGAGCTTGCGGGCGAGGTCATGGCGGTCATGCAGGTTGAATGCATGGCCTGCGGAGACGATCGGTGCCGGTTTCTAGCCGGCTCTCCCACGGCGCTCGATCGCGTCTTTGAGGCCATGATGGAAGGCAGGCCATATACCGAGCCACTCGCCTCTTCGCCGTAGCCATCCGGCTCCCTGTCGAGTCTTCCCCACGTGCGCGGCTCACGACGACGACCCTTCCCCGCGCGTTGCCAACGAAATTGGCCTACGGTATCTTGACGCTCAGCTATGACCTTCTGGAATCGTCTCTTCAAGCCCCGCAATCGCGGTGATCTCAGGCCTCAGCGCCTGGATTACCTGAACGAGGCCCTGGCTCTCGAACGGCAAGGGGATTTCGACGCCGCGTTGACCTCCTACCGCCTGGCGTTGCGCGACGACCCGGCCGACATCCGCGTGCTGCAGAACATTGCCATCGCCTTTTCCAAGGCGGACCAATACGACGAGGCGATCCGCTATTACCGCAAAGCTCTCGACATCGACAGCACGCTCATGGGAGCCCACTACGGCCTGGCCTTCCTCTTGATCAAGCGCGGTGAGACGGAGGCGGCGGCCATCCACCTCCAGGCCTTTCTCAACAACCCGCCGAGAGACGCCGAAGCGCAGAAATGGATCGACCACGCGCAGCATACGCTTCAAGAAATCGGGTACGTGGAGGGGGTCTGAGTCCGTTGGCTCGCGCGCCCCTCCTCGCGATGGTCACCGCTGGGTGCACGCTACTGACCGCTGATTTCGACCGCATCGTCGCGTTGCAGATCGATCAGGAGGATCGCACTGTCGTGGTCGGCGACACAATTCATCTTGCGGCTCAAGCTGTCGACGCCGCGGGTAAATTCGTTGCTGATGCGGAAATTTTCTGGGCGATAATCGATGTGGACTCTGGGCAAATCGGTTTCACGCTCGACACGGTTACCGGTATCGTTTCCGGCGTACATCCGGGTTTTGGACGTGTGCAGGCACGAGTAGAGAAGATCCGCTCCAACCCCATCCCGATCACCGTGGTGGCACCGACTGGCGCGTCATCGACGTCAAGCAGCGCGAGACCACGTTCTCGGCAAGCCAGCCAACACGACTCACCCGCCCGCCCGAGACGGGGAGAACGGAGGCAATCGTGACGGCGCCGCAAACCCTGGCCCAACTCTTCTTCGACTCGATCGAGCGTTTCGACACCAAGCGCGCCGCCCTTTGCTACAAGGCCGATGGGAAGTGGCACGATATCACACATCAGGAACTCGCTCGTCGCGTGCACCATATCGGCCTCGGACTCCGGGAACTGGGAATCAATCCCGGCGACCGCGTGGCCATCCTTGCGACAAACCGGCCCGAGTGGGCAATCGCGGATTTTGCCTGCCTCACCATCGGTTGCGCCGATGTTTCGATCTATCCGAACCTCGTGCCACACCAAGTGCAGCACATCCTTGGAGACTCGGGAGCCTCCGCCATCTTCGTCGAGGACGGCGACCAACTCATGAAGGTGGCTCAGATCCGCAGCGAGCTGCCGGCCCTAAAACACGTCATTGCTTTCGACCCCAGCGGCGATCTGGCCTCTGTGACATTCCAGGAGCTGGCTCAACTCGGCGAAGCAGCCGAGTCGAAGTATCCCGAGTATCGCGATGATGCCCTGGCCATTCCGTCCGACGCGCTGGCGGCCCTGATCTACACTTCCGGCACGACAGGCAAGCCCAAGGGCGTGATGCTCTCGCACGGCAACTTGACGAGCAACGCGCTCGCTTCCCTCGAGATCTTGCCGGTCGGACCAGATGACGTCTGCCTCTCGGTGCTGCCGTTGTCGCACGCGCTCGAGCGAACCGCCGGCTTCTACGTGATGTTCGGAGGAGGAGCTACAATCGCATACGCCGAAGACTTCGACTCGATTCGCCGGAATCTCTCGGAAGTCAAACCCACGGTCATGCTCGCTGTTCCGCGTCTCTTTGAGAAGATGTACGCCAAGGTGCTCGAGCGGGCATTCTCCGGTGGTGCCTTGAAGAAGCGGGTTTTTCTCTGGGCGCGCCGTACCGCTGACCACTGGGCCGATCTCCGGCTCGAGGGACTACCCATTCCACTGGGACTCGCGCTGCGATATGGCATTGCGGACCGGCTCGTTTTTTCCAAATTGAGGGCGCAAACCGGTGGCAGAATGCGGTTTTTTGTCTCTGGGGCCGCGCCGTTGTTACCGGAAATCGCCAAGTTCTTCTTCGCCGCCCGACTTCCCGTCCTAGAGGGATACGGCCTGACGGAGACCTCCCCGGTCATCAGCGTCAACCCTCTGAAGAAGCCTCGGGTGGGGACCGTGGGCGTGGTGCTGCGGGGCGTCGAGGTCAAGATCGCAGCAGATGGAGAGATTCTCACGCGCGGTCCCAACTTGATGCAGGGCTATTACCGCAACCTCGAGAAGACCAGGGAAGCCATTGACGATAGCGGGTGGTTCCACACCGGAGACATCGGCGAGCTGAACGACGGCTACCTGCGCATCACCGACCGCAAGAAGGACATCATCGTCACCGCAGGTGGTAAGAATATCGCGCCACAGCCAATCGAGAACCGCGTCAAGGCGAGTACCTTTATTTCCAACGCCGTGATGCTTGGCGACAAACGAAAATTCCCGATCATACTGGTGGTTCCGGAAGCCAGAGCGCTCAAGAATTGGGCCAAGGAACGCAGCCTCGCTCACGACGACCCGCCGGCACTTTACAAACTCCCCGACGTAACGGCCAAGATCGAACGTGAGGTCATGGTCACGCTACGCGACCTCGCCAGTTACCAGATGCCCAAGAAGGTCGTGATCGTAGAAGAGGACTTCACGGTGGAGAACGGTGCCCTCACGCCGTCCTTGAAGGTCAAGCGACACGTCATCGAGGAGCGCTACCAGGATCTCATCGAGGCCTGTTACGAGTAGGTTGTGGGGCGCAGGTCTCAAAGTGCCCTGCTCGCCGCGCCTTACAAGCATTCCCTGACACAGCGCTCCGCCCAGGCGAGCATCAGATCGCCCGCAAGCTCTATGTCCGCTTCACGCGAATCTTCATCTGGGTTGTGGCTCACGCCGTCGATGCTGGGGATGAAGAACATCGACGCCCGGCATCGACGGGCAGCTAGCTGTGTGTCATGCCCCGCCATCGAGGCCAGATAGAGGAACGGCACGCCTCGACTCTCGAGGATCTTTGACAGGAGGGTGTTGAGCGTATCGCTGGTGGGAGTCGGGGCGACGGTGACGATGGGCCCCAAACCGATCTCCGCGCACCGGCCACCCGACACGGCCGGCGTGACTCCGGAAACCAGGGATCGGAGTCGCCCTTCGATAGTATCAAGGGTGGCGTCGTGTTGCGCTCTAAATTCCACAATGGCCGTGACCCGCCCCGGAACAATGTTCGGCGCCCCGGGATTCACCTGCAGTCGCCCGCAAGTGATCACCGCATCGTCCAGGCCGTCGACCAGAGTGGGGCAGCGGGCCACCACGTGGGCCACCGGCACCAGGGCATCCACGCGCCGCCGCATGTCTGTCGTCCCCGCATGATTGGCCATCCCCACTCCCACAATCTCGACCCGCCGGATGCCCACGATGCTCGACACCACACCCACCTCACTCTCCGTCGCAACCAGCCGCTCGCCTTGTTCTATGTGGCATTCCAAGAACGCAGCCGGGTGTACGGGGGGTTGGTACTCGCAGCAGCCGTCAGGATCCGGCACCACATCCCGAACTCGTACGCCGTCCGGGGCTTTGGCTTCCAGGTCGGAGGGGAGACACCCGCCCGCGAACACCGTCGATCCAAACAAGCCGGTGTTGAATCGCACGCCTTCCTCGTCGCGGAAGATGACGAGACCCACGTGGGGATCCGCCCTGCCATCGCAAGCTCGGCGCTCGAGCACGGACACGCCGGCTGCGACGCCAAGGGCACCGTCCAGCCACCCTCCCTCTATGACCGTGTCGAGATGACTGCCGATGAGCAATATCGGTTTCCGGGCGCCCAGTGCGGAGGTTGGAACGATGAACGTATTCCCGGCTGCGTCATCCTCTCGCACAAGGCCGGAGATAGTCCGCAACCTGCTCCACACGAGGTCGTGGGCCTGATCTTCGAAGTGGGTGTAGGCGAGGCGGGTGCAGCCTCTACCCGGGGTGGCCGTAATGCCGCGCAGGTCACGCAGGATGCCGAGCATCCGTGCTACTCGAGCCTCCGGCCTCCATGAACCAACCGGAGGAATTCGTCGCGGGTTTTGGCGTCATCCCGGAAAATGCCGCGCAAGGCGCTGGTCACCGTCTTGGAGTTTTGCTTTTGCACACCACGCATCATCATGCACAGGTGATAGGCCTCCACGACGACTCCCACACCCATCGGCTCGAGCACGGTCATGAGCGCGTCCGCAATCTGGTCGGTCATGCGTTCTTGCAACTGGAGGCGGCGCGCAAAGACGTCGACTATCCGAGGAAGCTTCGACAGGCCGATGATTCGACCATCCGGGTAATATGCGATGTGTGCCTTGCCGAAGAACGGCAACATGTGATGCTCGCACAGCGAGTACACCTCGATGTCGCGTACGAGGACCATGCTTTCGTGTTCCTCTTCGAACACGGCATCGCCGACAACATCTTCCACCGATTTGCCGTATCCGCGGGTCAGCCACCGCAGCGACTTGGCGACTCTGGCGGGGGTCCGCAGCAGCCCTTCGCGTCCGGGATCTTCACCCAGATGCGGCAGCATCAGGCGGACGAGTTCCTCGAACTCGAGTTCTCGACCGGAACTCGAGACCGGAGGGCCGGCTTCGGTCACCAAAGTTCTGTCATCAAGAGTTGGGTCGCTCGACATATCTGCTCCTCAGGGCGGCGCTCTGGATCCCTTGGCGGACCCTCCAAAACGCGACCGCCTACGTATTGGGGCTCTCAGGACCGCCAGGTCTGTTTGAAGACGAAGTTGAACGCTATTTTACCTGGCAGGGAAGAGTCAAGTGGGCCCACGAAAAAGCCGGGCATGAACGCACGCACCGGCTGCCGGGGGTAGGACCGAAGAGGATTATTGAAGCCCGAACGTAACGTACCGCGCTATCGTAGTGACGTCAGCCTTCCCTCATCAGAGGGCCTGACCTCGGCCGGAACATCGAGCGCGTTTTCGGACTTGTTGGCTCAATAATTGAGCTCTTCGCCCCCGGCACGTCCACTGTGGACGTGAACGTAGGATAGAGCACAGTTCTGACGGCGTCAAGCGAGGTGAAATGAAGTTCACACTACTGGGGTTTGCGTTGATCGGCGTATGGTTTCTCGGCACCTTCGTCGGCAACGTGGAAACCGGATGGGTACATGCCCCCCTTGCGGTGGGTGCGGTGCTCATAGCGGTTGGGATCGTGGCTGGAGGAGAGGAAGGAGAAAAGGGTTCTTCCGGGAATTCCGGGGCAAGTGATTGAAGGGACGATTCTCGGCCCTTCCACCCCACCCCGGATGATATTCAATATTGAATATTCAATATTCAAGCGTGTTCCCCCCCCACCCCAAAAGGTGTGGAGGTGAAGGGGAAAAAACGTTTGAGGGTTGGGTTGGGGTCCGTGGTTTCCGTGGTTTCCGTGGCCATTCACTCCAGGCGCGGCGTGTGTCGCGATGGCCTCCGACTTTCGCGATGGCTGGACCTCCCCATCTATATCTCCCAATTCGAGAAGAGCACTTCACCTTCCTCGACAGGCGGCTCGGGATATCCATCCAGCGTCATGCGAAGATCCGTCCATCGCACGCGATACCCACAACTGACAAGGGTGGCGTATGCGCCGGTACAAGCGGTCTGACAACGCACGGCTACACGTCCTAGTCCGAAATCCGCCGCGGCCGCCTCCAATACCGCGATGAGTTCCGCGAATGTCTCCTTCGAATCGGCGAACAGCTTGAGCAGGCGCAGCTCCTCCGGAAGTCGCCCTTCGACCAGAGCGGCCGTGTGCCAAAGAGCAAAGCCGCGAACGCGACCCGATTCCAGAACCACCCCGTCGCCGACGCCCAGCTCGCAGGTGATTTCGAATTCCCGCGTGTAGTCGTATCCCGCGACGGACTGTTGGAGGCGATCGCGAGCGGCCTCGAGCAATGCCTCACGGTCGGTGTGGCCGAGCTTACTCAGCAAGGTAGCCTTACCCAACGAGCTGGATTGGGCATCGCCCACCAACGTAACGGTGAGGTGGCGCGGGATAAAACCCATATGGGAGTAGAAACCGATGTTATCGACGGTTCTGGGCATGGTCTCCAGACCGATCGTGGCCGATCCACTCTCTCTCAGCCAGCGTGAGGCCTCCTGCACGATCGCCGCCCCGAGGCCTGACCCTTGCCGATTCGGGCGAACGGCCAGCGGTCCCATCCAGCCTTCTTTTCCTGAGTGATGTGCCACGTTGAACGCCACGATCTTGCCATCCTCATCTCGCCAAATCATCGCACCCAGGCCCGCGTCCTGCAGCGCGTACCGCCAGATTTCCGGATTGAGCTTGGGTACCCGAACGCCCACCAGCCCGTCCCGGCGGTAGCGGTCCGTGAAGGAGTCGGAGAACAAGCTGTTGAGCGGATCGACATCGGCACGTTCGGGACGGTACGGTCCCGACACCGACGACTCACGACGCGGCACTGCCATAGCTCTCCACGCCCGTTTCTTCGGTCACTATCGCGGTTCGTGTCCGGGGGTCTACTGAAACGCGCAATACCCGGTCGGCTCCTTCCTTGACCGATTCGATATGGGTGATGAGCACCACTTGAGGAAATCTATCGCTCAGTCGTCGAAGAAGATCGACGGCACCCTGCCGCCGCGCGTCGTCCAGCCCACCGAATATCTCGTCCAGCACCAAGAGAGACAGCGGTTGCCCGGCACGCTCCGCCACCATCTGGCTGATGGCCAGACGCAATGCGAGATTCACAACATCCTCCTCGCCTCCGGATATGACGGACTTGCGAACGCCGTCCTCCAAGACGACTATACGGTAGTTCTCGTCCAACTCGAACTCATGATACCGGCCCTCCGTGAGTTCGGCGACGAACGTCGAACCGAGGTCGGACAGATCCGGACGCAGTTTAGCATTCAGCTCAGCCCGTAAATCTTCCAGTGCTGTGTCGAGTTCCTCGTGGAGCAACAGCTCTTTACGGAGTTCCGCGGCCCTGGCGGCACGTTCACTGCGTTGGTCTATCCGGCGCTCCACACTTTCGACGGCCGCTTTCGCCACCTTTTCGTCGCCCTTCACGGAAGCTGCCCGCAACTCGGCGTCCCGAACGTGGCTCTGGGCCACCTCATGATGGGCCCGCGCCCTTTGATACGCCTCGTCGCTGTACCCCAATGCCAGCATCGCGTTGGTCAGCTGCCGAACCCGCTCCTCCCGCTCTGACAACACTCTCTCCCCGCGTTCCGCTTCCTCCACCAGGCGCCCGGCGTGTTCCGCCTTTACCTGCAACTGGGTCGCCGTTTGTAGCACGGGTTCGAGCTTCTGCATTTCGGTCCGCACCGCAGCGTGCCGCTCCCCATCGTAGGCGTCGGGCAAGCTTCTCAGTTCTTTTTCCAGTTCCATCAGCCGTATCCGGAGCTGTTCGAGGTCTCGCTCCGACTCGTGCCGCTGGCGAACTCGCACCTGCGAAGCTGCGATCTCTTGCAGCGCGGACTCGAGTCCCGCCGCCGCGCGTTCACGGGCCTGCTCAACGTCCCTCAGGTCGTCCGGTTCCTTCGCCAACTGTTTCACCCGTGCTCCGAAATACTTGCCGTTGGCCTTGATCTCATTGAGCTGCGCCCCCAAAGTAGCGAGCACCGACTCGTACTCCGCTTCGAGTGGGCGAGCACACGTGGGGCAGTGGCCGTCGGACCCGGCCTCCAGAATCCGTTCGCGATGCTGCTGCAAATCGCGAAACTGGTCGAGCAATGCGGAGCGTTTCGTGTCCGCATCTTGACGGTCGCGCACCCATGCCGTATGCACCTCTTGCTCCTGCTTGCGCAACTCGTCGAGCGTGGTGCGTGCCCGTGCAACGGCTTCCTCGGCCTTGGCGTGCGCCGCTTCGATATCTTCGGTGGATCGCAAGCGCTCTTGGAGAAGTTCCGTCTGCTGTCGCACCTCGGTGAGCTGACCCGATAGGAGCCGACGCTGGCCCGCCGCCAGGGCTTCCCGATCCAGGTGGTCCAACTCGCAACGTAGCTCACGGGCTTTCGCCAGCTCGTCCTGCATGTCGTTTAGTTGATTCTTGGCCGTTAGCGCCTCCGCCAACTCCCGATCCAGGCGCTCGAACTCCCGTTGAGCCTCCTGTACCAACTGTTCGGCCATGCGTCGCTCGCCGTCCGTCGCGAGGTTCGCTTCGCGCAACTCCTTCATTTGCTTCCAGGCCGGCACCGCCTCATTCAATGTTTTCTGCGCCTGTTCCAGCTCGCTGCCAATCCCAACGGCCAGCGCCGTCACGTCCCTCAGCTGCCGGCGAGCCTCACGCCGCTCCCGCTCCAGGGATCCAAGATCCTCGAGCGCTTGTTCCAAACCGGTCACTTCGGCCCGCAATGTGGCCCTGCGCTGCCGCAGGTGATCCTGGGCCTTACGCAACTTCTCGTAACCGAGCAAGCGGGAGAGGAACTTGCCGCGCTCGGAGGGTCCCATCGACGCCATAACGGCGAGTTCTTTCTGACCCGTGAAGTACGTGCTGAAGAACTCGTCGTGGGACATTCCCAGGAGGCGCCCGACCTTGTTCGATACCGCCTGGTGGCTGTTGGCGATCGGACCTGCGCCGTCATCCTGATACAGTTCGGCACCGTAGAGGCTGCGAACTACGCGGTACTCGTGGGCACCCACTGCAAAATCGATCTCCACTCGCACCGGTGCCCGAGCCGGCGCACCGATCCGTCGCAGCGACTCCCGGCTGCCCCGAGCCGCCACATTCCCGTACAGCGCCCACGCGAGGGCCTCGAGGAGGGTCGTCTTGCCCGAGCCGTTGGGACCGATGACCGCCGTGAGTCCGGGCCCCAACAGGAGTTCCGTTTCGGCGTGTTGCCGGAAGTTGATGAGCTTGAGGCGGTGGAGTCTCACTACCCCTCCGTGATTTCCCGCTCGACCTGCTCCAGGTAGCGTCGTCCCAGCGAAACCAACGCGGCGCGTTCCACGCCTGGAGCTATTTCACGGCGCTCGAGGTAATCCGTCACGATTTCATCCAAGCTCATCTGCTTGCCGGGAGCGCTTACACCCACCTCCCGCCTTACGCCCGGTCGACGGACGTCGAGATGGTAGTGAACCGCGCACGCCTTGTATTCACGGATCGCGGCATGGTTCAAATCTCGGGCCACGTGTCGGGTCACGTTCGGCACCAACTGTCGCACGACCTGGTCGTCGAGACCGCCGGGAATGCCCGCTATGCGGTTCGCGATCAATTCGTCCAAATCGGCGGCCGTCTTCCCAACGCCGTCGATCACTTCCAGATCGATGTGCCGGCGCGCCATTTGGAGCGGCCTGAATTCCACATCTGTCCCACGGCCATCCCGGAGCGTTGCCAACAACCAGCCCTTGGCACCCCCCCACCCCAACCGATCCCCCTCCTGCAACTCGCCCCAGGGATTGAAGCTCACGAACTCGAGAGACCCGGAATACCAGGCGTCCGAGGTGACTCGTTGCGCCACGTGGTAGTGCCCGAGCGCCACGTAGTCCCATTCGTCCGCATGCAGATCACCCGGCTCGACCAACGCTCCTCCATACTCCACAAAGGAGCGATCCCCGGGCACCACGCCCGCCACCTCGCAGTGGGTGACCATTACGTTCCACTTGAAACCCTCTTCCGGACGCATGCTGGGCCTAGGCGATGCCCTGATAGCACTGTGGGGGACGCAAAGAACCGACAGGTCGAGCGCTTCGAACACGAGGCGCCGCGGCTCGCTAGCCGCCACGTGCACGTTGGGAAGAGCCTCGAACAGTGTCAGAATCGTTCCCGTCTCGACGGAACGGGGCGTGTCGTGATTCCCGGCGATGATCACGACGGGAGTGTCGGGCAGCATCTCGCCCAAGCGGCGGAACTGATTGAACGAGTCGAGTATCGCGGGGTTGCTGGGCCGTACCGAGTGAAACACGTCACCTGCCACGATCACGATGTCGGGCTTGACCGCCGCAATTTCATCCACCGCCAAACGAAACGCCGCCGCCACGTCGGCCTCGCGCTGGTTGATTCCGTGTGCTGTCTGGCGAGTGTATCGCCGAAAGCCGAGGTGGAGATCGGCGAGATGGGCGAGTCTCACGTCAGGGCCGTACCCGTACCCTCGTAGTGACGATCACCGTGATGCGCGCGTCCTCCACACCGCTCCCCATCGCCGCCTCAAAGCGTTGATTGACCCGCGCCGTCAGTACGACGGACACGAACGCGCTCCAGCCGGTAGACCAAATGAGGCTCCCAACGAATTCACCCCACAGTTCGGCGGTGGCCGGCCCACCCCCCAACTCCAGCGTACTGGTCACGGTGGTAGGCAGGAACTGGCCCCGAACCGAGAGATAGGCGAGGGTATCAGCGCCGCGTACGACCAGGCTGTCCAGGATGCCCACCGCCGGCCCGGTAAGCGTGGCGGTAACCAGAGCGGCAGAATCGCCCGGGATCTGCGCCGCGAAGGGCAACGTGATTTCGGAGCGCCATGGGCCGCCGACATCGACGGGATCTGCGGGAAGGACGAAATGCGGAGCGCCGGTGCCGCTCCTCATGCGGTCCACCGATGCCAAATCCTCCGCGGATGTAGGCACGCTCAACCTCATGTGTCGGTCTGCGGTGAACGTCGCCTCAAACGCCGAGTCGGAGGCAAGTTGCCCTTCCCGCCACGTTCCCCCCCTGAGGCGATACCGTGTGCGCAGCGAGTCGTATCTGACGTTGAGGTCGAAGTTCCCGCCGCCAATCGGAGTGGCGCGCCGGGTGATGCTACCAAGAGAAAACAGCTGGGCCACGGAGCTATCCGGCAGGTCCGGTACTCCGACGAGGACCATCTCGCCCTGCGATTCGATTATGAGGCGCACGGACGTCCCGGCCCCAGGATTGAACTCGAATGTAAACGGAGCCTGGGTGAGGGCGATATCCGGATGGGACAATGCCACTATCAGCCAAACCGCGTTGAGCCTTGCTGTGCTACCGAGCATACGGGTCCTCCACCGACTGGAGAGGAGTGGTCCCCGCAGCGGCCGGTGCCGTCGGAGCGTGACTCACCCGCGGCCCGAGCGCCGTCCGAAAATATGCCAGCACATCGTCGGGGCGAGCGCGGCGGGTGGCGAGCAGAGCGCGGCGCACGTCATCCTCTCGCCGATCCGCGATGATCTCGGCGACTGAGTTCGGTGAGACGCGACGATCGAGAGCGACCAACTGGCGCATCACCGCTTCGTCGAAGGGCACGTCGGTGGCAGGCGGGTATGCGGCCACGCCGGCCGGACCGGTCATCACTGGTGGCCGGGGAAACCGCAAGAAGACCGGTTGTGTGAAGTGGGGGTGCCGCAGCATCATCTCACCTTTCGGCAACGTGGCCAGTTTGATCTTGGTCGCCCGTGACAGAACCTGATACCCCGGTGTAGCCAATTCGTCCATATCCATCCGGCCGAACATCGTCGTACTCGCGTTGCCGACTACCCTTCGGTGAACCTGTGACCGGAACTGCTGGGCTCCGAACAGAACGAGGCCGAGGTAGCGTCCCCGTTCGGAAATGTCGAGCAACATTTTTCGCACGTATGTATCCGGCCCGTCTTCGGGAGCGTACTTGTTCAACTCGTCCGCGAACACGATCACATGATCTACTCCCAGGTCACGCCGTTCCAGATGCTCGCGCAACTTGGACACTACGCGCGTGAAGACAAGGTCTTGGGCAAGTTGGTCCATGCCCGACACATCGATCACGTAGAGGCTGCGATCTTCGAACGTGCCGAACGGCAGATCTTCGGATGTGCCATCGTCCGTTACCAGCCCCTTGCACCGTGTTGAAATGTTCAGCAACCGGTTACGGATTTTGCGTATCGTAGCGATGTGATGCGTACGCCACGTATCCCCTCGCCCACTCGCCTCCAATCCATCAAAGATGGCACGAAACAACCGCTCCAGTTCGGAGAAGGTGCGAACGCGATGCGTGGTGCCCCACTCGTCCCGGAATTCCTTCTCCACCACCCGATCAATGAGAAAATCGATGAACGCCGCGGCTTTCGCATCGAGGTCGTCCCGGTTCAGGAGCACTTCGTGGTAATCCAGCACCTCACGCAGGCCCCACACAAGAGGTTGTACCGATCCGATGAGGTCGGCGTGCGAACGCAGCGTATTGATATTGATGCCATCGGCCTTGAACGGCGCGAAGTAATGGACGTTGTCAAACGGCGTGGGCTCGATGTCGAGGCGGGCATACATCTCGAGATCCTCGGGGGTCAGATCGCCCGGCTGATCGAGGAAGCAAAGGTCAGGTCCTTTGACGTTGAAACACACGGCCGCTATGCGACCCTTGCTATGCGGGAAGTGGGTGAAGACGCTCTTGAGCAAAAACTCCACGGCGCTCGTCTTGGTCGCCAGTCCGGAAACGCCGGAAATGTTGAGATGGGCCGACTCCGGTCCGAGGAGGAAATTCGCGTCCAGGTACACCGGCGCCGAGACACCGCCCGTCGCATACAACCCGATGGGAATCCCCGTAGGCTCCGCCACTTGGACGTAGGATTCCATTCGCAGCGCAACCTGGACGTCCTGCTCCGAAGCCAAGAACACCTCGGCCAACGGCACGGGCTGAAGCGGTTCCTGGGGCACCTGCCGCAGGACGGCAGCGGTCCAGAGGCGGATCTCCGTTCGATGGGTTGGGGCTACGTGCTCGCCGGGAATGCCGGCCGCCACCCGTACCTCGTGCAGCGGGTCTGCGAGGTCGGAATACGCCTTGGCATCGACCACTACGGCGTAGACCGTTCGGGCCCTTCCCTCCACGCGCACAATGGCGCCGATTCCGATCGGCGTTTCCACTTCCGTCCAGAAATGGAACTCATGGGGACTCGCCGGCAGCCGCTCGGTCGCCACGACGCGGCCGATAGGATCGGGCGGCACAGCAACCGGTGGAGTGTCGCACCGCTCGTCCACTTCCACCGTCCGCCTTTCCGTCCTTCCGTCTTTCCGTCCTTCTACCACCACGATCCCGCCCTCGCCTTCAGGTAGTTCTCCACTTCGTGAATCGGGTAGAGGAGTCGATCCCAGCGCGTGTCCGGCGTTGACATGGGTGACCGTTCGGCCAGCAGCCAGCTACATATCTCCTCGATCTCATCCAACACCTGCGGCCCTCGCTGCCGCTCTACACGCACCAACCCAAACAAGATATCCTGTCCCACCCAGTCCCATAAACGTAAGTACCAGGAGTGGATCGCGTCCTCGCGACCACCCACCCGACGGAACACGGTGGTACGATGCGCTTCCGGTAGCGTCAGTGCCGTCTCGAGATCTACACCTGCCAGAAACTGGGTCTCGTGGCTCTTGATGACCCCCAGCAGGCGCGACTCCCGAGCCTCTTCGTCGTACGCCCGGAGGGATCCGTCCACCACGATCCACGCATCCGGAAACTCGCGACGGAATGCGGCGACCACACTGACCTCGGCACGCCTGCGCCGCTGTTCGATCTGCTGCACGGCCAACTGGACGTCGAGGATCGGGTGTTCGCGCTCCGCGACGCCGCAGTCGTGCACGGGCAGTCCGGTCTCATGAAGTTTCGCGACCGTTGCATCGGTGAGTCGTTCCAGCGGCGCGACGATGAACTCCTCTGCCTCGTGCTTTGCGGGCAGGAGCCCTCGGTCGCGACGGTCGAGCACGGCGGCACCCACATAGGCGCGGATGATGGGGGTGACCCCGATCCGCCCTTCCACGATGTAGCGCTGAATGCCGTCTGCGAAAGCGGCGTCGCGGGACTCTCGCAGCGGTGCGCCGACCGCCACGGCGGTAACTTCACGACCCTCTACTGGCTCGGCAATACCGAACGGCGTTTGCAGGGGTGGGCTCGCGGCGGCGGCAGATTTGCCGTCCCCCACCACCCCCCCGGCCTCGAGCAGCGCTTCCCGCAGCCGTCGGCGCGCCTCGACCACCGTCTCACCCATGACGGCGGACGTCATGTCGCCAGCTTGAGGCCAACCAGCAGGCCGTCCCGTATCGGGATGATGGTAGCCGCCAGGCCCACATCGCTCGCAGCCAACCTGTTGAACTCCCTCACGCCGCGCACGTCGGCGGCGTCATCCGCCCGATCCACCACTCGCTTGTCGAGCAGGGCGTTGTCACACAACAGCAATCCACCCACCTTCAGCAAGCGCATGGCTTCGCGATAGTACAAGGCGAGTGGCTCCTTGTCGGCGTCCACGAACACGGCGTCGAACTCCGGAGTGAGGCGACGTAGAACCTCACGGGCATCACCCTCCAACAGTTCGATCTTGTGAGAGACGTCGGCTTCGGCGAAGGCACGACGCGCGGCGTCCACATGTTTGGAGTCGTGTTCGATGGTAATGAGCTTCCCGTCCGGCGGAAGCGCCCGAGCGATCCAGATCCCACTATACCCTCCCAGGGTCCCAATCTCCAACACCCGCCGTGCACCAACCGCATGCAGCAGAACCAATAACAATTTCCCCTCTTCGGGAGAAATGTGTATGGCGGGCAGGTTTTCTTTTTCGTGGCGCAGGCGTGCCGCCTGCAACGCGGAGTCTTCAGCGGCGAAGAGGTTGCGGATATACGCCTGGGTCGGATCGCCTTGCATCACTGGCGGGGTGGAGTGCTCAGGGCGTTAGCGTCGACGCGATGTAGACCCACCGGCCGTCCACCATGGTCCGAAGCACACTGACATCCTTGATGTCGTCCGGATCGATCTCAAAGAGATTCTGCGATAACACTGTGAGATCGGCCATATACCCGGGAGCGAGCTTGCCTTTGATGCGTTCCTCGAACGCCGCATACGCCGAGTTGACCGTATGCGCCTCGAGCGCTTCCTGCACGGTCAGGCGTTGGGCTGGGTACCAGCCCCCCTCGGGCTGTCCGTCCAGGGTCTTCCTGGTCACGGCGGCATAGATCATCTGCATAGGATCCGCCGGGTACCACGCCGCATTCGTGCCGGGCCAGTCAGACCCGAACACGAGCAACGCGCCGCCATCCTTCAACGATCGAAACGCATATGCTCCCACCGATCTCTCGCCGATGCGGTCTTCCATCCACCGCATGTCGTCGATCGCGTGAAACGGATTGATCTCCGCGATTATGTCCAACTCGCCGAACCGCTGGAAGTCGTCTTGCTCGACGACCTGGGCATGGACCATGCGAAACCGACGATCCCTGTAGCCGTTCGTGGCGACGGCCATCTCAACCATGTCGAGCAGGGTGTCCACGGCGAGATCTCCGATGGCGTGGATGGTCACGGTGAGTCCGGCGGCGTCAGCCGACAGAATTAGTCGCTCCATGTTCCCCGGAGGCGACATCATGGTGCGCCACTGGCCGCTGCTGTTGGGAGTGTGCTCGTAGGGCTCGCGGAACATGGCGGACGAGTTCCCCATGATGCCGTCCACGAATCCCTTCAGTCCGCAGATATTGATCCATTCCCCACCGTAGTTGTTCTGTATACCCACGGCTGCCAGCTGTTCCCACTTGTCCAGCGTGGGGCGGGCACACACTCGTACCGTGAGCGAGTCCTCGTCCCTGAGGTACTGGAACAGCCTCAGCTGCTCCGGCCCTGTGATATCGTGAATGGTCGTGATGCCATGACGCGCCAGGTCGCGCAGGGCATGTCGATTCTCGGCGAGTCGCTGCTCGAAGGAAGGCGGCGGCACGGCACGCCGTATCCGAGCCAACTCTTCGCCCGAGACCAGGCCGTCATGCCCGGCGGGATCGATGCCCGCGGCGCGGAGCGCTCGGGAGCTGGCCAGGTATTGCGAGCGGTCCCACTTGTTCAGGAGTGCGGGCCGGCCGGCGACGATCTCCTCCAGCAATTGCCGCGATGGCACCCAGCTCGTCTCTAGGTCGTACGCACCCCAGTCACCCCGCAGCATCCACGACCCTGGCGGCAGCCTGTCGTGCGCCTCCGAGACACGCCGTCGGAACGATGCGTCATCCGCCACGTCGAGCAAGTTCGCACCCATGAGCAGCGCACCAGCACGCCCGAAATGCGTGTGGCCATCGATGAACCCGGGGGTTACAAACGCGCCGTTCAGATCTTGACGGTCGAAGTCGGCACCGGCGGCGGCGAGAACTTCTTCCTCGGAACCCACTGCCAGGATCTTCCCACCCCGAATTGCGACGGCCTCCGCCCACGGTGCGCTTGCGTCACCGGTCCACAGGCGGCCGTTGACCAACACGGTGACGCGCTCAGCGCCGGCTTGTCTGGCGGCAGCCGGCGTGACGCATGCGAACACCAACGCCACGAGCGACAGGGCTGCTATGGCGAGTTTGTTGTGTGATGAGTCCATGGATGTCTCGCAAATATCTAACGAACTAAAGAATCAAGGAACTAACGTCGAGCAGCGCCGGCCTCCCGATCGCTGCTCTTCGCCCCTTGGAGATGGTTGATGAAACGCACGATACGCTGTAGCGCCTCGCGAATTTGCTCCTCCTTGGCGGCAAACGACAGGCGTACCCACCTCTCGTACCCAAACGCCTCTCCGGGCACCAGCGCCACCCCACCGTCGGCAATGAGCCTCTGGCAGAAGGTGACCGCGTTGTTGACCTCCCCATCGAAACAGCTGTCCACTCTGAAAAAGAGGTAGAACGCCCCAAGCGGCTCCACGAACTCCAAGCCCGGAAGGTGCTGGCGAAAATGACTGACAACCATCTCGCGCCGGCGCTGGAACTGCTTCACCATGTGCTGCACTTCGGTCTCGACACGCTCGTCTGTAAAAGCAACGGCCGCCGCGTACTGCGCCGGATGATTGGCCCCGCTCGTGACGTGGCCCTGCAACGCTGCCATCGCCTTCGCCACCTCGGCAGGCGCCAGCGCAAGACCGATGCGCCAACCCGTCATAGCGTACGCCTTCGACACGCCGTAGATCACAACGACACGGGACAGAAGGTCGTCCGAGAGATCGAGTACCGAAGGTGCGGGACCCGGGGCGTAGTGAATGCGGCGGTAGATCTCGTCAGATATCAACCACAGATTGCGACCTTGCGCCCATTCAGCGATTGCGCGCAATTCCGCAAGTGTGTAGACCGCGCCGGTCGGGTTGTTCGGCGAACACAACAATAGGCCGCGAGTGTTCGCGTCAGACGCTGCCTCGAGATCTTCGACGCTTACTTTGAGACTGAACTCCGGATCGCCGGGCACCATCACCGGATTGGCGCGAGCGAGGTGAATCATCTGCGGATAGGAGACCCATGCCGGCGTGGGGATCAACACGCTGTCATGCGGCCCAAACAGCGTGAAGCACGTATTGAACAGAGCCTGCTTCGCCCCCGTCGAGACAACGATATTGTCGGCGTTGATCGGACGCCCCCCCGACAACACCGACAGATGACTCGCCGCGGCGGCACGCAGGTCGAGAATGCCGGGGTTCGGGGGGTAGTGGGTCTTCCCTTCCTGAATCGCCCGGATGGCCCCGTCTGATACGATGCGCGGCGTGTCGAAATCCGGCTCCCCCGCCGAAAGGTCGATGATGTCTTCGCCCGCCGCCCGGCGGCGGCTCGCCTCTTGGGTGACCGCCAGGGTCGCGGACGGCTCGAGCCGTCGGATATTGCGTGAAGGGATGAATCCGGAATCGTTGGATGTGCTCATTTCACACCGGCCGGAATCAAGGGTCGATTGCCACGTTGTAGCTCGTGATGAATTCGATGAATTTGGAGATATCGATCATCGTATCGCCAATATACCGAATCGTATGGGAATCCACCTGTTCGACGATCGGCAGATAGGAGAGCAACTGGGGCGGCCGATAACTCTTGAATCGTACGTCGAGCGTTACCGGAGCACTCATGCGGAACGGTTGGAACGTGTCGAGGCGCGCAATCGCCGCCGTCACCTTCTCCCCAATCAACCGGTAAGCCGCCTCCGGGGTGAGCGTACGCGCCGAATGAAAGCTGTAGTTCCACTTCACCACGGCACCCTCGATATCACCAATGAGTTCCTGCGCTTCCGCCACGGCGGCATCGTCCCCCGATATCATGATGACCGGCACCCCGAAATGCCCGGCGATCGCCGCATTGATTCCCGCTTCGGGTACGGAGCGGCCATTGAGTCGCACATCGGCCAACCGGGCACTCGAAATCGTGTGAGCACGCACGCCGGCCGGATTGTGGGTGCCGGCGTGATATCCCAGAAAGATGACCGCATCAAACGACTCGTCGATGCCCTGCATCATCATGAGGGGCCGCGGCCACGACCGCACCACCGTGACGTCATCCGGGAACATCTCGATGAGAAGGTTCTGACCGTTCCCATGCGAGTCGCTGACGAGCACTTCGGTCGCGCCCGCCGCCTTAGCGGCGTCGATGGCCGCCAGCACTTCCCGCGTCATGAACTCGCGAAACCGGCCGTACTCAAAACCCGAGGGTCCCAGCTGCTCCCCCGTCACCACTCCCACCACCCCTTCCATGTCAGCCGAGATGTAGATCTTGAGGCCGTTGCGTTGCGCCTCGGCGGGCCGGCCGAGCACCAACGTCGCCCCCAGGAGGGCGATGGTTCGAATCAAGCGTTGTAATTGCACCGTCTCTCTCCGCGTTGAACCTGCAACCTCCCCTCTCCCCTCTCCCCTCTTCCTACATCCCACTTCCTACTTCCTTATAACCCCATACCTCTTCAGAATCGCCGCCGTTGAATCGAGGGGAAGGGCTTCAGCGATGCCTCTGTGACCCCTAACCGTCGTCGCCAGAAAGAGGGAATTGTAGATCGCTTCCTCCGTCGCCTCGATCACGGCCTGGAACAACGGGCTCATGGCGCTGTTCCCTACGGGCGGATGGCCCGCAAGATCCGCAACCAGAACCGTCGAGAAGGCAATCACGTAATCGCCCGATCCGTTGCTCATCGAACTCCCCGTTCGCGCCAGACCAGCCAGCGCACGGCGTGCCAATCGCTCGATGTTCCGGTGGGTCAGCGGCGCGTCGGTCGCCACCACGATCATGACCGATCCGTCCCCACCGGTCCCGTCATCGGCGGTAAGGCGGTAGGGCGGTAGGCCGGTACTACCGCCCCCCGCCCCACCACCCTGCTTCGCGATGCCTCCTGATGTCCCTCGACGCCTCTCCAGCACTCCCCGCAAGTAGTACTGCCCCAACTCCCGCCCCACCGGCGCACCCGCCACGGTGAGCACCCCAGCGAAATTCGTCTGCACCAGCACACCCACAGTCCATCCTCCTAGGTCGGCCGGAAGCAGCCTGCTCGATGTGCCGATGCCTCCCTTCCATCCGAACGCCCTCGTCCCGCGGCCCGCACCAACGCTGCCCTGTTCGACCGGCCCGGTTTCTGCCCCGGCGATGGCTTGCAGCACATCCGCCTCCCTCACCGGCCGGGCCCGAATGTCACTGAGGAATCCATCGTTCGTTTCGCCAACCACGGCGTTGGCCGAGCGCACGTTCTCGTTTCCCGGGAGTCGGAGCAGATAGGTCAGCACGGCATCGGCCACCCGGGGGACGCAGAGCGTGCAGGTCAAGACGACCGGTGATTCCAGCTCGCCCAGCTCTCGGACCTGGGTGAAGCCTACGAGTTTTCCGAAGCCGTTCCCCACCACCACGGCGGCCGGCACCTTGCGGCGAAAGATATTCCCACCGTGGGGCAGGATGGCCGTCACTCCGGTGTTGATGGAGTCGCCCAGCACGACCGTCACTTGCCCCACTCTCACACCGGCGACGTCGGTGATGGCGTTGAGCGGGCCGGTGGGCAGGACACCGACCACGACGCCCATCTCCCGGGGGCTCTGGCGGATCTGGGCCGACGCCACGTCCGCCGTGACTGGGCATGTCACGGCAAGCGCCGCGCCCCAGACGCACAACCGGCGGCACTGCAGACTCCCCACCGAGTATTTGCTCTTGGTCTTCATCGCGCTCCTCCGAACTATTGCTCTCTTCATGTCTAGACCTCGACCAGCGGCGTGGCGTGAGTGCTCACTCGGTAGCCCCAGGGCAGGCCTGATCCGTATTCCCCAATGGCTGTTGCGCCCAAGTTGCGGCCAAGGTAGCATGATGCAACGGGCCGGGCTACGGGCCGTTTCTTTGACAATCGAGGGATTGTGTCTTGGGATTTTTTGCCGGCTTTTGACGCCGAGCACCGGGCTGCGATGGAGCATGGCAAGCCCATAGTGTACGTATGTCCACCGGCCGGCTCGGCGTCATCGCCCTGGGAATCCGCATCGGCGGAGCCTTCCGACTCATCATCCTCGCCGGTTCCTTCCGACTCATCGTCCTCACCGCCGGTTTCGTCGGAGCCGCCTTCGTCTTCCTCTCCCGTTTCGGACTCGCCGCCCGCGTTATCAGTGTTGTTATCGTCGGTGGGCTGTTCAGCACGGGCCGCTACGAGAATGAAGCTGACCACGTTGGGCTCATCCGGGAAGATCAGTTCCAGTTCACTACGCACTGTCTCCTCTTCGCCCCGCAGATAGACCCGCGCCCGATTTTCCATGCCGACGTTTTCTTCC
>JADFIT010000175.1 GCA_022566515.1 Gemmatimonadota bacterium
TTCAAGCTCGGCTGGAAGAAAACCTCGTCGACGGTGAGAAACGAGTCGCCGTTCTCCCAGATGAACTGGTATTGGGTATCCACGAATATTCCATCGGGCGCCTCCCGCATGTCGAAGAGGTACGCCCCCACCTCAGCCGGCCGGTCCACGTCATCGAAGCGAAACACTCCGTTTCCCGTGAGCTTGGCTCGATCGCCGGTCATTTGCGCCGACCCTTCGATGGTGATGCAGCTCCGGTCGTCGGGCTCGGTTCCTCCGTCGGACGCGCAGCCCAACGCGGTGACGGTGCAACCTACGGTCATCAATCGGAAAACGGCTGCCACTATCATACACCAACTCTAACGTGTTTATGGAAATGCCAATAGTGGGCGCCTGGTGGAGCGGGGCGGACTGTTGCATGATGGGACAGTGGTGCAGATCTCGCGTCGGGGGGTATATTTCACCTGACGCTTTGTCTCCGGTTTTTAGGCCGACCGCGGTTCGACCACAGGCCACCGACGGAGACGGACCGACAGAGAGAGAGGCTCGATCATGCGCGTTTCATCGCTCAACGTCTCGTTGCGGGCCGCAGCAGCAGCGCTCTTGGTGGTAGGACTATCTGCGGCAGCGCAGGACGCACGCGCTCAGCAGCACGGGGTTACGGTTGTCGGTAGGATGGCCTCTGCCGTCGATGGTTCCGATGTTTACGGTGTCCTGGTTGCGATCCCAGCCCTCAGGCTCAAGGTCAGGACCGACTCCGCCGGCTTGTTCCGACTGACTGGGGTAAGGGCCGGCACCTACGACATCACATTCCACCGCATCGGCTTTCACCGCCTGGCTCGCACGATAGACGTGGAGGCCTCGGTGGGACTCTTCGACCTGGGCACCTTCCTGATCCCTCCAGCTGCCCTGCAACTCGAGGGCCTGGTCGTGTCGGCTACAGCCAATCGGTACAGCCGTTTGGTGGGGGCGGGGTTCTACGCGCGCCAGCAGGCCGGGTTCGGCGCGTTCGCAGACATCGACGACATCGAGCGGTGGGGCGTCCTGGTCAACTTCACGGATATTCTCCGCCATCTACCGGGGTTCCGTGTGGAGCTGAACCGGAATTACGGCCATCCCCTCCCGCCGACCACTACCGAGTTCGGACTAATAGTGGAAGACAACCGGGGTATGGACACCAGACGGTATCTCATCTCCAGTCGCCGGGCCAGCCGAGACGATTGCCCCCCCCAATTCGTTTTGGACGGTGTACGGATGGGAAGCACCCACGATTTCAACCTGGACCGTGTGAATACCGAAAAAATAGTCGGCGTGGAGGCGTATGCCAGCGCTGGGGAGGTACCTACGGGGTTCAACTGGGCCGGATCAAATTGCGGTGTGATCCTGATCTAGACGCGGTGAAAGAGGGCCGCAGAGTGCACCATTGCCCCCTGATGCGGCGTGGGGTCCATGTCGGTAGGGCGGGGCTGGCCTTGGCAGCGCTCTCTTGCGCAGGAACGAACACTCCAACCGACCCTCAAGATTCGCTGCCCGGACCCGGCCGGCTCGCGTTCGTTGCCGTTGCCGCGGGGGATGATCACTCGTGCGCACTCACTGCCGACGGGGTCGTCTATTGCTGGGGTGGCAACGAGGTCGGACAACTCGGCCGGGGTTTTAGGAGCCTCAACAGCAGCGTTCCACAGCCTGTTTCTGGTGGACTCACCTTCGTCTCGATCACCGCGGGAGCTTTTCATGCGTGCAGCCTCACCCCAGAAGGTGCGGCCTACTGCTGGGGGTTCAACGTAACAGGCCAGATCGGTGACGGCACCAAGACTCACCGGTTCGTTCCGGTACCCGTCGAAGGGGGCCTCCGTTTCGCCATGGTGAGCGCCGGATCCGGACACACCTGCGGGGCCACGATGAGTGGCACGGCCTACTGTTGGGGGGATCTCGGCAACGGACGGGTCGACAACGACTTCACGACGGGGAGCACCGTGCCTGAAGAGGTGAGTGGTGGGCTCACGTTCGCCTCCGTTGAGGTCGGCGGCGACCACCGCTGTGGGACCACCGAGCCCGGCGTGGCGTTCTGTTGGGGAGCCGGCAGCAACGGAAGACTCGGCGATGGCTCCCTCACCGACCAAACCGAGCCGACGGAGGTGTATGGCGGACTCGGATTCACATGGGTTGGTGTCGGGGGTAGCCACACCTGTGGTGTGGTTACGGATGGTGCCGTGTACTGCTGGGGACTCAACGGCTCCGGTCAGGTGGGGGACCGCACTACGGTGGACCGTAACATTCCCGTACCTGTAGCCGGTGGCCTCACCTTCGCATCGGTGAGTGCGGGAAACGATCATGCGTGCGGGCTCGAGGTGAGTGGTGCCGTCTATTGTTGGGGGCTCAACATTTTCGGCCAGCTCGGCGACGGCACCAATACCGACCGAACCGAACCGGCACCGGTGGCCGGCGGGCTCGAGTTCGCGGCGGTCAGCGCCGGCCGGTTGCACACCTGCGGGGTAATCACCGACGGCACGCTGTTCTGTTGGGGTTTCAACTCCTTCGGAGAACTCGGTGACGGATCCACCACCGACAGCAACGTCCCGGTCTTGGTGGGGGGATCTGAACTCGCCAGATGAACTTTTTTTCCTTCCACCACCACACCTTTTCGGGGGCGGGGGAGGGGACCTAACTTCCCGGGTGGGGCTGCGGGGGTCCGTGCGTTCCGTGGTTTCCGTGGCCATTCACTTCCGGGCCCGGCGTGTGTCCCGATGGCCGGGGCTTCGGCGTCAATGGATTTCCGGCGCCAGATCACACGCGGCACAAGGCCTGGCTGGCCCGCCGATAATCCTGAGGCTCGAGGATCAGCAACAAATCGTCGCCTCGATCCACCGCCAGTGGATCCGTGAGGACGCATCCGTTGGCGAAAAAATCAATCAGGAACCGGAGATCACCGGTGATCCACACGAACTCGAACGATCTGGTGCTTTGCGATTCGACCACGCCCAGCCGTGCCCGATTGCCTGCCCGGTACGCGTAGACCGTCGCCTGATAGAAGTTCTGGTTCTGGACCTCGACTGAGACTTTTTCTTTCTCCATGAGCCGGACACTCGACGTCGGGACGCCGGTACCGCTGCCACCAGCACACGCGAACGCCGCAAACATCCAAAAGACTGGCCCAAGAATCTTGACGGTCATCCTGTCCTCCATTGTTCAACGCCAACCAATTCCACACCGTTCGAGGCGAGCCTGAGCTTTCGATCCCACTCGAAAAGGTACACACAATTGCCCCGGAAGTTGCGCCACTGGAACCCAGCCCTAGGCTTTCTTGGCCAGAGCGGTGGGTGGCAAGATGTCTTTGAACGTGGTGCCGTAAATCTCCCACACCGTGACGAACAACGCTGCCACTACGGGACCCACGATTATTCCGGCCGCGCCGAACAGCACCAATCCACCGAGGGTGCTCAGCAGAATCAAGAGATCCGGCATTTTGGTGTCCTTGCCCACAAGCCGGGGACGAAGCACGTTGTCCACCGTCCCTACGACCCCCGCACACCACAACGTGAGCAGCAACGCTAGGATGGGACTGCCGATCGCCAGCAGATACCCGGCGGCCGGGATCCACACCAACGCCACTCCAACGCCCGGGATGATCGACAGTACCCCCATGATCGTACCCCAGAAAAACGCGCCGTTGATTCCAAAGACGGCAAACGCTATGCCGGCGAGTCCACCCTGGAGGAGCCCGATGACGAACGTTCCCTTGAGCGTGGCGCGCGAGACCGACACGAACTTCTCGACCATGCGGTTCTCGTCCTCGGCTGTCAGCGGCATGTAGTACAATATTTTGTCGAGCACCTTCGCGCCGTCGATCAAGAAGAAGTACATCGCGTACAGCATAATGAAGAGCTTGAAGAAGAACACGGCCGTGCCGCGTGTGGTGGCGGCGAGGCGGCTGACGAGAAAGCTTCCCACTCCAGCCACAAACTCACCGAGCTTCTGGACGATCTGATCCCGGTAGGGTGTAAGCGCGTCCATGAACGGGATCCGATCGAGCAATCGGTCCAGCTCGTTGGGCTGCCCGATTTGCTGTTGCACCCACGGCGTCACGGAATCGCTGATGTCAATCGCCTGGGCGACCACGATCCCCGCGATGCCCAACAGCGGAACGATGATCACGACGAAGACCGTGAGCGTCGTGACAACCGAGGCCAGCGCCTTCCTTCCTCTCAACAACTTGACCAGCCAGCGGTACAGCGGATGGACCATGCCACTCAGGATCGCCGCGAGGAGCATCGTCATCAGAAAGCTGCGGACCATCGCGAAGAAGATGAGGGAAATCCCGATTACCAGCAGGATCAGGAACCCCTTGCGAAATCTGTCTGCATCGGCAAGGACCTGGGTCATGCTCCGCTCTCCGTTGGGTGAGTTTGGCTTGCGTTGGCCAGCGTTTGACGCCTAAAGGTGCTGGGGCGGGGTACGACCCCGCAATGGAGTCTCTCTACCTACCCACCTCGCCAATACGAAGGCACCCATCCCCTATTGCGTGGTCGGCCAGCCGATCCTATCCTGTGAGGCATTCAAGGAGGGCCATTGGGTTCCTGGGAACAGAACATAGCGAGTTTTCTCCACGCCTTTCACCTGGACAGCATCAAGAACAGGATCCTGGTATTCGCCGTACTCGCCACGCTAATCCCATCGCTGACCACGACGTGGCTCTCCTACACTCACAACAAGCGCGCCCTCACAGACAAGATCACCGCAGAACTGCAGAACATCAGCAGCCACAGCGCGCGGGAAACCAACCTATGGCTGAAAGAACGGTTCTACGACATGCGCGTCTTTTCCATCTCTTTCGAAGTATCAGGGAACCTAGATAGGATTCTGCGCGCGCAGCGGAGAAGCACCGTTGACACGGAAGCGCTCCGTCGCATGGAGGACTACCTCACGTCTGTCCGAGAGCGGTCTGCCGATTACGAAGAACTCTCGGTCATAGACGCACAGGCCAGCGTGATCGCCAGCACTGGAAACCCGACGGAGTTACGGCTACCGGAAGATTGGCTGAGTCAAGTCGCTGAGGCCGAAGAAGTCCGGGGAGACGCCTATTGGGAAGAGGAGTCCAAACAGGTAGTCATGATGATCGCCTGGCCCATCAAGGCGCAGGACGATCGCTTCCTGGGTGCGGTCGCCGCGAAGGTCCACTTCCGCACGATTGATAGAACGCTGCACAGTGTTGCGCTAGGAGAAACCGGACACGCCTACCTGTTGGGAAAAGACGGCACGATCATGGTCAGTTCTCGGATGGCGCCCGCTGCGCTCAAGAACATCAAGTTGGCACCGCGAACCCTCCGAGAACTGTCCGCTCTGCAAGGGGGCTCTATCGAGTACACTGATGCACAGGGTAACGAGGTGGTCGGAACTCTGGATCACGTGCCGCAGCTGGACTGGGCAGTGGTGGCCGATATCGCAAGGGAAGAAGCATTCGTCCAGATCCTCGAGTTACGCAATCAGACCATCTTGATGGTGTCCGTCCTGCTACTGAGCATCGGCTTGATCGCATATGTCTTGGGAATCGCCATCGTCCGGCCGCTGGATCGACTCACGATCGGCGCCGCGCAAGTCGCTGGAGGTGATCTCGAGGTGGACCTCCCCGTCGTGACCCGCGGCGAGCTTGGCTCGTTGACACGAGTCTTCAACGACATGGTTGCACGTCTGCGCCACGGACGAGAGGAACTGGAGAGACTCTCCGTCACCGATGGCCTGACCGGCCTGTACAACAGAAACCATCTAATGGAGACCATTACCAAGGAAGTCGCCCGATCCGATCGGCAGGAAGAACCCTTTGCGGCGATGATGATCGACCTGGATCACTTCAAGAAATACAACGATACGCACGGTCACCTCGGGGGAGACGAGATCCTCGTCAAGATGTCTGCGATCTTCAGCGATTGCATCCGCGAGGTGGATTACGCCGCCCGCTACGGCGGCGAGGAGTTCCTCATCTTGCTTCCGGGAACCGACCTGGAGGGAGGGGTGGAAGTTGCCGAGCGCATCCGAAGCCGGCTGGCCGATACGAAGCTCGACGATAAGAAAAAGAAAGTTGGCATCACGCTGAGCATTGGTGTCGCCGAATTCCCCCGGCACGGTGACACCGCCCAAACCATAATCGCGGCAGCCGACGCCGCGCTTTACCAGGCCAAACGGCGCGGCCGCAATCGGGTTGCGCGGGCAACCCCAACCAAACGTGGGCCGGCAACCCGGCCACGGGGGAAGCAAGCCCGAAAACGAGCGTGATTATATGGGTTCTTGACTGCGATTCAGCCGGCTCTGCACGAGTGAATGAAAGATCCAGCCACCCCGACCGTCGTCGTCTCTGACCCGTACCCACTGATCCTTGTACGCCAGGCCTACGAGCCGAGTCCTCTCCGATAGCGTGAACAATACTTTGAATCCGCGACCCGGGCCTTCCCTCACATTGCTGTTTCGCGTCGCTTCGAGCGAGAGAGGTATCACGAAGAGCACCTCCCCTACCCTGTGCGGCATGTCGGCTCCGACGAGTCGCCGCTTACCTATGTTCACGAGGCTCATCGCCTGGCTGGCCAGATAGAGCGATCCCCCGTAGTTCCGACTCTCGAATGCACGGGCGCTCATCTCCAACAGCTGCTCGGCCTGAAACACCTCCGGACCTGGCTCAGCCGTCTCGGCTCGCACGGCCTTCAGGGCAATCTCCGCTTCCGCCATGGTGGACGCTGCCTCTGCCCTGCTCTCCACGCTCTGGAGCTTCGCCTTGGTCCGTACCACCTCCTGGATTGCTTCGTCCAGATTCGCCTGCAGTTCCGTGACCTGGGCTTCCTTCTCCATGAGGCCCAATTGCAATTCGGCCATGCTCTGCTGAAGGTCGCTGATTCGCGCGGCCTGCCGCTCGGCCGACAGCTGAGCCCCAGTGGGGCCCTCGGCAGACACGGCCGGCTCTGGTGCCGGCTCTGGTACCGGCTGGGCCTGCTGCCCCTTGCCGGCGCATCCGGTCAGGAGAATGCCCGTTGTGAGCCCGGCGAGCACCAAACAGCGCTTGAAGAGGTGAAATGTGATCGGATAGACTCGTGACATGACCGCGTTTCCCTGACGCCCTGGGAGTGGGACCAATCAGCCTCAGAATTGACTCTCACAGTATATGGAAGTAACCGGAGTCCACCCGTGATCCCCGACACCAACGAACTACCGGGGGCGGCGCAGCAGATTCTCGAGCCACGGCGTGGCCTCCAAATACCTGGACGCCGAACTCCGGTACCGGCTCAGAAATGACCGGTAC
>JADFIT010000176.1 GCA_022566515.1 Gemmatimonadota bacterium
CGCGGCCGGCATCGCGCGTTGCGTCGTGGCGCTGGAGGACCCGGACCCGCGCGTGGTCGGTGCCGGGCTGGCCCGCCTGCGCGACGCCGGGATCGGGGTTTCGCTCGGCCTCGGCGCCGAAGCGGCGGCCGAGGTGAACGCCGGCTATCTGTTGCGCCAGCGCCGGGGCCGGCCGCTGGTCACGCTGAAGCTCGCCACCACGCTCGACGGGCGCATCGCGACCAAGCGCGGCGAGAGCCGCTGGATCACCGGCGAGACGGCGCGCAGGCGCGCCCATCTCCTGCGCGCCGGCCACGACGCGGTGCTGATCGGCAGCGGCACCGCGCTCGCCGACAACCCGCGCCTCGACGTGCGCCTGGAGGGACTGGAAGAGACGTCGCCGCTCCGGGTCGTGCTCGACGGCAGCCTGCGCCTGCCGCTCACCCACGACCTGGTGGCGCGGGCGCGGGAGCAGGCCACCTTGATGATCACTCGGGAGCATCGGGATCGCGACCGGGTCAAGGCGTACGAGAGCGCCGGCGTCGAGGTGATCGCGGTCGGGGACGACGAAGGAGGCAACCTTTCGATCGCGGCCGCGCTCCAGGCGCTGGGCGCGCGCGGCATGACCCGGGTGCTGGTCGTCGCGCCCCACCCCGACGACGAAACGGTCGGCGCGGGCGGCACCCTGGCCCTGCACGCGCTCGCCGGCGCCACCGTGAAGATAGTTGTCGTTACCGACGGGGGAGAGTCGCAGGCGGGTGGATTGACACACGACGAAATGGTGACGCGGAGAAAGGGAGAACTAGCCACTGCAGTGAAAAACCTGGGCGTGCACGAAGCCACATACTTGGGGTTTCCTGAGCGACAAGCCGACACCTCGCTCTTGCGCACCAAGCTGAGCGAATTGCTCTCGGAGGCCACAGTGATCTACGCTCCCTCGTGCGTCGACTTTCACCCGGATCACCTCGATGTGGCACGTACGGTGGCCGATTCCGTGCGAGAAGGCCAAATCGTACGCGTGTACGAAGTCGGCGTACCACTCACTCCCTTGCTCGTCAACCGCGTCGTCGACATTCGGCCGGTCGTCCAACGCAAGGCGGCGGCCTTGGCCTGCTTCGACACGCAAGTGCGGAACCTGGAACCGCTAGCCCGGCTGGCGAGATACCGGAAGGCCCTGTACGGTCTCGACCCCATCGAGGTATTCTGGGAACTCTCGCCGTCGGCCTACAGGAAAGTGATCCGAGAAAACTCTTGGACTTGGGAGGAATCTCCTTTTCGCGGGATTCGGTCCACCCCGTTCAGCGATCCGCTGGCCTTCCTGGTCGGCCGGCGTACCCGCCTGCGGCTCCGCAAGGCCGGGGAAACCGTGCCCTGGTAAGCTGCTCAACGCGCATCAGTCAACTCTCGATAGATCTCCTCGAACCGACGCGCCGTCCAATCGGCGTCCTCGCGCACCGCCCGTTGCTGAGCGGCCCGGGCAAGGTTCACCCGCCGGTCTTCGTCCCCCAGGAGATCCGCTATTTGTCGAGCAAGCTCGCCAGCGTCTCCGATGGGTACCGCAACAGCGGCACCAGGCGCAAAGTCACGTACGTGGCCGACGGCGGTTCCCACCGTTGGTACACCAGCGATGGCTGCCTCGAGAAAAACCAGCGGCCCGGCCTCATGACGGGACGACACCACGAGGAGGTGTGCGGCGTCGAAGAAATCGCGCAACCGGCTGTGCGGCAGGAACCCATGAAACGTGATATACTGGTGGATGTCGAGCGAACGAGCGAGGCCCTGCATCTCACCGCTCAGGGTGTCCTCTCCCACAATATCCATCTGGAATTCCACGTGGGCGGCGGCCAGCAAGGCAACCGCCTCGAGCAGCGTACGTTGATCCTTCACGCGGTTCAGGCTGCCCACGTGGAGTAACCGTGCAGGTCCAGTCCGCTGCCGCGGTTCCAAAACGGGCCAACTGCGTAGGTCGACACCGAGAGGAATGTGTTCAGCCTCGATGCCGAAAGACGCCGCCCTTTCCACCATGATCGTGCTCGCCGCCGTAACCCGCTCGGCCCCCATGAAGGCCACTCGAACCTGCGTTCGACCACGCAGTGTGCGGCGACCTCCATACCCGATGTCCGCCATGGCGATCAACTCCCCACCCCCGAGGTGGAGAACCACCGGACACCGGAGTAACCAACCTGCACATGCCGCTATGACGCCGGGAGGCATTGCCCAAAAGGCATGGAGGACGTCGAATGAGGCGGCACGATTTTCGTCCACGATCCGCCTCAGCGCACGCCACCTCGTTGCTCCTATGCCGATATTGTGTACTGTAGCCCCATGCAATTCGTACCGGCTTGGGGTCGGTTCCTGGTACAGCGCAACGACGTGAACCTCGTGTTGCCGTGCGAAGCGCTCTATGAGCCATAGCAAGCACGGAATGACTCTGTATCGGCCGCTGCGATCCACTCCACCCGGCACCACCAATCCGATCTTCATCTGTCCCTCAGCCTGCCAGGCTGGAGGGGACGAACGTAGCGTACAAAATCTCAGCCCTGAACGTACTTGCCACCGGTTTCGCGCAGCGCCAGCGAACACACACATCTACGGCAGATTTCGTTACGATGGGTGTCCAAACCACGTCGCCACGCTACGGCCTCATCCGAGTTGAGAATCGCTGAGAGGCTCGGCGCGTCGAAGATATTTCCCAAGGGCGGCTGGAAGAAGCACGGACGGACAGTGCCATCGGTCTCGATCACCGTGGACACCCAGGGAGCGTTGCACTCGATGGGGGAGAAATCACTCCGACCGTTGAGGGCCTCGTAGTACTGGAGGATGCGCCTGCGGAGCTTGTCCGGGCTCTCGGCGATGAACTCGTTTGCAAAATCCTCGCCACATTCGCGTTCCATGGCTTCGAGTTCGACCGCCAGGAGTGGAAGCTCCTCTTCAGTCAGCGCAACTTGTGCGATACGCTCGGCATCCCATCCACCCGGCCGATTGAAGGCCTCGGTGCTCACGTCGGCAGCCAGGAAACTGATGCGATCCAAGGTCAAGTCATGAGCGGCGCTCACAGTAGCACGCAACACGCGGAAATTTTGCCGTTGCACCGTGCACCGACCGGAAATGGTCACCTCACGGCCGACGGCTCGTACCGCTGCCACCCCCTCGGCCAGTTTCTCAAAGGCCCGAGGAATGTCCCGAATGCGATTGTGCACCTCGCGCGGGCCGTCGAGGCTCACCACGATGTCGTCGCAGTACTGTGCCAGTCGAACGGCGTCGCGCCGCATGAGAATGCCCGTGCTCAAGACCGTTATTCCGATCCCAGCCGCCCTGAACGCCTCACACAGCGCCCAGAAATCAGAGTGCATCAACGGCTCGCCCCCACTCAAGACCACGCGTTTTACGCCCAGATTCTGCCATTCGGGGAGCCAACGTGCGACGTCATCTACACCAAGCTCTTCCTTTGTGGTGCTGCGCCAGATGTCGCACATGACGCACCGGCAGTTGCACCGGCTATGTGGGTAAAGGATCAAAATCGGCAGTTGGGTGATCGGATCTTGTCTCGGCAACAAGGGTGTCCGGTTGCCGGACTCCACCCCCGTTAGCATGGGTTGTGGGTTCAACTCAGTCATAGCCATCCGCTGCCGAGCTTGTCAGCCTTGCCAGTCCCAGGGTCTCATGTGTAATCCTACGGATAAGGGGGGCGTAGCACCAGTTGCCAACCAAACCCACTAGCATTCGAGCCGTCAGCTTGGGATATATGAAGGAAGCACTGAGTGAGGTCGAACCAACACGTGAGGTGGTAGGCTGATCAAACTCCTGACCCGAATGTGGCTCCATCTGCGGCGTCCCACATTGCTGAGGCAGCTTCGCCGTCCGACGCTGCGACGAGTTTATGGAGTTCCGATTGTCGTCCTGCCGGAGGTTCACGATCCAGTAGTTTTCCGCACGGGCAAGTTCTTGGCGAGAGCAGTTTCTGAAGCGCCTATGCCCGCGGCAACGGAAGGAGGCGAACCGCCGTTCGCACTCGACATGGGTACCGGATCTGGTATCGCCGCGCTCGTCGCCGCTCGCCGCGGATATCGCGTGATAGCGGTGGACATCAGCCCGGTTGCAGTTCGTTGCGCCCGCGCCAACGTGTTGATCAATGATGCCCAGAACACGGTCCGTATCCTGCAGGGGGATCTGTTCGCACCGGTCCACGGGAAGCAATTCGATTTGGTAACTTTCAACCCTCCGTTCTTCAGGGGCGAGCCGCGTAATCAGGGTGACATCGGATGGCGGAGCACGGATGTCATTGAGCGGTTCGCTGCAGGACTGTCGAGCGTTCTCCGCCCGGACGGGCGAGCGCTCATCGTGTTTTCTAGTGATGGGGATGCATCCGGTTTGCTCTCAACTCTGCAGCAGAATGGGTTCACGGTGGGTGTATTGATGCAACACAACTTGGGCAATGAGGTACTGACGGTTTACACTGCGAGAAGACACACCAATATTCGCGAGCGGCCATCATGACCCAGCGCGTCATACTCATAAATCCCAAGATGTGCTCGCGCCGGTCCGTACGTCTTCCTCTGTCACTGCTTGCACTCGGGGCGGTGCTCGAAGGACGCTACAAGTACGAGATTGTGGACGGAAACGTCGAACCGGACACCATCGGCAAGCTACGGTCTTTACTCGGACGAGGGAACAACGCTCTGGTCGCCGTGACCGTCATGCCGGGACCGCAGGTGGCGCCGGCCATTGAGATTGCATCGGCTGTTCGAGCGTATGCTCCCACGGTACCCATAGCTTGGGGGGGGTTCTTTCCAACACTCTATCCGGATTCTGCCATCAACGCGCCCTACGTCGATTTCGTGATTCGCGGGCAGGGCGAAGACACGCTCTTGGAGCTAGTGGAACGACTTTCCGGGAGTGGCCAGCTTGGCGTGCGGACAGAGAATGAGGCACCATTCGTAGCCGATCACGCGGCCGTGAGCGAGATTACTGGGTTAACGTGGAAGAACAGTGGTCGGATCGTTCACAACCCGGATCGAGCATTCAGGTCTCCCGACACATATCCGCCGTTCCCCTATTCGCGGCTTCGAGACGTAGGCACCTACTTGCGGCCGAGCTTCTTGGGATCCAGAACTGCTGTGCATCAAGCCGCGATTGGGTGCCGCTATCGCTGCACGTTTTGCGGCGTGGTGTCGATGTTCAACGGATACACCCGTCTGCAAGGCGTCGAGCGTCTTGTCGCAGCCCTGTCGATCTTACGAGACAAATACGGCGCCAACGCAGTGCAATACTACGATCACAACTTCTTCGACCGCGAAGAAACGAGCGTGGAGACTCTCGAGGCACTGGTCCACTTTCAACTTCCGTGGTGGTGCTATGCGCGGGCGGACACCCTGGCCAATTTTTCTACCAAGACTTGGGAATTGATCCACAAGAGCCGGTTGAAGATGGCGTACATAGGCGCCGAAGCAGCGAGCGACTCAGCTCTCAAACGCATGAAAAAGGGCACCAAGGTGGAGCACACCCTGGAGGTGGCGCGGCGCTGCCGCGAATACGGAGTAATCCCGGAATTCTCTTTCGTGCTCGGTGGCCCGGATGATCCAGAAGGAGAAATCGAAGATACCTTCCGCTTTATCAAACAGCTCAAGACGATCCATCCCGAGTGCGAGGTGATCCTGTATTTCTACAGCCCGACACCACAACGCGATCCCGCTTGGATGTCAGCAGAAAGCTCAGGCGCCCGGATCCCCATCCTCAAAACCTATGGACCAGAGGGGCCCCCGCTTCCCACCACGCCTGAGGAGTGGACACAGCCCCGATGGATCGACTATGTCTGCCATCAAGATGCCCCTTGGTTGTCGACGAAGATGCGGCAGAGGGTGCAGGATTTCACCAAAGTGTTGTATTGCCGGTTCCCGACCGTGCAGGATTACGCAACTCCACAATGGGGAAGGCGGGTTCTCCGCCTGCTGGCAACCTGGCGGTATGCAACCGGCCGATACGGAAACCCCATGGAACTCGACCTGGCGACCCGGCTCATTCGGCTGCGCGAGCCACAACGAGAAAGCATCTGACGTAGCGTAGAGGACTGAAGTGGAGTCAAGAGACGCCCGCACGACTCAATCCTGGAAAATCATTTGACCAACGATCTACCCACCCTGACCGAACAACTACGTCGATTTCGTAATGCCTATGGGCCCTCTCGGGCCAAGGAGGGCCGTGGGGTCGGGGGAGATGTGGAGCTTCTGGCCCTTCCCTACTTGGGGAGGGGACCGTTGGCCGGAGAATGGGCCGTCCGCGCACGCTCCTTCGATTCTCTCGTCGAACGATGGCTCAAACGGGGAGGAAAGAGAATTCTCGACCTTGGCGCCGGTAACGGCTGGCTCTGTTACCGCGTTGCATTGAGAGGCCACTTCCCTGTTGCCGCAGACATTCGGATCGACAACGTCGACGGGTTGGCCGCGGGCGCTGGATATCGCACACACCTCCAATTGATGTTCCCCAGAGTGGCGGCCAGCTTCGAAGCCATTCCCTTTGCTGCAGACAGCTTCGACGCCGCCATCTTCAACGCGTCACTTCACTACACACTCGACCTCGAGTGTGCCTTACGTGAAGCAATTAGAGTAGTTGTCTCCGGCGGCGGCATTTTTATCATGGACTCGCCGTTCTATCGCAGCGAGGAAACAGGGCAACGCATGGTCGAGGAAAAACTCCGCACTGCCAGCCGCCGTTTCGGAGAGATGGCAGAAGACCTCGTAGGCCTTCCGTTCATCGAATTCCTGACGCCGCAACGTCTCACCAAGGCCTCGGCGCATCTGGGTATGAAGTGGCATCGCCACCGCGTGCGGTATCCACTGTGGTACGAATTGCGACCGCTTGTCGCTCGAGTGCGAAGACGCCGCCCTCCGTCTCGCTTTGACATCTGGGTAACCGCTGTCCCCTAACACACCGTACGTCGCTGCAACTCTATGAGATAGTGATCAGCCAACCAGGGCAACGGAAACACGCTCTCCAAACGCCGTTCCCAGCGATCTGCGAGGCGGAGCAGTCGCGGGAATCCCCCCGTCACGTTCTCCGTGTAGGGCGGCGGCACAAGCGCTCCGATCGCATTCACTCTCACGGAGCGGAACGCCGGTTCTAACGCCCGTCGCACGGTACGAATGGAAGGGTAACGCACATCGATCCCGTGCCAACGAACCCCCCCACGCCGGAACCTACGCAGCGCCCGTCCCGGACGCCCTCGACCCAAATACCACAGCCATTCCCACGGAACAGCGGGCCCC
>JADFIT010000177.1 GCA_022566515.1 Gemmatimonadota bacterium
ACGCGACCCACACCGGCGAGGTCGGTGAAGGGACTGGCGGCGAGCGCGGTGTAACCGGCCGCCAACGCCGTGTTATTCGCCCGGAGCGGATGGTCGGCTGGGAGGCCGGCACCAGCCAGGATCTGGTCGATCAATCCCAATTGTGTCGGGATGCTCGTCCCGGCGGACAAATCGAACTGGGGGAATTGCGCAGGGTTAACGCCGAACAAGAGATCGGTAACGAAGTTTTTCAACTTGTTGAGATAGAGATCGATGCTCACGTAGGCGTTGTCGGCCAGGTTGCCTTTGTAGCCCACCTCCCAGCCAACGACCGTCTCCACATCGAGATTCTTGTTGCCCAGCGCCATTACCGGTGTCTGGGCGGCGAAGTTCCAGGGCAAGGTACTCGGCAGACCGAGCATCCCCATCGCTCCGGCTAGTAATGGTCCAACGACCGTCGGGTCCTGAAGGGCGGCGAAGTACTGCAACAGGCCGCCCTCGAGTTGTGCCGGCTGTGGAGTTGCCCCGGCCTGGACTTGGAGGAAGAACTCCGAATAGTTCGGCGTCTGGAACGCCCGGTTCACCGACACGCGGAACGAGTGGTCCTCCGTGGGTGAGTAGACGATGGCGGCCTTGGGCGAGAACTGGGTGTCGAACGACGTTCCGTCGATATCGATCTTATCGACCCGCGCTGCGCCGACGAGACGCAGTTGGGGCACTGGGCGGATTTCGATCTGGCCGTAGCCAGAGAAGTAATTGTCGCTCCGGTCGTCGTTGAGCGCGGCCATTAGCGTTTCTTCGGTGTCGACGTTGTAATTCCGGTAGGACCCGCCGACGACCACACGCGCCTTGTCGTCCGCAAAGGACCGGTTGTACTGTCCTTCGACATGAAAGATGGCGGAGCTTTCCTCCAACGGAGCACCGGTGCCAAGCGAGAACTGGGGATCGAGCGACTTCCGGCCGCTGTACCAGCCGAAGATGTTGTAGTTCTCGCTGGCCCATGCAATCCGGCTCCACGGCCGCAGCGCCTTCGTCACTTGCACGCGACCTATGCCGGTTACGAACAGCTCGTTCTCCACTCGGCTGGCACCGCCCTCCACCGTGAACATGGATCCGTTGTCCTGGTAAACATCGAACCTCGCCGACCCATAGATGTTCTGCAGCTCATCGATATCTCCGGAGGCAACGCCTGTTGTGGGATCGATGGTTTGTCCACTGAGGGGCCGCAACTCGACGGACAAGCAATCGACAAGAATCGTTTGACAGGATGGTACACCCACGACGAGGCTCGTATCGGCCACCTGATCGCAGTTCAGGGTGGCCGTTGCGCTGGCTGGACAATACTCGGCTAGGGCATCCGAGCCATTGAACGCCGTGCGCGATCTCGACCAGGAATTGCTGCGGTTGTAACCGAAGTTGAAGCGGTAACCGATGCGGCCGTCGGGGCTCACTCCGGCGTGGCGCAGGTCGCCGCGGACCGCGGAGAGTTCGCCGCCGGCCAACGTGACCTTCGTGCCGATCACGTCGCGTGCGGGCGGTGTCGTGATGTTGATGACGCCGGAGAATGCGTTCGCTCCGTAGAGCGCGGATCCGGGGCCACGAACCACTTCCATTCTCGAGACGTCATCGAGCGGCATGGTAAGGGCGTTCCACTCTTGCGAGCCTAGGAAGGCGATGGCGAGGTCGCGACCGTCCTGCATCACGAGGATCCGCCGGTTGAGCGAGGAGTTGAAACCTCGGGCATTGACGTTGAAGTCGTTGATCCCGCTCTGCACCACGTCCACACCCGGGATGCGATGGAGTGCTCTGGGGACCTGTCCTGTCACCGCCTGGTCCCGCAGGGTGATGGGGTCCACGACCGCGATGGCGGCCGGAGCCTCGACGACCCGTTCCGCCGTCCGGGACGCCGTTGACACGATGACCTCGCCGAGCATCATAGGTTGCGGCTGGAGCCGAACGTCCAAGCGCTGGGTCGCGCCGGCAGTGACGGTGACCGTTTCTTGGTGCTCCTGGAAGCCGAGCCAGCGGAACAGCAGCGTGTGCGGGCCAGCCGGAACCCGCTGGAGCACAAAGGATCCATCTGTCCCAGTGAGGGTTGCGATGTTCGTGCCGACCACGGCCACGCGCACACCGCCAACGGGTTGGCCGTTGCTGGCCTGGACCACGGTGCCCTCGACACGTCCCATTTGCTGGGCGGTTGAGGAAGCGGCCAGGGTAACGACCAGCAGAATGCTCAGGATCAGTGAGAAAAGGTTTCCGGGGACTCGACATAGCATGTTGGGCATGTCCGTTCCTCGCTAGAGTGATGATCTTGGCCGGGGCCGCACCGGCGTGCAGGCGTCAAAGATGCATTACACCGAGGAATTGCGCGAGGTGTGAAGGGGCTTATAATTCTCGTCCTTCGGCCAGGTAGCTCAGTTGGTAGAGCAGCGGACTGAAAATCCGCGTGTCGGCAGTTCAATTCTGCCCCTGGCCATTGCGGAAGTCCCACAGCCACCGTCGATTCCGCCCTGTGCACCCAACCGTTGGTCTGTGATGCTGTGCCGGTTCTAGTACCCGTGCGCTGATGACCTAACCGGGCAAGCCGATCACCGACGCCGCAAGGCGCGGCGCGGGTTTGGGGGGAGCCGTACCTACACGCCCGACGTTTGTTGAATGCGCTCATGCAGCTCTCGGGGCGCTGTGAAGACAAATGCCCGTCCCACCTTGCCCTTGTCCAGCAAGCGCAGCTCGGCCAACCCAGCCAAGTCTGACCGCGCCGTCTCGTAGCTCACGTTGTGCGACCCCCGATGCGATTGGATCGTGTAGGTGAACAGCGGGTTCTTCAAGGCATGGTTCACAACCGCAAGTTGTCGGTGGTTCAAGACCGCTCGGAGAACGGCAGACCGCTGTAGCTGCTCTCGCGTTCGTCTGAGTTCTTCCTCCTTGCGTGCCAGATAGATGTGCAGACGGTCGATGGCTCGGATCAGAACGCGCAACTGATAAATGATGAAGTAGGTAGCGTCGTTATCATCGGTCTCCGTGTAGAGGTACGATTCGCCATACTGGGTCGGCGCTCGGGTTAGGATACTCGAGATCGAAACGAACTCCGTCAGCCAATACCCATGCCGCCGCATTGACCAGTAGAACAGTGCCCGGGCTGTCCTCCCGTTTCCGTCGACAAACGGGTGATCGTAGCCCATTTGGAAGTGAAGGAGAATGGAGCGAATAACCGGGTGGATGAACGGGTCGTCGTCTGTGTCGTTAGCCATACGGCAGATCCCAGCCAGACGTTCGTCTAGCTCAGTCGCGTCAGGAGGTATGTGAAGCACATCCCCAGTGAATTGATCGACCACATGGATTACCTCGTCGCTCTTTCGAAGGCGACCGGCTGCTCCAGGGTCGTCTAGCGTATCACTTGTCAGAATGCGCTGAAGTTCGATGATCGCCTCGACCGTCAGCGGTTCGGAACCGAGTTGACGAACGAACCGCATTGCGTCGTAGTTGTTGTAGATCATTTGCTCGCTACGGTCCTTCGGTGACCGACGTTGCCGCAGCATGTCGCGAGCGACCTCTCGCGTTGTTGTGGCCCCCTCCAATTGGCTCGACGTTATTGATTCCTCAAATAGCGACTTGATGAGGTAGGTCTCTCTGGTGTCAGGATTGGTTATCTGTTCAGAGCCTCTGATGGCCCCAGCGGCATCCCTGTCTATCTGATGGAGCAGCCTGAACACGATGTCCGGCGTAGCGTACCTGAAAGGCTTTCCGAACCTGTCTGAGATAGGTAGTTCCTGATGCAGACACTGCCTCGCGAGCTTTATCCCAAGCCACCACTCCTCGGGCGTCAGCCCCTGTGGGGGGTCTAGACGTCTCACGATATCCCAGTGCCGATATTTTCCACCCGGGGCCGGCCCAATCTGCATCTGAGAGATATTGAGGAACCGTTTAGGTCCGTCTGGTCCTGATATGATCTTCGTCATCAGGTCATTCGGTGATGGGGGGATCCTTGGGACTCTCATGGTGCCGTGATTCTGGGATGAGTAGTGAACTACCAGCTAAATACTAGCTTCTACTAGTCTCGGTATTTACGACTCATATGCTAACTACTAATTATCAACTGCGCTAGTAGTTCGCTAGTAATTAGCGATCTTCGGGTAACTTTTGGGTTAGAACTGAGCGTCTGAGACTTGGCAGGCAGGCCGAGGGAGCCGCCTGTGGCTGTCGTTCGAGCCGACGGTTCCCGCCATCAAGGCTGGGTGTAGAAAACATCTGGGGCAAGGTCAATCGAACTCCGCGATCACCGGGGCGTGATCCGATGGCTTTTTGCCTTTGCGCTCGTCGCGGTCGACCCGTGCGGCGGTGCACCGACCGGCCAGCGATTTTGTGGCGAAGATGTGATCGATGCGCAATCCATCGCCCTTGGGAAACGCCAGCATTCGGTAATCCCACCACGAGTACACGCCGCCATCAGGGTGGTGTTTGCGGAACACGTCCTCGAATCCCCAAGCGCGAATACGCTCTAGTCCCTCCCGTGCTTCGGAATGGCACAGCACGCTGTCACGCCACTTCTCCGGGTTTGCGGCGTCTTTGTCGTCCGGCACGACGTTGAAGTCGCCACACAAGATGACGTTCTCTGAGGGAGACACATCGCGCGTGAGCATGGCGCTGAGACGTGCCATCCACTCGAGCTTGTACTCGTACTTCTCCGACCCCACCTCTTGCCCGTTGGGGAAGTAGCCGTTCATGAAGCGGACGCCTGCGATATCTCCCTGGATCAACCGGGCCTGCGGGTCGTCGGCGTCATCGGCCATGCCCCGAGCGACATTGGTTGCTTCAAGCCGGCTCAATATTGCGACACCGTTGTATGTCTTTTGGCCGTAAACCTGAGCGTGGTAGCCGGCCGCCTCTATGGCTTCGAAGGGAAAATCCTCGTCTCTAGCCTTCAGCTCCTGAAGGCACACCACGTCGGGCCTCTCCTTGTCGAGCCAGCTCAGCAGTCGCTCTTCGCGAGCCCGTATGGAGTTGACGTTCCAGGTGGCGACTTTCATGCGGGATAAGGTAAGCAGTGAGCCGTCCGGCTCACTTCCTGGAGAACTCCGCCCCATCGATAGCCGCGAGATCTTCGTTGCTCAGTTCGAGGCTCCCACTCTCGATCGAATCCAAGGCGTGCTCGACGGTGCGGGCACCGGGAATGGGAATGACATTGGGCCCCTGAGCCATGACCCAAGCCAGCACTACGGCATGGGTCGATGCCTCGAGCCTCTCCGCGATCGGGACGACAACCGGATGCGCGGGCAGTTTCTTGTTGAGTCGCCCGCCGCCTACGGGGCTGTACGCCAGGAAGCCGATTCCCCCATCGGCACAATGGCGCACGACGCCGGTGTCGATTGCTTCGCGGAAGAACGGATTGAGCCGGTTCTGGACGGTGACGACTCTGACCATCGTGTTGGCTTCTTTGATCTGCTCTACCGTAACATTTGACAGGCCGACCCATCGGATCTTCCCCTCCTCGTGCAATCGGGCGAGCACGCCGACGCTGTCGGCGAACGGAACGGTCGGATCGGGTGTGTGAAACTGGTATAGATCGATGCGCTCCACGTCCAACGCTTTCAGGGACAGCTCGCACGCCTGCCTCAACTGTTCCGGACGCCCGTTCCGATCCCAGCGCCCCTGCGGGCGGGTCATGCCGCCTTTGGTGGCCAGAACGATGTCGTCTCGCGCTCCCGACCAGCTCTCGAGGGCCTTGGCGAAAAGCCGCTCGTTGTGTCCGATATCGTCGGCGTCCAGGCAATACACGTTGGCCGTATCGAGCAGCGTGACGCCCGCGTCCAGGACTTCATGAATCACCCCAATGCCGGCGTCTTCATCGGGACGTCCCTGAATCGAGAGCGGCATTCCACCGAAGCCGATGGCGGTCACCTCAGGGGCCTCGGGCCCCAGCGGTCTCATTTGCATTTTTCTTTCTTCCTTGAAAACTTCCCCAGGATTTCCTCGTCTTCGAGGTTACAAGGTCAACCGGGTGTTTGGGAGCCGTGGGGACGCCGTCCTCTACAGATGACGGGCAGGCGACCGCGCGGCGTTGGCTTGCTGGCCTCTAAGTCGTTTTGTCGTTGAGGCTTACAAAATCCGTTGCGTATCGTGATTGGCGCTCAATATCGGTGCCGGGACTGAATCCATTAGGCTTTTGGCGGCATCAGGGAAGGCGGTGCGAAAGCTGGAACATCGGGCCCGAGGATGCGATCTTGAGAAGACCCACGAGTTGCCGGGAAGGGGTGGGAAGGTTCTCTTAGGTCAGAAAGGCGGGAGCGAATGGGGGTTTTTCGTGTGCGCGTAGCTATCGGAGTGTTCTTGTTGGCTGGTGTTGCCTGTGCCGGAGACGGGACGGGCCTGGATGGAGATGATGGTGGTGACGAAGTCACGCTTTCTCGAGACGTGCAGCCGATCTTCACCGGCAATTGCACGTTTTCCGGGTGCCATGCTGGATCCAGCCCCGAGGAAGGGATGAGCTTGGTTGCAGGCCAAGCCTTCAGTAACGTGGTGAACGTGGCGGCCAACCAAGCCAGCATGAATCGTGTGACGCCCAATCAACCAGACAACAGTTATTTGGTGCACAAGGTCCAAGGCACACACTTGGACGTCGGCGTCGGCGGAAGTGGGAGCCGGATGCCGCTCAATCGGTCGCCGCTGTCGCAGAGCGACATCGATCTCATTCGGGCATGGATTCAGGCGGGCGCCCAGCCCAACTGACCCAGGTCACCTTACGTGTATTCACAAGGAGCTTGCATGGTTCAGAAACGTGAGTTTGCAGCATGTGCGGCACTGGCGTTGGTTCTGCTGAGCCCCCTCCGTCTCTTGGCTGAGAAGGAGCCGTATCTTGCGGTCCGCACGGGCCTAAAGTGTTCGGCGTGTCATGTCAACCGCACCGGCGGTGGCATGCGCAATGATTTTGGGGCGGCCTATGCGGGTGGCACGCTGCCGATGACAACCGAGGGATTTCAGTTTCAGAACCGCGCGCTCAACGATTTCATCAAGATGGGTGCGGACTTTCGCCTGTCGGGATCCGCGCTTCTTTCCTCGGCGACAGCGCGGGATGCTGCACCCCGAACATCGCTGAACATCAACCGGGCCAACTTGTACATAGAGGCCAAGCTCATCGAGGACAAGTTGACGCTTTATTTCGATGAGACGCTGGCACCCGGCGGCGCAACCTCGCGCGAATTCTTCGCGCTCTTGGACATTCCAGGGGTCAACGGTT
>JADFIT010000037.1 GCA_022566515.1 Gemmatimonadota bacterium
GCGGCGGCTCGTTACGCACTACGGTGAGGCCTCTTCGCGTGTCCTCGCCGAGCTTCCGGAACACTGTGGGTAGAACCCTGGACGGGGGTGGAGGGGGGGCGGTGGGGGCGGCTGAGCCTCCGTGACCTGGTTCTGGAGTTCGGGGTCGTCGACGATCGGCAGCTGGAGGGAATCGGCCTGTGGCAGGGAGTCGACCTGCGGAATCAGCACGGAATCGCCTACCTGGAGCTGCTGGTTGGGGTCGGCCACCAAACGTACGGTGTCCGGTGGAACGAGGCTCAGCTCTTCACCGGGAAAGATCCAGTGGGGATCTTCAACCACCAGCGTGTTGATTCGGTATATCTCCGGCCATAGAAACGGATCGCCGAGGTAGAACTCGGCGAGGGTCCACAGCGTCTCTCCTTCGCGCACCACGTGCACCCGCTGCTGCTGCACGACAGCCGTGGTATCCTGTGCCGAAAGTGGAGCCGCCGCGGCCAACACAGCCGCGGCGATCAACGCTCCGGATCCCTTAAAACGGGAGATCGTCATCCTCCTCATCGAGAGCCTCCGGAAAATCCTTGAACGTTTCTGATCCCTGCTCCGCCGATTCGGTCTGCCCGACGGCCGCACCAGTCGGTTCCATCTCGGCCTCTGAACTGCCGCCCCGGCCCGAGAGCATCATCATTTCCCGTCCAATGATCTCAGTCGTGTACCGCGTATTCCCGTCCCGATCTTCCCAAGTGCGGTACTCGATCCGACCTTCGATGTAGACCCGGTCGCCCTTCTTGAGATACCGCTCTGCCACGTCCGCCAATCCCGAGCCCCGATTGTTCCATAGCACGACCCGGTGCCATTCGGTCTTTTCTTGGGCCTCGCCGCTGGCGTTCTTCCACTGCCTGCCGGTGGCGATGGAGAGCGTGGCGACCCTGGTGCCGCTGGCGGTGCTGCGGACCTCAGGGTCTTTTCCCAAGTTCCCGATCAACTGGACCTTGTTCAGACTACGACTCACAAAAACCTCCCAAAGTAGGCGGAACGGGGCCCGGACTCCGCCAAACTATAGGGGCTTTAAGTCCTTTTGTCAACCAAACATACGCGCTTTTGACCCAATTTTTGCGAGCACTTTTTCGGGCCAAGATGGGCGTCCAGACCACCTCTCCCACACTGCCCGAGTGCCAAACAAACCCCGAACAAAATACCGCGTCATCGCTTCGGCAAAGGCCTCCCGTGCTCCGCTTCCCAACGGACCTGCGCCTCAGCCAACCGGCCGTAGTCGGGCTCGAATTCCCCTACGGCGCTCACCAGGCGCGCTCCTCCCTCCATCCCCTTCAAGGCAATGAGGCATGATGCACGGGGTCCGCCCAACGGCGCACCCATGGGATTATTGCCTGTCCATTCCCGCAATGCTGCGGCGTAGATCACCACGGCCTCTCCCACCCCCACGGCCACTGCCGGGGTCACTTCACAGCGCTCGATGAGATGCTCCACGCTCAACCGAGACGGAGGCAGGTGCACTGTCACCTGCGTAGCGGAAAACGAGAACACAGCGGCAAAGACCTCCCCCCGCAGCGCGTCGTACAGTGCGGCAACGGGTGTCCCGGGAGGCTGTCTTGCGGCCAGCGCTGCTACCATCAGGGAGGGAGCGACGAAGACCGGGATATCGCACTGGGTCACGATTCCCTGAACGGTGGCGAAGGCGATTCGCAAGCCGGTAAAGCTTCCGGGACCGTCGGCCACTGCGACGGAGTCGAGATCTTCGTAGGTGAGGCCGGCGAGCCGCAGGCACTGCTCGATGGCCGGTGTCAGCGTCCGTGCCGCCCGACGCCGGCCCAGATTGATTTCAGCAATGAGGTTTTCGCCGTCGCCCACCGCCACGCTCGCCCCGTCCGTGGCGGTGTCAACGGCAAGACAGATACTCACGTCAATCTCTCCAGGCGGCGCACGTCCGGCGCCTCACCGTGTTCGAAGTGCAGGTGTGCGTCGGGCGGGGGCGCGTAGGAGCCGGCTCGTTCGGGCCACTCGATGAGCAAGAGCCGAGCGGCACTCAGCAAACCGGGAAAGTCCAGGTCCAGCGCCTCGCCGGGATCCCTCAGCCGGTAACAATCCACGTGTACGATCACACCTGATGGCGAGTCGTACTCGTGGATGAGGGCAAACGTAGGACTGCGTGCCTCAGGGCCGGATGCTGCGCGAACCAGCGCCTTCACGAAGGTGGTCTTCCCCGTGCCGAGATCACCTGTTAGCCAGACAACCGATCCCTCCTTCAGCTCCGACCACAGGGTTGCGGCTTCCCGCTCCAATTGGCTGACGCTGACGTTCCGGGTTGCCGTGCGGCCCATCTTACCTTCGCTCCGCCGCATTGGCGCGCTCGATCCGGCCGGCCGTTCCACGGGGCGAGCGCCGCACCGGATCGCCGGCCGCGCGCAGCTCGAAGATCTGATCTCGCAGGCGGGCGGCCACCTCGAAATCCAGCTCGGCGGCGGCCTCGCGCATCTGTTGCTCCAACACCTCGATCAGGCTCTCGCGATCGAGGGGCGTCTTCTCACCGCCCGGCTCTTTGGCTCTTCGGGGGGGGTCGGAACGGGCGTCTGCGACCCGTGTGACGAAGCGAACCTCCTCCACCGATTTTCGGATCGACTCGGGTGTTACGCCGTGCTTCTCGTTGTAGGACCGCTGCAGCGCCCGGCGACGATCCATCTCCGCCAGGGCCCGCTCCATGGATCCCGTCTTCCGATCGGCGTAGAGGATGGCGCGTCCGTTCACGTGACGTGCGGCGCGTCCCACGGTTTGGATCAAGGACCGATCGGATCGCAGAAATCCCTCATGGTCGGCGTCGAGGATCGCCACTAGTCCGACTTCAGGGAGGTCGAGACCTTCACGCAGCAGGTTGATTCCCACTAGCACGTCGAAGTCACCGAGGCGCAAGCCGCGAATGATCTCCATTCGCTCGATCGTAACGATGTCCGAGTGCAGGTACCGCACTCGCACACCTGTTTGCTGCAGATAATCCGTGAGGTCTTCGGCCATGCGTTTGGTCAGCGTGGTAACCAGCACGCGCTCACCGACGCTTTCGCAACGCCGGATTTCCGCCAGCAGGTCATCGACCTGTCCGGAGACGCTGCGGACCTCTACGGCCGGGTCGAGCAACCCTGTGGGTCGGATGATCTGTTCCACCGCCTTGCCGCCGCACAGCGCAAATTCCATTTCACCCGGCGTAGCGGACGCGAATATCACCTCGCCGACGATGCCGAGGAACTCGTCTCGGTTCAGGGGCCGGTTGTCGAGGGCGGAGGGAAGGCGGAATCCATATTCGACGAGGGTGAGTTTTCGGGACCGGTCTCCCTCGTACATGCCGCCGATCTGAGGGAGTGTGACGTGCGATTCGTCGATGAGGGTGAGAAATTCTGCTGGAAAGTAATCGAGCAGGCAGGCCGGACGCTCACCCGGCAGACGTCCCGAGAAGTGGCGACTGTAGTTCTCAATGCCGGCGCACATGCCCGCCTCGAGGAGCATATCGATGTCGAACATAGTGCGGCTTTCGAGACGTTGGGCTTCCAGCAGCTTGCCGGCCGCCCGCAACTCGGAGAGCCTTTCCTTGAGTTCCTCCCGAATGGTGCCCACGGCCCGCTCGATGGTCGGCCGCCGGACGACGAAGTGGGTTGCGGGGTACACGGCGCAGCGATCCAGCTGAGTGATTACTCGGCCCGTGAGCGGGTCGATCTTGGAGACCCGCTCGATCGTGTCACCCCACAGCTCGATGCGCACCGCTTGCTCCTCGTACGGCGGGAGGATTTCAATGGTGTCACCCCGCACGCGAAACGTGCCCCGCTCCAATACGGCGTTGTTCCGCGAGTATCGGATGCGAACCAGCTCCTCGAGAATCGCATCCCTGGGAGTCTCGTCACCGACGTTGACCGTGACCATGAGGTTGCGATACTCGACGGGATCGCCCAATCCGTAGATCGCGCTCACGGTGGCGACGATGATGACGTCACTCCGCTCCATCAAGCTCGAGGTAGCTCGCAGGCGCAGCGAGTCGATGTCTTCGTTGATGCTCGCGTCCTTTTCTATGTACGTATCGGTCGCCGGGACGTACGCCTCCGGTTGGTAGTAGTCGTAATAGGAGATGAAGTACTCGACGGCGTTCGACGGGAAGAGCCCCTTGAGCTCGCCGTACAACTGGGCCGCCAAGGTCTTGTTGTGCGAGAGGACCAACGCAGGGCGACCGTATGCGGCGATGGCGCTTGCCATCGTAACCGTCTTTCCCGAGCCGGTGACACCCAGCAGTGTGTGGAACCGTTCGTCGCTCGACGTCAGGCGCTCGGACAATTCGGCGATGGCGCGCGGTTGGTCGCCGGCCAGCGTGAAGGGCAGCTCGAGTTTGAACGTCACGCCGTCAGTTGGACTCGCTCTGCACCGGCGGCTCCCGGCGCTCTACGGATGTAACGCCCTTGGTGCGCCGCATCGCGCGCATCACCTTGGAAAGCTGTGCTGCGTTTTCCACCTCGACGAGCACGGTACCGAACATCTCACCGTCCTTGCTCTTCAGCTCGGCGCTGCGAATATTGATGCCCTTACCCGTCACCGCCGCCATCAAATCGGCGTACAATCCCCGGCGGTCTTCTCCCACCAAACCTAGGCACACCACGAAGACCTCACCCTCCATCTTCTGCCAATCGATCTCTACACGGCGGGCGGGATCCGTCGGAATCGTCAATAGGTTGGGGCAGTCACTCCGGTGTATCGATATTCCGCGTCCCTGCGAAACGTAGCCAACTACAGAGTCTCCCGGTACGGGCTGGCAACACTGTGCGTAGCGAACCAGCAGGCCGTCTACCCCCTTAATCCGCACGCCGCGGCCCAATCTGATTCGATCGATGACGCGGCCGAACGCCGTGGGCTTGGTATCCTCCACGTCCTCGGCGGGCCGGTCGGGGAACAGCGCGCCGATGATCTTACCGGTGGGAACATCGCCGTGTCCGAGGGCTTGGAGCAGACCTTCTTCGGAGCCAACGGAAAGCGCTTCGGCGGCCGACGTCATGGCCGAATCGTTGGGCCGGGGCAGCCGGCGGCGGCGCAACTCCTGGGCGAGGATCTCACGGCCCAGGGCGATGCTGCGTTCTGATTGCTCCTGCTTGACCCAATGGCGGATGTTGTGTCGTGCCCGCGCCGTTCTCACGTGATTGAGCCAGTCGCGACTCGGCCTGGCATGAGGCCCCGTGATGATGTCCACCGTATCACCGTTCGCGAGGGCACGATGGAGCGGGGCAATCCGCCGATTGATTCTGGCACCTTGGCAGCGGAGTCCCACCTCGGTATGAACCGCAAAGGCAAAATCGATGGGCGTTGCGCCTTTGGGAAGCCGCTTCACGTCACCTTTCGGCGTGAAGACGAAGATCTCGTCTTGGTAGAGGTCGATCTTGAGAAACTCGAGAAATTCTTCGGCGGAATGTGCAGCCTGCTGCAACTCGATGAGCTGCCGGAACCACGAGAGGCGCTCGTCCAACTCGTCTGGCTGTTTTCCTTCCTTATATACCCAATGCGCCGCGATGCCGAACTCGGCAGTGCGGTGCATCTCCCACGTGCGAATCTGAATTTCGTACAACTCGCCGCCCGGACCGAAGATCGTGGTGTGCAGCGATTGGTAGCCGTTCGATTTGGGCGACGCGATGTAATCCTTGATGCGCTCCTGCAACGGTGTCCATTGATGGTGGATGACTCCGAGCACGTGGTAGCAATCCTGAACCTTCTTGACCAACACCCTGATCGCCATCAGATCGTATATCTCTTCGAGCGGCTTGTCCCGCGCTTTCATTTTGCGGTAAATAGACCACAAGTGCTTCGGCCGGCCGGTCACCTCGAACTCTTCGATACCGGAATCGCCGAGCGCTTCGACGAGCGGCACCCGAAGGCGGTTGATCATTTCCTCACGCTGTCCGCGTTTCGCCCGGAGTTTCTTGGTCAGGGCCTTGTAGTCCTCGTTTTCGAGGAACTTGAAGGCGAGATCCTCCAGATCCGATTTGATCCCCGCCATGCCGAAGCGGTGGGCCAGGGGTGCATACAGCTCCCGGGTTTCTCGTGCGATGCTTTCCCGCCGATCTGCCGGCAGGTGCTCCAGGGTGCGCATGTTGTGGAGGCGATCGGCGAGCTTTACGATGATGACCCGCGCATCCTTCGCGATGGAGAGCAACAACTTCCTGTAGTTCTCAACCTGTTCTTCAGTGCTGGACCGAAAGTTGAGGCTGGAGATCTTGGTTAGTCCGTCAACGATCTCACCTACCTCGTCGCCGAACTGCTCACGAATGTCATCGATCAGAACATCAGAATCTTCTACCGTGTCGTGCAGGAGAGCCGCCGCAATCGTGACAGAATCCATGTGATGGTCCAGCAGAATCCGTGCGACTGCCACCGAGTGCGAAATAAACGCGTGGCCGGAGCGTCGCTTTTGGCCGCGGTGAGCGTCCGCGCTGAACCTGTATGCACGGTCGATCATTTCCAGGTCCAGGCGATCGGCCTGCTGACCCAGCGCCTTGGCCAGCTGGGGATCGATTTCGGCGCCCGCGGTGGTCACAACAGGCCGGCCTCCGCAAAGCTGAAGTAGCGATCACCGCCCACAATCACATGATCGTACATCGGCATGTCCAGCAGCTTGCCCGCTTCTACCAGTTGCGTCGTGACCGCCTTGTCATCGGCAGACGGCGCCGGGTTCCCGCTGGGATGGTTGTGCACGACTATGATGCCCGCCGCAGCTTCGGCGATGGCAGCGCGGAATACCTCTCTGGGATGTACCAACGAGCTGTTCAGAATACCCCTCGTGATGAGTGACTGACGCGTCACCCGGTTTTGTGCGTCCAGCGTGAGCAGGTGAAACTCTTCGACCACCAAATCACGCAACATCGGACCGTAGCGCCGATGCACGTCGGACGGAGACCGTATGTCTTCCCCCGGGTCGCGATGCTCCTGATTCAGGCGCCGCGCCAGTTCCAACGCGGCGGCGATCCGGGCGGATTTGGCCCGGCCGACGCCTGGAACGGACGCCAGCGAACCCGGCGCACGGCGCGCCAGCTGTCGAACCGTTCCACCAGCGGATGCCAGTAGGCTCCCGGCAACCGAAAGCGCGTCGCTACGGGCCGTCCCCGTACCTAACAGAATCGCCAGGAGCTCGACTGCCGTCAACGCCGACGGTCCCAAAGACAGCAATCTCTCTCTGGGACGCTCCGCCTGGCTCGTGTCGGTGACTCGCAGCGTGGCCATGGGTTGCAATCTGGCGGACCCGCAGGAACCCGGGGTGCCGAATCAATGCAGAGTGGCGCGAGGTGTTGCGGAGCCGGCGGAGAGCCTCCCCTCTTACGCCGCCTTACCGTGGCACTTCTTGTACTTCTTACCGCTACCGCACGGACACGGGTCGTTGCGGCCGACTTTCGGCGCGGACCGCGTCTGGGGCTTCGACCTGGAGGTCTCGGAGCCCTCCGGACCGCTGGTCACGGCGCGGTCCAGCCGGGATCTGGCCTTTGCCACACCGGGAAGGAGCAAGTCGATATCGGAAGTTTCCCTGACCTCGGATCCCGCTGGAAGGGCGGGGGCTCGCCTCGCCTGCGGCCCGGTAGCCGTGGCGCCGGAGGGGGGACCGGCCTGGACTTGAAGCCGGAAAAAACGCTCGGTGAATACCGTGCGGATATCGTTCACCAGGTCCTCGAACAAGTCGAACGCTTCTCTCTTGTATTCGATGAGCGGATCTTTTTGGCCCCAGGCACGATATTGAATCGCGTTGCGCAACTGATCCAGGTCGTACAGGTGATCTTTCCACTTCTCGTCCAGCACCTGAAGCATGAAGTTGGACAGCAACTTCTCCGTGAGGTTCTCCACTCCGTAGCGTTGCTCGATTTCCCGCCACGATTCCAGCTTGGCCTTGAAGGCCTCACGTCCGGCCTTCTTGACCGCCTCCACTAAGGCGTCTTGGTCGGGTACTTTTTCGGGATCTTCGGCATCCGGCGCCGAAATGAGGAATCGCATCAACAGATCGGCCACGATGAACTTGCGGTCCCACTCTTCCGGATCCTCGGATGCGAACCCTTCGGCGAAGCGTGCCAGCGCCGCGTCGATCATGCGTTGCACTTCCGCCTTGAGTTCCTCTCCGCCCTCCAACGCAAAGAGACGCAGTGAGTAGATCACCTCGCGCTGCTGGTTCATCACGTCGTCGTATTCCAGCAGCCGCTTGCGGGCCTGGAAGTTCTGCAACTCGACCCGTTTTTGCGCGTTACCAATCGCCCGCGTGACCAGCGGGTGGGTGATGACCTCTCCTTCTTCCGCCCCGGTTTTTTCCATCCACCGTGCGATGCGATCCGAGGCGAACAGTCGCATCAAGTTGTCCTCGAGGGACAGGAAGAACCGACTCTGTCCCGGGTCACCTTGCCGTCCGGAACGGCCTCGAAGCTGCCGATCGATGCGGCGTGACTCATGGCGCTCGGTCCCGATGATGGCCAAGCCACCGATGGAGTCGACCGAGCTGTCCTTCGCCTCGGGAGACTCACCGACTTTCGTGACACCGGGACCGAGTTTGATGTCGGTGCCCCGGCCGGCCATGTTCGTAGCTATCGTAATGGCCCCCAGATAGCCCGCCCGGGCCACGATTTCCGCTTCGCGCTCATGCTGCTTGGCGTTCAACACCTCGTGCTTGAGCCCCCGGCGCTTGAGCATGCGGGACATCTTCTCTGAGATCTCGACACTCACGGTTCCGACGAGCACCGGCTGGCCGATTCGGTGAAACTCCGCGATCTCGTCCACGATGGCGTTGTACTTTTCACGCCGCGTCTTGTAGATCACGTCGTCGTCGTCCCGGCGGCAGATCGGCTCGTTGGTCGGAATGACGGAAACCTCGAGGCCGTAGATCTCGAAGAACTCGCGCTCTTCGGTTTCCGCCGTGCCCGTCATGCCGGAGAGCTTGTCGTACATCCGGAAGTAATTCTGGATGGTGATCGTAGCGAGTGTCTGTGTCTCACCGCGAACGGTGACACCCTCTTTGGCCTCCACTGCCTGGTGCAGGCCGTCCGACCAGCGCCGGCCGTGCATCGTGCGGCCGGTGAACTCATCCACAATGAGAACCTGACCGTCCTGTACGACGTATTCGACGTCTTTCTCGTACAGCGAGTATGCTTGGAGGAGCTTGTGGATGATGTGGATTTTCTCGGACTTGGAAGCGTATTCCGCCTCGAGGGTTTGTTTGCGCTCCACTTTCTCTTGCGCAGAGAGGTCGTCATCGTGTTCGATCTTTCCAAATTCCTCCGAGATGTCGGGTACCACGAAGAGCATCGGATCGGTGGGACTCACCTCCTCGAGACCCCGGTCGGTCAGATGGACCGAGTGGCCGCGCTCATCCAACACGAAGTACAACTCCTTGTCTACGTCTTTGAAGCGCTGATTACCCGAGGGCAGCTTGCGGTCGGCGATGTAATCCAGCTCTACTCGCTGCATGGCTTGCTGGACCTTCGGTTCCTGCAACAGTTTCATCAGGCGCTTGTGCTTGGGCATTCCCCGCTGCGCCTGGAACACCTTGACCGCACCATCGTACTCAGGCTCGGCCTTGTCCACCAACGGTTCTGCGGCGGCTACCACCTCATTCACGACGGCCGTTTGCTTCTTGACCAACTGTCTTACCCGGCCATCGAACTCGGCATACTTTTCGTCGCCTTCGTGACCCGCAGGTCCGGAGATGATCAGCGGTGTCCGTGCCTCGTCAACGAGGATGCTGTCCACCTCGTCGATGATCGCATAGTTGTGCCCTCGCTGCACACGCTGGTCGAAGGAGAACACCATGTTGTCACGGAGGTAATCAAATCCGAAGTCGTGGTTGGTGCCGTAGGTGATGTCGGCCTGGTAGGCCGCACGCCGTTCCGGGCTCTGTGGCTGGGTGTCGTCCAAACAGGCGACTGCCATGCCGAGGAATTTGTAGACGTGCCCCATCCACTGAGAGTCGCGGCGAGCCAGATAGTCGTTCACCGTCACCAAGTGCGCACCGTATCCCGTCAAGGCGTTCAGATACAACGGCAGCGTCGCAACCAGCGTTTTCCCCTCACCGGTCGCCATTTCCGCAATGCGCGACTGGTGCAGCACGATCCCACCAATCAGTTGTACGTCGTACGGAACCATGTCCCACTCGGCCTCATGTCCCGTGATGACGAGCTGGGTTCCCATCAGCCGACGGCATGCTTCGCGGACAGTCGCAAAGGCTTCCGGCAACAGCTCGCGCATTGCCGCTTCGATTTCGTCTTTGAGTTCGTCCTCCAGCTTGCGCACCTCTTTGTCGAGGTCTTCGCGCTCGGCCGGATCGGCACACGCGTGCTTCGCCGCCTTCTTGTCGGCAAGCTCCTGTTCCAGTGCCCCATAGCGCTCCTTGAGCATGGCCCGAAGCTTCGGGGTCTGGGCTCTTATCTCATCGTCGGACAGCTCGGCCAGCCGCTTTTCGTGATCGTGAATCGCGTCCAGGATAGGCTGCATCTTCTTGAGTTCGCGCTTGAAACGCGACCCGATGATTTTCGTCAGCAGATTCTTCATTCAATCGTCGTTGCAATACAGCTCGTGAGTTCGGATGTAGCCGGCCACCGCCTCAGGTACGAGACCCCGAAGCGATCTTCCTTCTCGCACCGCCTGTCTTGCGGAGGTGGACGAGATGCCGACAGATGGCACCGTGATCGACCGAGCGACGTGTGGAGATACCGGCCCCGCCACCCCCGCCCGCGACATGGCTACCACCTGGGCCAGTTCGCCTATCCGAGACGCGTCCCGCCAGCCTGGCAAATCCAGAGCGGCGTCGGCCCCAACCATCAAAAATAACTCATCCTCCGGAAAATCGTGCCGCAGGCTGGCCAGCGAGTCAACAGTGTATGAGGGCCCACCTCGCTCTACTTCCCGCAGATCCAGAAAAAATTTCGGGTGACCCTGCAACGCCAGCTCCAGCATGGCAACCCTATCGGCAGCCGAGGCGTGGTGGCCCTGTGGCTTGAACGGCTGTTCCGCCGCCGGAATAAAACGCACCTGATCGAGACGAAGCTGCTCGGCGGCAGCCTCGGCCACAATCAAGTGGGCTATATGAATAGGATCAAAGGAACCACCCAGGACGCCGATCCGCACGCGCCTCGCCCCCTGTTCCCTACGGCATTCCCCCCTCGGCCGGACAAACGTCGTCCAAACGCGGGGCGTCCGGATAGAAGCGGCGCAAGTTCGAGCAGGTCTCGCGCTTCTCCTCTTGGTAGTCGAGCCGGATGTATGCCTCCACCAGCTTGATGAGCGCCCTCGGAGCATACGACGTCGCCCCGTAGTCGGCGACCACCACCTTGTAGTACAGGATGGCCGAAAATGTTGCGCGAAGGCGGAAATAGTGGTTTCCGTTCTTGTATTCCTTCTCCGCAAATCGCTCGGCGAGTGCCGCGAGCTTGAGACTCGCCCGGTTGCTCACCGCGGTCCTAGGGTACCGAGCGATGACCTCCTCGTACGTGACCTTGGCCACCTCGCCGTAGGTAGGATCCAATTCGGGTTGCGTCCACAACCGGGCCTGGGAATCGCCGGCCCGCAGCAGCGCGCGCCGCGCCAGGGGATGGGTGGGCGCCTCGTTGGCAACGCGACGGAACTGTCTGGCAGCTTCCAGAAACTCCGCCGTGGCAAAGTGACATTCGGCCAAGAGGAATCTGGCCCGCACGCCCAGGCTGTCGCGCACGGGCAGTTGGGTCGTGACCCGGCGAAAACCGAGAGCCGCATTGCCACAATCTCCCCGGCGGAAGCGTTCCTCCGAATCGGCAAGCAACTCCTGAGACGAGGAATACCGTAAAGGATTAAAACCACCGGAGCACCCTGCCAGGGCGCATATGCATGTCCAACGGAATAATCTCTGTCGCATGAGGTACTCTAACACCGCCTGTTGTGAGTCGGTTCCAGGGGTTGAAAACGATCAAAGCCTCTGAGCCGGTCCAGGCTCCTGCTCGCCCTATGGTAGATAGAGTCCGTAGGGCTCGCACCTGCCCTTGCCTTCTGAAAGGCTTCCCTCGCCCCCATGTAATCGCCACGGGAGAACCACACATCTCCCAGGCCAAGGTACGCCACGCGGGCCGCATAGTTGTTATTCCCCAACTCGATCGTCCGGCAGAACCACTTTTCCGCTTCGTCGGGAGACCCACGATTGTGCTCCCTCCGCCCCAAGCCGAGGGCGCAATTCGCCGCTCGAACGCGTGCCTGTGATTGAATCGAGAGTTCGCGGCGCCGGCGCAGCAAGCTCTCGAAAACCGGGATCCCCTCCTCGCACCTGTTGAGGCGCGCCAGCGCAACGCCATACCCATACATCAGGGAGTCCTGCAACCTGGCGTCGGGCGCCGAGGCGGCGACCGAGAGTGCCTCGTCCGGGCTGAGATCTTCGCCCAAACCAACGGCCACCTCCAGGGCGAACGTCCGCAGCCCCCTGCCGGGCGCCACCGCCCGCCTGGCATCCAAGGCGGCCTGGAGCGCCGCGCCGTTGCCCTCGAGGCTGGCCGCCCGAGCGACCCGCTCCAACCCGTCTGCCGCAATCACGCGCCGGGGGGGATCTTCGTCGGCCAGCGCTCGGAACTGAATCACGGCCTCACCCAATTCGCGTGCATTGAGGGCGGCCATAGCGGCTTTCCATCGCAGGTCTCCACCCGACGACCCCTGCCGCAAGGCTACCTGGAACTCCGCCAGAGCCTCGTCGTACCGGCGTTCCACGTACGCCTCGTCGCCCAGCGCTTCGTGATCGGCTGCGGCACCGGCACAGCCCGTTCCCAGCAGCGCGGCGGCTGCCAGCGCCAGCACCTCAATCCTCTTCATGCGCCCGCTCGAGCATGGCCAGGTAGGCTCGCACGCGACTGTCGTCGGGGTGTTGCTCTTGGATTTTGGTCCAGATCTCCTTTGCGCGCCCGGTCTCCCCTGCAACGTAGTGGGCCAAGCCAAGGGTGCCGTGGATGTTGAGGGCGTCGGGCTTCGCCGCCGCCAGCGTTTCCAACTCTTCCAGTGCCTCCAGCGATCTGCCCACCTCCAGGAGCATCCTGGCGAGGCGGTACCTGAGGTCGTGAAAGGTGGGTCCGAGGTTGAGGGCGGTGCGGTACTGGTCGATGGCTTCGCCCATCGCTCCCACCTCTGCGTAGGCATCGCCGAGGCTGGCGTGCTGGTTGGCCAGCTTAGCCGCATGATGGCCCGGAATGCCGTTCCGTTCCGTACCTCGTGCCACCGCCGCCTTCCTGAACGCCTCTTCGGCCTCGGATGTGCGGCCCAACTCGTTGAGGACGATACCACGGTGAACGTGGGCTTCGTGGTATAGAGTATTCAGCTCCAGGGCGGCGCCGAACGACTCGAGGGCCTTTTCCGAGCGGCCCAACAGGTGGAGAGCCAGGCCCATGAGATGGTGGGCATCGGCATACGCCCGCCCCTCCCGGATGACCTCCTCCAAGAGATGGACACACCCGTAATAGTCCCGGAGCTCGAAGTGCTCCTTTGCGCGCGCTACGAGATTCTCAGGCCGGACATCCATAGGTAGCATTATACCAAGTTACGAACCGCCGTATCCCCTCTTCGATCGACATACTCGGATCGTATCCGAGCACGCGTCTTGCCTTGGTGATATCGGCGCACGTGCGCCGCACATCGCCCGGGGCAGCCGGCCGAATTTCGACCTTGGGCTCAACCCGCAGGGCACCGGCGATCAGTTCGATCAGATAACTGAGACGAACCGTCTTCGACTCGCCAAGATTGAACAGCTCGAAAGCGGGGGCGTCCTCCATGACCCAGTCAATGGCGGCAAGCGTCCCCTGTAGGATGTCCTCTATGTGGGTGTAATCGCGCTCCGAAGACCCGTCGCCGAACTGCACGATCGGTGCGCCGGTACTCATGAGCCGGGCGAACTTGTGGATAGCCAAATCGGGACGCTGCCGCGGACCGTACACCGTGAAGAATCGTAGCGCGGCGATGCGAAAATCATGTAGATGGGTGTACACCTTGCAATGCAGCTCGGCGGCTCGTTTCGTCGCCGCGTAAGGGGATATGGGATCCATTGCCTCCGCATCCTCACTGAACGGAACCGGAGTCGAATCCCCATACACCGAGGAGGATGAGCCAAACACGAATCGCTTGACGCCCGCCTTGTTGCAGCTTTCGAGCAGCGTCGCGGTTCCACACACGTTCACCGAGACGTACCCGTCGGGATCTTCGATGCTCGGACGAACGCCCGCCCGGGCGGCAAGGTGCAACACCACGTCCACCCCCGCCCCCGCCCCCGTCCCCGTCCCTTCCAGCGCCCCGCACACCGCGGTGCCGTCGCGTATGTCGCCCTCGACGAAGCGAAATCCAGATTCCTCATGCAAGCCTGCAATCGCCTGTTCCTTTATGGCTCGATCGTAGAACGGGTCGAAGTTGTCGATCCCCGTCACCCGCCAGCCGCGCCCCAGGCACGCCCGGCACGCGTGAGACCCTATGAACCCGGCTGCACCGGTGATCAGCACGTGCATCATGGGGCCACCACTTCCCGGAAATAGTGTATCGTCTTCCCGAGACCCTCCTCGAGAGTAATGGTGGGCCCCCAACCCAACATTCTCCTGGCAACCGAAAGATCCGGCCGCCGCTGCCTCGGATCGTCGACGGGCAGCGGCTCAATCACGATCTTCGAATCACCACCAACCAGTCCAACCACCATCTCGGCGAGTTCGCTCACCGTGAATTCGCCGTCGTTGCCGATGTTGACGGGGTCTGCGCCACCGTCCTGGAACAGACGATAGATGCCCTCGATGAGGTCGTCTACATAGCAGAACGAACGTGTCTGAGATCCGTCACCGTAAACGGTGAGCGGTTTTCCCTGCAGCGCCTGCACGATGAAGTTGGATACCACGCGGCCATCACCCGGACGCATGCGGGGGCCGTAGGTGTTGAAGATCCGGACGATCCTGGTATCGAGCCCGTGGTAGCGGTGGTACGCCATCGTCATCGCTTCGGCAAACCTCTTCGCCTCGTCGTACACACCCCTGGGACCGATGGGATTCACGTTGCCCCAGTACGTTTCGGGTTGAGGGTGCACCGACGGGTCTCCGTACACTTCCGAGGTGCTGGCCAAGAAGAACCGAGCGCCCTTTGCCTTGGCCAGTCCGAGAGCGTTGTGTGTTCCCAGCGACCCGACTTTGAGTGTCTGAATGGGCAGCTCCAGATAATCGATGGGGCTGGCCGGCGAGGCGAAGTGGAGGATCCCGTCCAGCTCTCCTTCGACCTCGATGAACTTCGAGACGTCCTGCTCGAGAAACTCGAAGTCGGCGCAGTCGTCGAGGTGCCGCAAGTTGTCTTTCGATCCGGTGATGAAATTGTCCATGCCGACCACTGCGTGGCCGTCCCGGAGAAAGCGGTCTACCAAATGCGACCCCAAGAACCCGGCGGCTCCGGTAATGAGAACTCGCACTCAGGGTCTCCCGAACGCCCGGTAGGTGAACCCCATATCTCTGAGCTTGGCGGGCTCGTAGAGATTGCGACCGTCTACGATCACGGGTTGCCGCATCAACGTCTTCATCTTGCCGAAGTCGGGATTCCGGAACGCCAGCCACTCGGTGACGATGACCAGCGCGTCGGCGCCGTCCAAGACGTCGTATTCGTTCTTCCCGTAGTCGATTCGCTCGCCAAAAATCCTCTCTGCGTTGCCTTCCGCCACCGGATCGTAGGCACGCACCTTCGCCCCGGCATCCAACAGGCCCTCGATGAGGGGAATCGCCGGGCTCTCACGCATGTCGTCGGTCTCGGCCTTGAAGGCAAGGCCCCATACGGCGACCGACTTTCCGGATATGTCGCCGCCCAACGCATCCTTCACCTTGCCCAACAGCTTCTGTTTCTGGCGCTCGTTCACGATCTCCACAGATTCCAGAAGATCGAGAGACACGCCCACTTCGGCGCCCGTTTTCAGCAACGCGCGAACGTCTTTCGGAAAGCAGGAGCCACCGTACCCGGGGCCGGGAAACAGGAACGCCGGACCGATGCGGCTGTCGGAGCCGACACCCTTCCGCACGAGATTCACATCGGCTCCCACCTTCTCGCACAGCTCGGCCACTTGATTCATGAACGAAATGCGCGTCGCGAGCATGGCATTGGCAGCGTATTTGGTCAGCTCCGCCGAACGCACATCCATGAAGATGAGAGGGTTGCCGGTGCGGACAAAAGGGCCGTAGAGCTCGGTGAGAATTTTCGTCGCTTCCTCGGATTCAACTCCCACCACCACCCTGTCCGGCTTCATGAAGTCGTCGACGGCCGCACCTTCCTTGAGAAACTCCGGATTCGAGCAGACATGAAAACTGGTGGACGTCCGCGCGGCGATCGCGGCGCGAACCTTTTCCGCCGTGCCCACCGGCACGGTGCTCTTCGTAATGACTACCTTCGGGGAGTTCATGTTGTCGCCTATGGTCTCGGCGACGCTGAGCACGTGCTGCAGATCGGCAGAGCCGTCCTCATCGGAAGGAGTGCCCACCGCGATGAACACGATCTCTGACGCTGCCACCGCGGCTCCCACATCGGTCGTGAAAGTGAGGCGGCCGGCAGCCTGATTTTCGGCTACCAGTGGCTCGAGCCCCGGCTCGTGGATGGGAATGCGGTCGTCTTTGAGCTGCTTGATCTTCTCACCGTCTACGTCGGCGCAAATGACGCTGTTTCCCGTTTTGGCCAAACAGGCGCCCACTACCAACCCCACGTAACCTGTCCCTATCACAGCAACATTCACATCATCCTCCGCACTTCAGCGCGTTGCGCGTGTCCACTACGGCTCGCGATTCGGCACACAACATCTCGTAGTCGAGATTCGAATGGTCGGTCGCCAGCACCACACAGTCTGCGGCATGCACATCCTCGGCGGTGAGCCCGACGGAATCGAGGGAGAGATCGCTCTCGCGAATCTCCGGTACGAACGGATCGTGATAGCGCACCGCTGCGCCCTGTTGCAGGAGGAGCCGTATGATGTCCAGAGCAGGGCTCTCGCGCACGTCATCTACATTCTTCTTGTACGCAACACCCACCACCAATATCTTCGATCCCCGGACCGCCTTGGCTTCGTTGTTGAGCTTCTCCACCACCTTCCGCACCCAGAACGCCGGCATTTCCGAGTTGACCTCGCCGGCCACCTCGATGAAGCGCGTCTTGTAGTTGAGCCCCCGCATCTTCCATGCGAGATAGTGTGGATCGATGGGGATGCAGTGGCCTCCCAGGCCGGGGCCCGGCGTGAACTTCATGAACCCGAAGGGCTTGGTGGCCGCCGCCTCGATGACCTCCCACACGTCCACACCGAGCTTGTCGCACACGATCGCCATTTCATTGGCCAGCCCGATGTTCACGCTGCGGAACGTGTTCTCCAAGAGCTTCGTCAGCTCCGCCACCTCGGGCGAGGAGACAGGCACCAGACTGTCGAACGCCGGCTCGTAGAGCGCCAGGATCACCCGCTGGCACGTCTCCGTCACGCCCCCCAGCACCTTGGGCGTGTTGCGGGTTCGCCACTCGGAGTTGCCTGGATCCACCCGTTCCGGGCTGAACGCGAGGAAAAAGTCCTTCCCCACTTCGAGCCCGTGCTCCTGGAGCCGGGGCAGCAGCAGTTCCCGTGTCGTGCCCGGGTAGGTGGTGCTCTCCAAGACGATAGCCTGCGCGGCCCGAACGGTCTTGCCCAGCGATTTCGCCACCGCCATGACGAACGAGACGTCGGGGTCACGGGTCTTGGAGAGGGGTGTTGGAACGCAGATGGATACGACGTCGGCTTCCGGCATCCGCGACATGTCGGTGGTGGCGGTGATGCCGCCGCCGGCCGTGAATCGGGCCAGCATCTCCGAAGGTACGTCTCCCACATGCGACCGTCCGGCGTTGACCGCGTCCACGACCTTCTCGTTGATGTCGAACCCGAGGACGCGATATCCTGCGCTTGCCAGCTCGACGGCGAGAGGTAACCCCACATAGCCGAGCCCCACGACGCCGAACACGGCGCTTCTGTCCGCCGCCTTGGCGATCAGGATCTCGGCCGGTGTCATTCGGTACTCACCCCTGTCTGTTCCAGCTCGATCACCCTGCCCCCATCCAACAGTGATTCAGACGCCGCAGCCAGAATCCGCACCACCTCCAGGCCCTCGCGAACCCCCGATCGGGGCGACTCCTCGCCGCGAACCACCGCGGCGAAATGATTCAACTCTGCTCTGAGGGGTTCGATGTTGGGTATCCGGGGAATCACTATATCCCCCTCCCGCACGGCGAGACTCTCGCCATACGAGCCGTAGTCCGGCGGACGGTCCACCCCCTTGTCGTACACCTTGACCTTTTCCCGGGCCTGCATGTCGTCGAACACTACCATCTTACGCGACCCCACAACGGTCAGCCGGCGCGCCTTATGGGGATCCAACCAAGACATCTGCACGTGGACCATCGTCCCGGAATTCATCTCCAGGAGGAGAAACACGACGTCCTCGATGCCGGGCTGTATGTAGCTCTTGCCGTGGGCCGCCACGCGGACGGGTCTCTCCTCCAGCAGCTGCAAGGCAACCGACACATCGTGGGGCCCGAAGCTCCACAGGGCGTTCTCGTCCGGTCGAACCTGTCCCAGGTTCGTTCGCTGACTGTAGAGGTAATAGACGGACCCCAGCTCGCCCGCCGCTATCATCTGCCGCAGGTACTCTACCGCCGGGTGGAATACCAGAAGGTGACCGACCACGACGGGAACGCCTGTTTCGTCCACCAAACGGCACAGATCTTCCGCCTCGTCCACCGACAGCGCCATCGGTTTTTCAATCAGCGTAGGCAGGCCGCGCCTCAACACCTCCCTCGCTACCCGCGCATGGGAGATGACGGGCGTGGCCACGACGACCCCATCGACGCCGTCGAGAGCCTGGTCCAGTGAATCCGTTACCAGGACACCCTGATACTGTCGCGCCAACTCGGCCCGGCGTTCGCTATCGGTGTCACAAATCGCCGCCAGCTCCACGTCGGGCATCGAGACGAGGGTGCGGACATGATTTCTGCCCCAGTTGCCGGCGCCGATCACTGCAATACGAACTCTGCTCATTGGTAGAACTTTCGAATCGCGTTCACGACGCTCTCTCGCTGCGGCTGCGTCAATTCCGGATACACAGGAAGCGATAATACTTCCCGGGAGGCCCGTTCGGCCTCGGGAAAGTCGCCCTCACGATAGCCGAACTCCGAAAAACACGGCTGGAGGTGGAGCGGCTTCGGATAATAGACGGCGCACCCGATTCCCAAGTCGGAGACGTGTTTTTTGAGGTCGTCGCGCCGAGCGGCGCGAATCGTGTATTGATGATAGACATGCTCATTCCCGTCGTGCACGGGGGGCACCGTTACGCCCTCGATTGCGCCGAGCGCCGCGTCGTACGCCGCCGCCTGCTTGCGGCGTCGGTCGGCCCAGTCACGCAGGTGCTTCACTTTGGCCAAGAGCACGGCGGCCTGCAACGTGTCCAAGCGGCTGTTGGTACCGATTTCCTCGTGGTGGTATTGCTTGGCGCCGCCGTGGGTGCGCAACAACCGCAGCCGCGCGGCGAGTTCGCCGTCGTTGGTGACCGTCATGCCGCCGTCGCCCCAGCAACCGAGGTTCTTGCTGGGGAAAAAGGAAAATGCGCTCGCCCAGCTCAACTCACCTGCCATGCGCCACTCCCCACCGATCTTCTGCCGGGCGCCGATCGCCTGGGCGGCGTCCTCTATGATCCGCAGGTCGTGCCGTTCGGCCACCGCTTGCAATCGCTTCATGGGCGCCATCTGGCCGAACAAGTGGACCGGAACGATTGCACGGGTTCTGGATGTGACCGCGGCTTCGACGGCGTCGGGGTCGATGTTGAAGGTATCCGGATCGATATCGACGAACACCGGTTTGCCCCCGGAGTTGGCGATGGCGCCGGCGGTGGCAAAGAACGTGAACGGGGTGGTGATGACTTCGTCGCCGGTCGCCAGCTCGAGTGCCTTGAGCGGAAGCAACAGCGCGTCGGTACCGCTGGCACATGCTATGCCGTGCTCCGCCGCAGAGAGCGAGGCGATTGCCTGTTCCAGTTCGCCGACCTGTTCGCCCATGATGAACCGCTGGCTCTCGATCACTTCGAGAACGGCCGTCATGGTCTCCTCTTTGATCGATTGAAACTGAGCCTTCAGGTCCAGCAGCGGTACCGGCATATTTCTTCCAAGTGTAAGTGGGACAAAAACTTATCGAGGCCGGCCGGCGAGGTCAATCGGCCCGGAGCTGCCCTCTCTCTTCGCGGTAGCCGGAACCGCAGCGGTCACACCGGGCCCGGCCGCCCGCAAGGTTCAGTCGTTCACCGCAGCGACACATCCAACCCACGCGACGTGCCGGCACTCCCACCATGAGAGCGTGCGCCGGTACATCCGAGGTGACGACGGCTCCGGCGCCGATGAACGAGTATTCTCCCAGCGTGCTGCCGCAGACCACCGTTGCGTTGGCACCGATCGACGCGCCGCGGCGGACCAGTGTTTCTCGATACTCGGCTTTCCGGCTGACGTGGCTCCTCGGTGTGCTGACGTTGGTGAAGACGCACGAGGGACCGCAAAACACGTCGTCCTCCAGAATCACGCCCTCGTAAATCGAGACGTTGTTCTGAATCTTGACGTTGTTTCCGATCTTCGTGCGGGGCATCACCACGACATTCTGCCCGATGCTGCACCCATCGCCGATTTGCGCCTCAGACATGATGTGGCAAAAGTGCCAGATCTTGGTGCCCTTCCCAATCACCGCGCCGTCGTCGACGTAGGAACTCTCGTGAACGAAGTAGTCAGCCATGGATAATCTTGACCTCGAGCTCGAGTTCGATGCCGAAACGCTCGAACACGACATCGCGCACATGATCGATCACCGCTCGGACGTCGGCGGCCGTGGCACCGCCGGCATTCACGATATAATTGGCGTGTTTGCTCGACACCTCGGCTCCACCTACCCGGTATCCTTTGAGTCCCGCGCTGTCGATCAGCCGACCGGCGGTGCACGGCATCGGGATCTCCGCCGCTCCCGACGTCACCGCGCCGCACTCTGGATTACGGAAAACTGAGCCGCAGCAGGGTTGGTCGAATGGTGTTCCTCTCTTCCGCCATCGTAAATGCTCCGTCAGCTCCCGCCGCAAGATCCCGGGCTCCGCCGGGGCGAGTGACAGTTGAACCGCCACCACCACCGAGTCCAGACCACTGGATCTGTAGCGCCACGATATATCTTTGCCCGAGGTGCGGGAGACGGTTCCGTCTGTCGCGACCACATCCACCCAACTCACCACGTCTTTGAACTCCTGCCCGTGTGCGCCGGCATTCATGAACACTCCGCCACCCACCGTCCCGGGAACACCCACCAGCCGGTTCACGCCACGCAGGCCTGCGGTGGCGGTTCGCCTCGCCAACAGGGGCGTGGGAAAGCCCGCGCCTACCGTCCACAGGTGGCTCTCCGGGCCCTCACGCTTCACCCCCGCTATGGCCTTTCCCATCCGGATCACGATCCCTTCGAACCCGCCATCGGGAAGGAGAATATTGGACCCCAATCCCAACACCATCCACCGGAGAGCCATCTGTGCAGCGAGCTGCAAGACCAGCGAAAGCTGAGCAATGTCGGCCGGCTCTACCAGTGCGGCTGCCGGCCCACCGATGCGATAGGTCGTAAGTCCGGCCAACTCGGTGCCAAACGTAACAGAATCACCCAGCCGCTCCCGTAACTCCTTCCGGTGTTCCTCTTTCACTTCGCGGAGGATTGGGGCACGGTGGAGAAGAGATCGACCCCCGAGGTTGTCCAGCGGTTGGCTTCCGGCCGGCTTTCATACCATGACTGCAAGCAGCGGACCGTACCTTTGCGACTGCGCCGTGCCAGGATCGCGTCACACGCCGCGCTCGCCGCCGATATGGTCGTGGTGTATGGTATGCCGTGCTGCAGGGCGGTGCGTCGCAATACGTAGTCGTCTTGTTGAGTGAGTTTGCCGAGAGGTGTATTGATGAGCAGATGCACCTCGCCGGACAAGATGAGGTCCGCCACGTGCGGGCGACCCTCGGACACTTTCTTTACCGGCTCTGCGGGAATGCCCTTTGCAGTTAGATGCCGGGCGGTGCCGGATGTGGCCAATATGCGAAAGCCCATTTCGTGGAACCGGCGCACGATAGGCGTGACCGTATGCTTGTCGGAATCATTGACCGACACGAAGACGGCCCCACTCAGCGGCAACTCGGCAGAGGCGCCACTCTGCGCCTTGGCGAATGCCATTCCAAAACTGTCGGCAATACCCATCACCTCACCGGTCGACAGCATTTCGGGCCCGAGTAGCGTGTCCACGCCCGGCAACTTGGTAAACGGGAAGACCGCTTCTTTCACGGCCACGTACGGTGCCGGGGTCTCGTCGACGACTCCCAACTGTTCCAGCGTATGCCCCACCATCACGGCAGCCGCGAGCTTGGCCAGCGGCACGCCGGTTGCCTTGCTGACGAACGGGACGGTGCGGGAGCTACGAGGGTTGACCTCGAGAACGTATACCACGCCGTCCTTGATGGCATACTGCACGTTGATGAGACCGACGACGCCAAGCGCCTTGGCGAATTCCCTCGTGTGGCGCCGCATCTGCTCCACGTGCTTGTCGTCGATGAGATACGGAGGCAGCACGCAGGCGGAATCGCCGGAGTGGACACCGGCGTCTTCAATGTGTTGCATGACGCCGCCGATGATGCACTCTTTTCCATCGCACAGGGCATCCACATCGGCTTCGAACGCATCTTCCAGGAAGCTGTCGATCAACACCGGGTGGTGGGGCGAGACGCTCACTGCATTGCGGAAGTAATCCCGCAGCGACGGCTCGTCGTATACGATCTCCATGGCCCGTCCTCCGAGCACATAAGACGGACGAACCAGAACGGGATAGCCCACGCGTTCAGCCACGATCACCGCGTCATCCACCTCGGTCACGGTGCCGCTGGGAGGCTGTGCTACGCCCAGGCGTCGCGCCAGCTCCTCAAAGCGCCTCCGATCCTCTGCGATATCGATCGCATCCGGACTGGTTCCCAGTATCGGGATGCCGGCTTCCTCCAGCTTCTTGGCGAGCTTGAGTGGAGTTTGGCCGCCGAGTTGGACGATGACTCCTTTGGGCTGCTCGAACCGTACGATTTCGAGCACGTCCTCGAACGTGAGCGGCTCGAAGTACAGCTTGTCTGAGATGTCGAAATCGGTCGATACTGTCTCGGGGTTGGAGTTGATCATGATGGTGCGATAGCCCAGGGCCCTCAATCCGAGTCCGGCGCGCACGCAGCAGTAATCGAACTCGACTCCCTGTCCGATCCGGTTGGGACCGCTTCCGAGGATCACAACGCCTCGATCGCCAAACGCCTCGGACTCGTTCTCGTCGTCGTAGCTCGAGTAGAGATACGGTGTGGCCGAGGGGAATTCACCGGCGCACGTGTCCACTACCTTGTAGCACGGGTGGAGATTCATCTCCCAGCGTTGCCGGCGCATATCTTCTTCCGTCACGCCGCGGAGGCCGGCCAGTTGGTCGTCCGAGAAGCCCATGCGCTTCATGCGGCGAAGCAACGTATAGTCGATCTCGGGCGCAGCCCGGAATGTCTCTTCGGCGTCAACCAATTCTCGAAACTGTGACAGGAACCATGGATCGATGGCGGTGATTCGATGGATTTCACTGTCGGGAATTCCCGCCATCATGGCCCGCTTGATCTGAAACACCCGCTCCGCGCACGGTGTGTGCAGCGCGTGCAGCAGATCCTCCAGCTCCTCCGAAGGAAGTCCGTCGTCTTTGGCTGTTCCGATCGTCCACCCGCTACGGTCGATCTCCAGGGCCCGGAGACCTTTTTGCCACGCCTCCTTGAACGTCCGCCCGATGGCCATGGACTCTCCTACGGACTTCATCTGTGTCGTGAGCGTGCGGTCGGCGGCGGGGAATTTCTCGAAGGCAAACCGCGGGCACTTCACCACCACATAGTCGAGGACCGGCTCGAATGATGCCGGAGTTTGCTTGGTGATGTCATTCGGCAGTTCGTGCAGCGCGTACCCCACGGCGAGTTTGGCTCCGATACGGGCGATGGGGAAACCCGTGGCCTTGGACGCCAGGGCCGAGGAGCGGGACACGCGCGGATTCATCTCGATCACCAGCATCTCGCCGTTCTCCGGGTCCACGGCGAACTGGATGTTGCATCCTCCGGCCGCGACACCCACCTCGCGGATGATCGCGATAGCCGCATCGCGCATCTTCTGGTATTCCCGGTCGGTGAGCGTCATGGCCGGCGCGACCGTTATCGAATCCCCGGTATGAACGCCCATCGGATCCAGGTTCTCGATGGAACAGACGATGACGACGTTGTCCTCGCCGTCGCGCATCACCTCCAGTTCGAACTCTTTCCAGCCCAACACAGAGCGCTCGATGAGCACCGAACGCGTGGGTGAAAGGTCGAGGGCGCGATCGATGAGGGTGGTGAATTCTTCCCGGTTGTATGCGATGCCCCCGCCGGTGCCGCCGAGGGTGAATGACGGGCGGATGATGGCCGGGTAGCCGGTGTTCGCCACCACCTCCAACGCCTCATCTCTCGACGTTGCCACCTCGCCCGGTGGAACCTGGAGTCCGATACGGGTCATCGCGGCCCCGAACTCTTTTCTATCTTCCGCCATGCGGATGGCCCGCTCGCTGGCTCCGATGAGTTCCACGCCGTACTTCGCGAGGGTCCCGTCCTCGTGCAGAGCCATGGCGACGTTGAGGGCTGTCTGTCCACCCATGGTGGGAAGCAACGCGTCGGGCCGTTCTTTTTCGATGACCAGTGCCACCCATTCGGGGGTGACCGGCTCCACGTAGGTACGGTCGGCCACCTCGGGGTCGGTCATGATGGTGGCTGGGTTCGAGTTGACCAGCACCACCTGGTATCCCTCTTCCTTCAGGGCCTTCACCGCTTGGGTGCCGGAATAGTCGAACTCGGCACCTTGCCCAATGATGATGGGCCCGGACCCGAGCAGCAGGATTTTCTCGAGATCAGTTCTTTTCGGCATCGATGACCTCAGCCAGTGTCTGCTCCAAGGGAATCTTGGAAGTCCATCCGACAGCTTCCCTGATCTTCTCACTGTCTCCCACCAGATAGGCAACGTCCACCGGCCGCATGAGAGAGCTATCGGTTTCCGGCACTGCGCGGTGTCCTGCCGCGTCGGCCAGCTTCATGAATACGTCGTGGAGGGAAACTCCGGTGCCAGACGCCACATTGTAGGTTTCGCCCGGCTCGCCACGTTCCAGCAAGAGACGGTAGGCTTCCACCACGTCTGCCACGTGCAGGAACTCGCGCACCGGCTCCAAGTTGCCAACTTCCACGACAGGAGTTCCTATGCGTTTCGCCAACAGCAATCGCTTGGCAAAAGCGGGAACCACGAAACTGGAAGTCTGCCCCGGACCCGTGTGCCCGAACGACCGCGCTACGATCGTCGGAAGGCCGGTTCGCCGGCGCACCTCCATCACGGCGATCTCCGCCGCAAGCTTGCTCGCCGCATAGGACGAAACAGGATCTACCGGATCGGTCTCACGCCGGGGCGTTTGGGACCCACCTCCATAGACCTCCGCGGTCGACACAAAGAGCAATATCGGTTTCGATCCGCCCCTCGACCGCCGCGACAAATGCTCCGCCAGCCGAACGGTGCCCAGCGTATTGACCTCCCATGCGCGCACAGTATCGCGAGCAGCTTCTGAAACTGATGCGATCGCGGCCAGGTGGACCACCGCGTCGAACTCCTCCTCCATGAGCGCGGCGACGGATTCGTCGCTCGACAGCTCCAAACTGGTAAGCCGTTCGGCAGCAGAGAGACGTTCGCGACGGTGCAGTGTTTCCTGGGAGGCTTCCTGAGAACGAACCGCAGCGACGACCGTGTGTCCCGAATCCTTCAGGTGGGGCACCAGCCAAGATCCCACAAATCCGTCGGCGCCGGTAACCAGAACTCTCAACTCTTGACCCGTAGCCGTTCGATGTCCGCATCCACCATCATTCGTACCATCTGTTCGAACGACACCGTCGGCTCCCACTCCAACACGCGTCTAACCTTGGCCGGGTTCGCGAGAAGAGATTCCACCTCCGCCGGCCGCACGAACCGGGGATCGACCGTGACGTATTCTTCCCAATCCAGATCAACATGGGCGAAAGCGAGCTTCACAAGATCACGCACCGAGTGAGCCACACCCGTGCCCACCACATAGTCTTCCGGTTTCGGCTGTTGCAGCATCCGCCACATCACATCCACGTAATCGCCGGCAAACCCCCAGTCCCGCTTGGCATCCAGGTTTCCGAGCCGCAACTCTTCGGACAGCCCGAGCTTGATCCGGGCCACGCCGTCCGAAACCTTGCGCGTGACGAACTCGAGGCCGCGCCGCGGTGATTCGTGGTTGAAGAGGATACCGCTCACGGCATACAGGTCGTAGGACTCCCGGTAGTTCACAGTTATCAAATGTCCGTACACCTTCGCCACTCCATAGGGCGAGCGGGGGTAGAAGGGCGTGGACTCGTCTTGCGGAGTTTCCCGAACCTTCCCGAACATCTCTGACGAACTCGCCTGGTAGAACCGGGCCCTGGGGTGGGCCAACCGCACGGCTTCCAGCAGCCGGGTCACACCGAGAGCTGTGAACTCGCCGGTCAGGACGGGCTGCTGCCAGCTCGTCGGCACG
>JADFIT010000178.1 GCA_022566515.1 Gemmatimonadota bacterium
CCGTGGAATACGTCAGCACCCCTATTCATGACGACGAACGGGGACTCGTCGGCGCCGTGGTCACCTTTCGCGACATCACGGAGCGCAAACTTGCCGAGGAGGCTCTGGCGCAGGCGATGTCCCAGCTCGAGGCCCTGAAAGACCAGCTTGCGGCCGAGAATGCCTATCTAAAGGAAGAGGTAAAACTCAACCACAATTTCACGGAAATGATCGGAGGCAGCTCTGCTCTGCAGCAGGTTCTGCACAAGATCGAGCAAGTTGCGCCGACACATGCGACGGTTCTGATTCTGGGTGAGACAGGAACGGGGAAGGAGCCTGTTGCGCGTGCCGTCCACGACCTGAGCCCGCGACGAGACCGTCCTCTGGTCAAAGTCAATTGCGCGGCGTTGCCTTCGTCCCTGGTCGAAAGCGAGTTCTTTGGGCATGAAAGGGGGGCGTTCACCGGTGCCCTGGCCAAGAAGCTGGGACGGTTCGCCCTGGCGGACGGCGGAACCATCTTTCTCGACGAAATCGGAGACTTGCCCCTCGAACTCCAAGCCAAACTGCTCAGGGTGCTGCAGGAGGGAGAGTTTGATCCTGTTGGAAGCACGAAGTCGGTCAAAGTCGACGTTCGGGTGATTGCGGCCACCAATCGAAATCTGCAAGAGGCTGTTTCGGCCGGGAATTTTCGCAGCGATCTCTACTACCGACTCAACGTTTTTCCCATCACCATCCCGCCACTCAGGGAGCGCAGGGAGGACATCCCCGCCCTCGTGGAGCTATTTGTCGGCAGGTTCAACCGGAGCGTTGGCAACAACGTGTCGGTGATCTCGCAGCAGGTGATGGATACTCTTCAGAGGTACGAGTGGCCGGGGAATATCCGTGAGCTTCAGAACGTGCTCGAGCGCGCCGTGATCCTCACCCAAGGACGGTCGCTGAACTTGGAGGGGGCTTTGGAGAGGGTAGCCCCCGCCGGCGAGGTGCCAACGGTGGGTGAGTCGCTAGAGGATGTGGAGCGGGCGCACATTCGGCGTGTGCTCGAGAAGTGCAGTTGGAAAGTTGCAGGGAAGAAGGGAGCGGCGGTGCGGCTCGGGCTGAACCCGAGTACTCTCAGATCTCGATTGGACAAGCTGGAAATCCGCAAGCCAAACGGCGGTTCCTGATCGTTCGGTCATGCGGGGAAGCGATATTTCGCAGCTGCGCGAAATGTCGCGCCGATGCGGCCTCGGATTCACACATCTGGTCGCAGCAACCTCACGGTAGACGCCATATCCAGGCATCATACGCTTTCCTCCCGACAAGGACGCAGGTGGTATAGCTCTTGCGTTTGCCAGGGCCGAACATGAGAGCCAAGCTGCGTTAAGAAGGACCTATCATGACACCTAAGAAGGAGGATCATCAGATGAAACGCTCCCTAATTTTCGGAACGGCAATGGGCATGGCTACACTGCTTTGGGTAGCTGATGCCCAAGCACAACTGCCCGATCCCGGCATGGAGTTCGACGTAGGAAACACTGCCCTCGTCATCACGGACCCGCAAAACGATTTCCTGTCCCCGGATGGGGTGACCTGGGGTGTTGTGGGACAAAGTGTTCTCGCGAACAACACGGTTCCGAATCTCGAAACGCTGCTCAGGACTGCAAAGGAGAGCGGAGTACAGGTGTTTATCTCACCTCATTACTACTATCCGACCGACCATGGCTGGCATTTCGAGGGCGCATTGGAAGCTCTGATGCACAACATCGGGATGTTTGACAGAGCAGGAGCGCTCGACCTGACAGGATTCGCTGGTTCCGGCGCAGACTGGCTCGATCAGTATAAGGAGTACATCAACGACGGCGAGACCGTGGTCGCCAGCCCACACAAGGTGTATGGACCGCAAAACAACGACCTCGTGTTGCAGCTTCGGAAGCGTGGCATAGACCGGGTGATACTCGCTGGTATGTCGGGTAACCTATGCGTCGAATCTCACTTGAGGGACCTGTTGGAACAGGGGTTCGAGGTCGCGGTGGTCACGGATGCGACGGCATCTGCGATAGTCCCAGGCTGGGATGGTAATGCTGCTGCCATGACGAACTTCAGATTCATCGCCAACGCCACTTGGACCACAGAGGAAGCGGTTGCCAAGATGACCAGCTACTGAGCACGTTGCGCGCGTTTCGCCGCATGATCGACAATGGCTTCGGCCGCTCGCTGGCAGCGGGCGGTCGCAGCCATGTTTCGATCCCAACGATTCATCCATCGGAGCGTTATAGAAGGAGATGAGCCATGACCACCAAGATCCGCCCGCCTTTTACCGAAGAGACGGCACGCGCGAAGGTTCAGGCAGCCGAGGACGGGTGGAATTCCAGGGACCCCGAGCGTGTGGCGCTGGCGTACACGGTTGATTCGGTGTGGCGCAACCGGGACGAGTTCTTTACGGGTCGCGACGCGATAAAGAAGTTTTTGACCAGAAAGTGGAAGAAGGAACTCGACTACCGGCTGATGAAGGAGTTGTGGACGTACACGGACAACCGGATATCGGTGCGATTCGAGTACGAGTGGCACGACGAGGCGGGCCAGTGGTATCGCACTCATGGCAACGAGCACTGGGAGTTCGATGAGGAGGGGTTGATGCGCCGCCGTGACATGAGCGCCAACGACATTCCGATTGAGGAGAGCGAACGGCGGTACCGCAAATGAACGAACGGTCGGTGGTCCCGGTGACTGGCGCTTCATCGGGGATCGGCAAAAGTTGGGTACCTCTTTACGTTTGACTCCTACGCCCGCTTAAAGGCGCTTCAGCTCGTATTCGTGCCAGGCGTCGATCGAGGTGATCTTTCGCTTGCGGATGACTTGCAGTTTGCGCAGGAATGTCTTGCGAGCGATGTCGTCGAGGCGGGTTGGGAGCAGTCCATACAGCCATGGAAGATCGTGGCCATTCCTCTCCTCCAGGCTGCGAATATGTGTCTCGAGCATCGCGTACAGGCTCCCGGTACCCGCCTCGCCGTCGACTGCGGCGATCTTCGTGGTGCCATCGGCAGAGTGAATGATCTGGACATGAGTGAGGGCTTTGTTCACCACATCCAGCTTGAAGTGTTTGCCCACGAGAAATGCATGAAGCGCCCGGCGCACGCCCCAACGAATTGAACGATCAATGACCACGTTGGACTCGGGCGGCGGCTCGCGCTCGCAGCTCAACGGCGCCATATCTGCCGGATCGTGCATGGCGCTGTTGCGATCCTCGAGATCGGTTTGCGGGATGCCCCGCTGATCGAGATCCGGCCGGTAGCCCTGGAACACCTCGTAACGGTCCGTGAGTCGAATGGGATCGATGATGTAGCAATCCGGCGTGCCACCAGCATAGGGTCCGCGCAAACCGCGGCCGATCATCTGCCAGAAGAGGTTCTTGCTGAAGGTGAGCCGTGCGAGCACTATGCATCGCACCTTCGGATCGTCGAATCCCGTGGTGAGCATCCCCACATTCACCATCACACATGGCTGATGGCCGCGGTCGAGAAACGCCTGAATCTGCGTCTCGGGACGCAGGATCTCATCGTCCGCGTCTTCTTCGAGTTCAGCGATCTCGCTGTCCTCCATCCGGCTGTGCACAAGGGTCACGAGCCCTTCGCCCACCCGCTTGTCCCGGCGTAGCCGATCGACGATGTAGTTCGCAGCCTCCACCGACGCACAGAACAGCATCGTCTTGCCCATCTTCGGCAATCGCTGCGCGATTCGATCCGCCAGGAAATCGAGGATGTCAGGATGCGTCATCACACGCCGGTTGAAGACGAGCGAGAACTCGTGCGCCCACTGCTTCTCCGAGGAGTTCCCTCGGCGAAGCGCCCCTGCGGGAATTTCTTCGTCAATGACGCGCGACACCAGACGATCGGGAATGTCGAAAAACCCGGACTTCTGGAGCGATAGATTGATGGGACACAGAATCTTGAGGTCCGTCAGCGCTTGAGTGTTCTCGCTGTGATGCACGAGCACGTCCCAGTCCTTCTGCGTCCTCGTCCCCTCCAACACCGGAAAGATGCAGTCCTGAAGCAGCTTATGCGCGTCCGTGGAGGTGGGCATGGGCGTTGCACTGAGACCGATGACGGTGAAGCGTTCGTTCGCATTGCCACGCGAGAGCACACGTTCATCGAACTTCCTCCATGCGCGCTGCAATCCCTTCGCCCCAAGTTCGTGACATTCGTCGTAAATCAGCGTGACGTTGCGAGCGCGGCGTGAACCTTTGCGCGCCGTGAGCGCGGTTCGCAACGAATCTTCCACCGTGCGACCATCCGCCGCGCGGGCGAGCCACTTCGTGAGCGTGTCGCGCGTGACGAAGACCACATCGGCCTCGTCGAACAGCGTCTCTTGCTGCACCTCCTCCGAGCCCGCCCACTGCGCGGACAGTTCACGGTCGAAGCGGCCGAGCATTTCCACCAGGCGAATGACGGACTGGCGCAACAGGCTCACGCCACTAGTCGCCCAGATCACCCGCCCCTGGGGATCCTCCAGGCAATGGGCGATGATCTCGATACCGACTCGGGTCTTGCCCGAGCCGGTAGGCAAATGAATGATCCCGGAGGCGAATCCGTTCTCCGCTAGTCGCATGAGGGATTCTGCCTGATGCTTGAGCATCGGCTGCGGATCGCCAGTGCCAACCCGGGGCAGCGACCACAATAGACCTTTCACCCGGCTCTCCGGGGCCGATCTCAGCTCCTGCAGCAGCTCCGACGTGATTTCCGAGACCTCGGCATGCGTTCGTGATGGCCCACGTGAGCGTGCGGAATGCTGGGTAGTCTTCTGCGAGCGCGAGCGAAACCAACTCCGCACGATGTCGAAAATCGACCTCATACGGAAAGCATCATAACTTGCAGGGTGTACAGGGATGGCCGTTCGATCTTGTTTTCAAATACAAGGCTAGTCATGTATGCGGGAACGCCTGTTGCCGTTTAGACGCGGGCATAATAGGGGTTTATCTGCAAGATGCAAGTGAGTAAGGACACACAGTAAATTCTTCGCATCATTTCTGTCGATAGATGGTTGAAATGCAAAGATGTAGACTGTGGTGAGAGAAGTTGATCGTCCATTAGGAGAGTGAAATGGCGACTGTAACCGCTCAGCTTGGCGAAGGCACCGTCGTAAACATTCAGGCTCGTCAGTTTTCCTGGCGGGGAGACGAACCAATCAGTGTGGGCGGGACCGACACCGGAGCGAACCCATACGAGCTGCTGTTGGGGGGGCTCGCCGCCTGCATCGCCGTTACCCTCAGACTCTATGCCAATCACAAGGGGATTACGCTAGACGGCGTCGATGTGAAGCTCGAGTTCGACCGAGTCCACGCAGACGATTGCGTCGACTGCGACGAGAGGGCAGACGGTTGGATCGAACGCATTCAGTCGCACGTGACGATCCGTGGATCGTTCGATGACGCGCAACGAAAGCGACTCGGGCAGGTGGCGCAGCGCTGTCCGGTGCACAAGACGCTTGCCAACGGCGTGCACATGGTTGATTCTGTTGCTTTCGAGTAGGATTTGATGGAACCGTCCATGTGAAGTCGCTGATGGAAGCTGTGTCGGTCAGACTGTGGATCCGAACGGGCCTGACGGTTTTCTGGATCGCGGCTCTGGGCATCTTCTTCCGCTGGTGGGAAGTCACACTCACGCTGCCCCCCGTCCTGCTGTGGACCGCGCTGTTCGTGGTGCTGTTTGCTGCGACCGCCGGGTGTGTACACGGGCGCGCCGTGCTCGATCGGCGGCACGAGGTCTGGAAACGTCCGGCGTTGTGGGTCGCTCTCGTGCTGGTCGCGCTAATCGGGTTCTCGGCCTTCCCGGAAGCTTCGATCCGCGGCACGCCGGTCCGTACGGTGACATTTGCCGGCGTTCTCGACGTGGTCTTCCCCGGTTGGATTTTCTTGAGCGCGCTCACTTTGCTGTGGGAAGGTCCGGCGCGATGGGGCGTTCTGGCAGCCGTAGCCGTGATCCTCTTATTGGGCGTTTGGGGTTTTGTCATCCGTATGCCGGGCACCTCGTTTGTCGGGCCGCTCCAATCGTTTACCGCCGAGCAGCAGGAGCGCCGTGACGCACTGGAGGCGCACGTCCACCGACTCTCTTCCGAGATTGGTGAGCGCAATGACGGCAAATTGGAGGCGTTGCGGGACGCCGAGCGGTATATCGACAGCGTGTTGGTCGAACTAGGGTACGAGGTCCGAACGCAGGAGTTCGAGGTCGGCGGCATTTTATTTCGCAACCTCGAGGTCGAAATCCCGGGAGCGAGTCGACCGGACGAGATCGTCGTGGTGGGCGCGCATTACGATACTGTTGAGGGCACGGCTGGTGCGGACGACAACGCGAGCGGGTCCGCCGGCGTGCTCGAACTGGCCCGGATGTTCGCACCCGCCCTTGCCACCGAGAGTCCGGCACGTACTCTGCGCTTTGTCCTCTTCGTGAACGAAGAATCACCCTTCTTCAATACCGAATGGATGGGGAGCCGAGTCTACGCGGCGCGCTCGGCGGAGCGCGATGAGAACATCGTCGCGATGATTTCGCTGGAAACGATCGGGTACTACTCTACCGAACCCGGCAGCCAGCGGTATCCGCCGCCGTTCAGCTTCTTCTACCCCGATCGCGGAGACTTCGTCGGATTCGTCGGCAACCTCGGTTCCGGCGGTTTGGTGCGCCAGGCACTCGGCGCGTTCCGCGAGCATGGGGGATTCCCGTCTCAGGGGGTGTCTTCCCCCAGTTGGATACCGGGGATCACCTGGTCGGACCACGCCTCGTTCTGGCATCACGGTTTCAAAGCCATCATGATCACGGATACGGCGCCTTTTCGGAATCCGTTCTACCACACGAGTGGGGATACAATCGACAAGCTCGACTTCGATCGGATGACTCGCGTGGTGGACGGCATCGCCGCGGTGGTGCGGGCGTTGGCGTCACAACCCTAGAATGAAGGCTCTTCCGGGTTTCCGGTGGATAAGATAGCAACCCCGGTGTGGCTTGTGGGGCATGGGAGACAAAGGCCTCTATGCCCAGATTCTTGGAATTGGTTCCCCGTGGCAGGTTGAAGCGGTGGATCTCCGGCTGCACGCGAGTGAAATCCACATCGTCGTGGGTCTGGCGCGCGGGAAACACGCTGCGGTGCCCGGCGTGTGACCAGGCTGAAACCCGCGGGAAATATTTGCCCGCCGCCCTCTA
>JADFIT010000038.1 GCA_022566515.1 Gemmatimonadota bacterium
GCTGCGACCCTATGGAGACATCGACCTGTGCGTTCGGCCGGAACAGTATGCGGTCGCGGTGGCCGCACTTGCCGCTCCGGCGGCCGAGACGGTCGTGGTGGATTTGCACAAGGGTCTGCCCGAGCTCTACCGCCCTTCGCTGGATGATGTCTACGAGCGCTCCCGGCTGGTACCGCTGGGCGACGTAGACGTGCGGATATTGGGACCCGAAGATCATCTCCGATACATGTGCATACACATGTTGCGCCATGGCGCGTACCGCGCCCTGTGGCTGTGCGACATCGCCGTGGTGCTGGAATCTCTGCCCCAGGATTTTGATTGGGAGTATTTGCTGAGGGGAGACCGGCGGCACGCGGGTTGGGTGGCATCCACCGTCTGTCTGGCACACCAGCTCCTAGGGGCCCGCCTGGACGGCATTCCAGTGGCAGAGAGGGCCAGACACCTGCCCCGATGGCTTGTTCCTTCTGTGCTCAGCCAGTGGTCGATAGAGGAGCATTACATGGCTAGTCCGTCGATGGCGTACTCCTTCCTGCACCCCGCCCAGCTGCTAGGAGCGCTTCGCCTCCGTTGGCCCAATCCGATACAGGCTACGGTAGGCGTCGGAGGGCCGTTTAACGAACTGCCCCGCTGGCCGTTTCAACTGTGGGAGTGCGTCTTGCGAACGACGCATTTCCTTACCCAGGTACCGACCCTGTTCCGACAGAGATCGTTGCGGCCAGTTGGGCGCGGGGAACATGCCCCGACGGGCGGCAAGGCGGTACGGCGGTAGGCGGAAGGAAGGACGGAAAGCCTCCCGGCCTCAGCCCGTGTCTACCGCCCTACCGCCTTACCGCCCTACCGCCCTTAGATACCTTGTCCGGGAACCGCCTCGACAAACGATATGTTTCATTGACCACAATGACGCCGTTCGACCTGATTGCCATCGGTGGAGGGACCGCCGGTCTCGTCACCGCTGCGGGAGCGGCGAGCCTCGGTCTGCGAGCCGCGCTGGTCGAACGGGAGGCATTGGGCGGTGATTGTCTGTGGACCGGGTGTGTGCCGAGCAAGGCGCTGATCGCCTCGGCGAAACTCGCCCATCAGATGAGGCACGCGGCCGCGCTCGGTCTGGAGGGGGCATCGCCTGGTCACGCGTTCAGGACGGTCATGGAGCGCATGCGGACGGTGCGTGCGAGGGTTGCAGAGCACGACGATCCCGAGCGTTTCAGGAAGATGGGAGTGGACGTGGTGTTCGGGTCGGCGCGTTTGGAGGCGCCGGACAGAGTCTCGGTCGATGGCCGCGTGCTGCAGAGTTCGCGTATCGTGATCGCGACCGGCGCACTACCGAGCGCGCCACCTATCGAGGGTTTGGAGACGGCGGGCTTCTTGACCCACGCCAACGCGTTCGACCAAGACGAGCTTCCCGCCAGGATCGCGATGGTGGGCGGTGGGCCGATCGGGCTGGAGTTCGCTCAGATCTATCGGCGGTTGGGCGCGGCGGTCACGGTTGTCGAGGTTCTGCCGACCCTGTTGCCGCGAGAAGATCCCGACGTCGGACGCCTCATGGCCGAGCTGCTCGAGGCCGAGGGGATCGCGATACGGGTCGGGCATGGAGTTGAGCGGGTAACTCGGGGTGCGGACGGCACAAAGGCGCTGCACCTGCGAGACGCCGACGGGGCGGGCCACGTTCTCGAGGTCGACGAGATCTTCGTGGCTACGGGGCGGCCAGCCAACACCGACGGCCTCGGGTTGGAAGAGATCGGCGTGCGGCTGGATCGTGGGGCGGTGAAGGTGGATGCCACCTTGCGCTCGAACGTGAAGGGTATCTGGGCGGCTGGTGACGTCACCGGCGGATTGCAGTTCACGCACGTCGCGGAGTACCAGGCGAAGCTCGTCCTGCGTAACGCGTTTTTTCCGTTCCCGCGCAAGGCGAGCTACGCCACGGTGCCCTGGGTGACGTACACGGACCCAGAGGTGGCGCGCGTGGGTCTGACGGAGTTGGAGGCGCAGGAGCGGTTTGACCGGGTGAAGACCTACCGCTACCCATTTGCGGATCTGGATCGCGCCATAGTCGACGGACACACAGAGGGGTTCATCAAGATCGTGACGCGCAAGAATGGACGAATCGTCGGAGCAACGGTCCTCGGGTCTGGTGCCGGCGATCTGATCTTGCCCGTGGTCATGGCGATGAACGCCCGTATGAAGATCTCGCAGCTGTCGCATATCGTGTATCCCTATCCCACCATGGTGGAAGGCGTGAAACGGGCCGCGGACAGCTATTACCGCGAGCGGTTTGCCGGAAGAACGGGGGAGTGGCTCAGGAAAGTGGTGCGATGGCTCAAGTAAGCCGATGGGGTTCCGTGGTGAAGCTCGCATCCTTGGCTGTGATTCTCGCTGCGGGGTGGCTCGTCGCACGCGGTACGCCGGTGGGAACCTACCTGTCGCTCGACGCGCTCATGGAAAGTCGTCACGCCTTGAGCGACTCGGCGTGGGCGCCGCCGCTCTTCGTGGTTATCTACGCCTCGGCAACAGCGCTTGCGCTGCCGGGTTCCGTTCTCACGATAGCGGGTGGCGCCATTTTTGGGTTTTGGTGGGGTGCGTTGCTCAACTCAGTAGGTGCCAATATCGGGGCCAACGCAGCTTTCTGGCTGGCTCGCACATTGGGGCGCGATGGGGCGGTCATGGTCGGGACATCATGGCTCTCTCGCTGGCTGGGGGCTGAGGGAGTGGCATGGGGAGAGAAGCTGGGACGAGGCACGGAGAAACACGGGTTTATGGGTCTTCTGGTGTTGCGGCTGGTTCCGTTGGTGCCGTTCAACGCCCTCAATTTTGGTTCCGGGTTTACCCGACTCCGCTGGTACGATTACGCTTTCGCCACTGCTGTCGGCATCCTCCCGGGAACTCTGGTGTATACGTTCTTTGCAGATGCGCTGGTTCTCGGGTCTACCGAGGCCGGCGGCGAAGCTCGCACCCGATTGTGGATTGCGGCGGGCATGATGCTGGCGCTCAGTTCGATTCCGCTGATCGCTCGTAAATTAGGTTTTAAGCTACCATCACATTCGTCGAGCGAAGGTTCTCAATGAAATCGCCAATCTTGCTAGCTGCTGCTGTTGCCTTCACACCCGTTCCGGCCGCCGCGCAGGATCTGCCGGACCACTCGAAGTTTGCGGCTGTCCTGAGCGCACATCTGCACAACGGACTGGTCGACTACGCCGCTATCCGAGCCGACAGAACCGGGCTGGATAACTACATCGACGAGCTTGGGTCCACTTCCGCTACGGCGGTGAACTCCGCTCCGCGCGACACGCAACTGGCGTTTTGGATCAATGCCTACAACGCCTGTACGATGCGGCGAGTAGTCGATCATTACCCGATCGAGCGCCGCGCCGGGCTAGCGTCCATCGTGAACCGAGTTCGCGGCATGCCGGCAAACTCCATTCGGCAGATTCCCAATACGTTCGACGGCGCGTTTTGTACAGTGGCCGGTAAGGAGCGGTCCCTCGACGAGATCGAGCATGAAATCATCCGGCCGATGGGAGAGCCGCGCATTCACTTTGCTGTAAACTGTGCAGCCCTATCGTGCCCGGCGCTTGCCGCAGAGCCGTACACAGGCGACGCATTGGACGAGCAGTTGGACGCGTCCGTTGCCGCGCTGGTGGCGAATTCAGCGCACTACCGTCTGGAACGCGGTAGCCGTCCGGTAGTTCACCTAAACAAGGTGCTCGACTGGTACAAAGACGACTTTGGTGGCGAAGAGGGAGTACTTTCTTTCCTGCTCCCCTACCTGCCGGAAGGCGATCGTGAATTTATCGAGAGCAACGGGCCGGCTCAGATCGAGTTCGAGCATTACGATTGGACTTTGAACGACACGGTCGTGTTCGGAAGCCACCGATAGACGTGTCTACCGTTGGCGTCGTGATTCCGACGCTCAACGAGGCGTGTAACCTACCCGAGCTCCTCGGAGACCTTCGTGAGGTCGCCCTGCCGCTACATGTCATCGTGGCGGACGGGGGCTCTCACGACGACACTGCTGCATTGGCCCAGGCCGGCGGGGCTACAGTTGTGCACACTGCTAGAGGACGCGCGGTTCAAATGAATGGGGGAGCCCGTGCATGCGGCGCGGAATGGCTCTGCTTTTTACACGCCGATGTTCGCCTACCTGAGAACGCACGACACGACTTCGAACACCTTGTTAGGGATCCCGCAGCGCAAGCCGCGGTTTGGAGCCTCGCTATCGACGCCGACGGGTGGTGGTTTCGGGTGCTGGAACAGGGCGCACGAGTACGAGACCGGCTAGGTGGGTTTCCCTATGGAGACCAGGGGCTCCTGGTGCGCCGGGCGCTCTTCGAGCGTCTCGGTGGTTTCCCCGACGTCCCGGTGCTGGAGGACGTGGCCTTCGTCCGGGCCGTGCGGCGCGCGACCTCCATTCGGAGGCTCCCGTCGCCGGTCGTGGTCTCGGCACGGCGATGGAAAACAGAGGGCCCGTATAGAACCTGGTTGCGTAATTCGGCCCTCCTCATCGCCTACCTGCTAGGGGTGTCGCCTCATCGCCTGGCCAAATGGTATCCCCGGCGGAACGCATGAGTCACGTCCTCTTATTTGCCCGGGCACCACTCCATGGGAAGGTGAAAACGCGACTCGCTGCGGAGGTTGGGCGGAGAGCGGCCCTGGACATCTACCGTACGATGGGGTCGCAGGTCGTGCGACAAATCGCGCCGGTATCATCCATCACCGTGTGGTTCGAACCGGCCGATGCGGCCGATGAGATGCGGGCTTGGCTGGGCGATCTACGCTATCGACCGCAACCTGGCGGCGACCTGGGGGCGCGGCTCGCATTCGCGTTTGAATCCCACTTCAGCCAATGTCTGACCGAGCCGGCAATCGCCATCGGGGCAGACGCGCCGGACGTGGACGCGAGCGTGATCGTCCAAGCCCGGGAAGCACTACGCACCGACGACGTGGTCATAGGGCCTGCCGACGACGGCGGCTATTACCTAATTGGGCTCGCCCGTCCTCTCCCGGAGCTGTTCGAAGGGATTTCCTGGGGTGGGGGCGACGTGTTCGACGCTACGCGCGCGGCCTGTGACGCGCTGGGGATTGTGCCGGCCATCTTGCCGGAGCTCAGAGACGTAGACCGGTTGGACGACTTGAAGGCACTCGGTCTCTGGCCCTCTTGACCCCGTCCTCCATACGGGCAATATTCGCCGCTCTCTTTACGTCGTCCCCTAACCGAGACCCGATACATGGCTTGGAGAGTCATCGACACAGAAGACGAAGTGTGGCATGTGCAAGCCGCAGCCGAACGCCACCCCGACGAGAAACTGTGGCAGCTCACGCTTTCTTTCCGTTGCTATGACGGCAATCGCAAATCGAAGGCGTTCTGGGCTAGCTACCCCATCGAGTCGCAATCGAAATCCTCCGTGTTTGCCCTTGCTGATAGGATTCAGGACGACGAACTTCGAGATGTGCTTGCCAAACACTCCGGCTAGGTCTATAACGTTCATGACTTCCATCACGGTTACCTCGATACATGATCTCCGTCGAATCACGGAAGCCGTCGACCAATTGCGTGGGCGGTCGGTGGACGATGTGAGTATTCGCTCAGACTGCCGACAACTCCGCATCAAGCTGGACGATGGTAGGAGCCTGTTGATCTCCGTGCTCACAGACAAAGACGGAGTGCCCCGCTTGGATGTGGACGTACTGCACGCGCCCGAGAAGCGTTCACGCGCCCAGCTCGAAGTCCACTTCGAGACAGGAATGTAAGGGACTTTCGTCTCGATTCTCGTCACCCTGGCATGAATTGAGCGGTGAATCTTGGCACCGTAGGAAAGGTCATGCCGCACCGACCACAGCAACGCGTCAAGTTCATAAGCCATGAGATGGAAAGCACTCCGGAGGGACATCGTCGAGCGGAGGTGACGCTGGAGATCCCCCCCAACCGCACGTTCGTGGGGACCGCCGATTGCTCGGAAGTTTCATCAGGAGATCTGCGGTGTGCGGCCCTCGCAACCGTGGACGCGCTACACAGGGCGATGGGTGATGCCGATAATTCTCTTGAACTCATCGGTGCCCGGGCCGTGAGAGCGTTCGACGCCCATGTGGTGATTGTCGCCCTGTCGGTCAACGCTGACGGGAGGACGCGCCGCCTGGTGGGATCGTTCCTCGCCGACAAGGACCTGGCGCGAGGGGCGGCGATAGCAGTCCTCAGCGCCACAAACCGCCTGCTTGGCAGGATGATGTTTGCGGAGTGAGTGTGCGCTCGGTCACTCACTGGGAACAACTTGATTCCACATATTTGTTAGGTTGTGAAGAACCAGTTAGAAAGCAACTGTCATAAAATGATACACCATTCTTCAACTAATCTGTACCGGGCATTGATCCCTGGACCGGCCCCGATCCTGGCGGTGCTGGCGTTATCGGCGTGTGCCGGGCAGGCAGAGATGGCGTCGGTACCGGAGGCAGTGCGTGACAGTGGTGCCGTCATGGAGCGATTGGCGCCCTCCATGCAGCTCGTGGTGATGGACGACTCCGCCGCCGACGAGCGGGCCCTGCAAGCTCTCCATGAATTGGAGTTCCGAAGCCTGGGAAAGGGGGCCAACCAGGTTCGCGGGGTAGTCCTGGCCCTCGACTCGACGCGCAACAACCCTGCTCCTCGCCGGGTGGGCAGTCCCCGTGGCGGTACCGCGAGCGCACCCACCTACTCCCTGGACATCGAGTCGTTTGCGAGCCACGACCGGGTGCAATATTACGTGGATTTCTTCTTGGAAGCGTCCCGCGCCCGGTTCAACATTTGGTTGGGCCGGCTGGCGCGGTATGAGGGAATGATCCGGAACGTGCTCCGGAAGTACGGCCTCGCGGAGGACCTGGTCTACCTGGCTCTGATCGAGAGCGGATACTCCAACACGGCGGTCTCTCGTGCGAGAGCCATTGGGATGTGGCAGTTCATTCGGAGCACGGGCCGCGCTTACGGGCTGCGCATCGACGGCTGGGTGGACGAACGCAGGGATCCGTTCAAGGCGACGGACGCCGCGGCCCGCCATCTCTTGGATCTCAAGGAAGAGTTTGGTTCGTGGTACCTCGCGGCCGCGGCATACAACGGCGGTGCAACCCGGGTGTCCCGAGGCCTCCAGCGCCTGAACGAAGACGAGGTATCCGATTCGACCTTCTTCGAGCTGCGCCGTTGGCTCCGTCGAGAGACGCGAGATTATGTTCCCAAGCTCATCGCGGCGACGATCGTGGCCAAGGACCCGGCAGCCTACGGATTTGACAGCATACCGCTGCTGGAGCCGCTGGTGTTCGATGAAGTGACGGTCGCGGATCAGACCGGCCTCGATGTCATCGCCAACCTCGCCGACACGACGATCCGAGCGATCCGGGAGCTGAATCCCCAATATTATCGCGGGGCCACGCCGCCAGGCGAGATGGCGACGGTGCGGGTGCCGCGCGGATCCGGCAATCTCGTGGCCCAAGGATACGCCCGATTAGACCCGTCAGAGCGCGTTAATTTCGTCGAGCACGTGGTCCGGCGCGGCGAGACGCTAGGTGAAATAGCGGAGCGGTATGGCATTGGGCTGAGCGCGCTTCGTGTGGCGAATCCCAGAGTGCGACCGCGCAGGATGCGCATAGGCCAGCGTCTCGTCATTCCCTTGAGCCAGGCAGCCCGCAGGAGGGCCGCCGGAACGAGCAAGGCGAGGGCCGTGACCCGCGCCGCGGTGCCGCGCAGCGGTTACCACACCGTCAAATGGGGCGACACCCTGTGGATCGTGTCGCAGCGCTACGGCGTGACGGTCGGGGATCTGAGAGCCTGGAACAACATCCCTCAGGGTGAAACCCTCCTCCAAACAGGCCAACGCCTGCGCGTCAAACCGTAGCGGGTCCCATCACGCGGGATTCTCTACTGAAGTTGGCCCGACTCCCACGGACGGTATCCTTCCAAAACGGAAGTCGCGTACCCGTTGCGCGGATCCACTCCTTTTTCCAAGAGTTCCTTCAACCGGGTAGGACCGCGGTTGTACGCCAAGAGCGCGAGTGACAGATCACCCTGATACCCGTCCAACAGCTGCCGCAGGAATCGAAACCCGATCCGCAGATTCACTTCCGCGTCGAACAGATCCTCGTCGATCAGACCGGGGTCGAACATTCTCGCCGTTTTGGGCATGACCTGAGCCAGCCCCAGCGCACCGGCTGAGCTCTTGGCCTTCCGGTCGAAGCGACTCTCAGCATAGACCACACGGAATCCAAGCTCAGGATCGAGCCCTTCCTCCAGTGCGATGTCGTAGATCGACGCTGTTAGGGCCGGGTCCAGGCTGAACCGGGCTGCGTAATCGAGCAAGGCCTGCGCGCGCAGGAACTCCCGGGCGGGAACTTCGCCCTCCACTGAATCCAGAACTTCAGGGGAAACCTGCAGTCCGGCCAACGTTACCGTTCCGGCGAATAATGCGCTCGCCGTCTGGTCGGCGCGCCGGGCGGAGCCCAGAAGCCCGGCTAACATCACCGTGCCGGCCACTATGGCCACCCCGCGGGCGGCGAGTCGCTGAGTGGCCGATAATCGGCCCCAATGCCTATCGTGAGTTGTCCCAAGGTTTAAGTCAGTCATCTAAATGCAGTCTCCCCGCTGCAGGGGTTTTCTGTTCGGTTCGCTTCCATACTCCACTCCGTCCACCGTACTTCTCGAGAAGGCGGACGTCGTAAAGCTCCATGTCGTGCCCGGCGGCCTTTACCATGTCGTACACGGTGAGTAACGCCACCGTGACGGCCGTCAGAGCTTCCATTTCCACGCCAGTCCGTCCCACACTGCTGGCCGAGGCAACCACGTGAATGCCGGGTAGGTCCGGATCTGGCGTGGCCGTCACGTCCACGTGGTCCAGGACAATGGGGTGGCACAGCGGTATGAGATCGGCTGTCCGCTTCGCCCCCATAGTCCCGGCAAGCTCTGCAGTGGTCAGAACATCCCCCTTGGGGTTGATGTTCCGGACTACCGCTTCGAAGGCCTCACTGGACATGCGGATTCTGCCCTCGGCAACCGCCCGCCGGGCGGTTTCGGGCTTGGGCCCCACATCCACCATTTTGGGACGCCCCGAAGCGTCCACGTGGGAGAGCTTCACAGGATTTCCGCCACGTCAGCAGCCAATACGGCCATGGCGAGCTGAGGATTCACGTTCTTTTGCGTCTTGATCCGGTGGCTCTCGACCAGGCTCATAGCCTTTAAGTATTTGTCAGTACTTGACTTATCCTTATCAGCAGAGGTTCTTAGCTCAGCCCTGAGTCGCATCGCCAGGGCGTCCAGCATCGTGCTGAAATCGCCCCGGGCGCCCCAAGGCGGCTGGAGCAGGGCCTCACCAGCCCAATATTCGGGGCCCCTTCGAACAGCGTTGAGGAACCGCTCGGCGGCTCGGCCACCCCGGCTGGCACCCTCGGCTGCCGTGAGGGCACGTGCCACAGATCCCTCGGCCAGCTGGGCGATCCGCTCGGCCTCCTCAGGTTCCTTCCCGAGTTCGTTAACCAGCAAGTTTCGGACCTCCAGGTCGCTCAGGCGCCCCACTCGAAGCGCCACCAGGCGTGAACGTATTGTCGGCAGGAGTGCGTCGGGGCTCGAGGAAGTCAGCAATAACGTAGTGTTTGCCGTGGGCTCCTCGAGCACTTTGAGGAGGGCATTCGCCGCTTCCTGGCTAGCCTCCTGGACGATGAGGCGATCGGCGTCTCCGAGGATAATCACCTTGCGCTTGGCCTGAAACGGCGTCAGGCCGGCAACGCGCTGCAGGAGACGGGCGGACGCCAGACGGTGGCTGGCTTGGCCGTCGGGCGGAGAATAGATCGGGTTACGCCGTCGTTCCTGGATCGCCTCCGCCAAGGCCTCCTGTGCCTCTTGCATCTGCTTGTCCTTGCCTCCCACCCGGCCGCCAGGGGGCAGGGGGATGAACCAATGGAGGTCAGGATGGGTCAGCTCTCTCACCTGGCGAGCAGAGCGGCAGTTGGAGTCCGGCTCGCAGCCTTCGTCCCGGCAGAAAAGCACCTCGGCGAGCCGAAGTGCAATGCGTTGCTTGCCTACGCCGACAGGACCGGTCAACAGGACCGTTTGTGGGAACCGGCCAGAGGTAATGGCGCCTTCCAGCCGGTTCATTAACGACTCGTGACCGTAGAGAGGTGGTAAGCTCATCGCCGTGAAATGTAAGGATTGCCCTAAGGAAACGGTATCCAGAAGGTGTCAACTGATGGTCAAGTCATTGTGCGGTAATTGCTTGAGTACATTCGGGCAGGTCACGGACCTATTGGTGGCGCGATAGTGATTACTCACTTTTTTGTTTGATAATGAGAGGCACACTCTCACGCTGTGGGCAGGAGATTGGGAGGGCGCTAATCCCGCCCCCTCCAGACTTTCCAGCGATCCACGACCTCCGCGCCACGCACGGCGTACATCTCGTCGAATTGTGCCACGGTGAGGCATGAATGATTCGGCAGGATGCGAACGCGCGTGCCGACCGGAAGGGCCTGGTTTACGCGGCCGTGCTCCTGACTCACTGCTACCACCCTCGCGTCCGGATTCAATTCCCCCGCTCCGTAGTCCCGGTAAATCTCACCCATAGTGGTGTGATGGGGTGGACCGGGCCCGGGGTCTTTAGACAGCGCCAGGGCGCCGGCATCGACGATGCAGTGCTTGGCACCCGCTGGCGATGACACCACGCTCGAAAGCACTGTGGCAGCGCACGCGGCGGGAGTGCAAGATCCCAGCGCGACCTGCGTGTAATCGAACAACGCATAGTTCCCGGGCCGGGCCTCGGTCACGCCCGGGAGTTCACGCACTGCGCGCATCGCCGGCGTGGAACCCACGCTCACGGTAGTGACGTCGATACCGGTGCTCCGCAGGCGTTCGGCGAAGCGCACCATCACGGCCCGTTCCCTCTCGCCAACGTCAGCCGCTGCTTCGGCAGACGCGACGTTGTACGCATGACCGGAATGGGACAGGATGCCATCGAGCTGCAGGAACGAGGAATCTGCGATGGCTCGGGCTACGAGAACCGCCTCGTCGCCTCCTGGATCGACTCCCGCCCGGTGGTAGCCGCAGTCCACTTTCAGGAGTACGTGCAACGGTTGCTTCGTGCCCTCCAGCGCGTCGACGGCCTCTTGCGAGTCAACGACGACACGGAGGCACACGCGGCCGGCCAGGTCGACGACGTCGGGAATCCGGTTCAGAATTACGGGAAACGCCCATGTGATGTCTTCGAACCCGTGATCCGCAAACACCCGCGCCTCGTAGAGGGTGGAAACCGTAATTCCTCCCGCTCCCAAAGCGCCTTGCCGCTCCGCGATCTCGAGGCATTTGTGGGTCTTTATGTGCGGGCGCAGTGACACTCCCAGTTCGCGAGCCCGGTCGGCCATCCAACTGAGGTTGGCGTCCAGGCGGTCGAGATCCAGAAGCAGGGCCGGCGTTGGCAACTCCTGTATTGTCTTCGATGGCATGTGTGTTTCGCCAGGGAGCGGGGAGCGGGGAGCGAGGAGCGGGGAGCAGGGAAATGTGCCCGGCCCGCTCGCCGCTTGCGGCTCACCTAATGAGATGCAGCTCCGTCTGGCGGCGCAGCACCCAGCGCACCTCTCCACCCGGTGTCACTTCGGCCTCTTCTTCCTGCATCATGCGCACGAGTTGTCCGCCCCATTCCGGTATCGGCGTCGTGACTTGCAGTTCGGTGGAGAACCACATGTTCGCGAGCACGGGAACATCCCCCCGCCCCGGAACGCCGTCCTGACGATCCCACAGGCCGATCAACGGTCCGGCGCCGTGGCCGTGGTCTCCAATAGGGTGGGTGTACATCGTACCGTTCAATCCCGCTGACCGCATTCTGGCGAGCACCGCCGTTAGAACTTCGTTTCCGGCGCGCCCGACTCGTATTTCCTCGAGCAAGATATCCTGCAGCTTGTTGCTATTAGCCAAGGCGCGCTGCAAGCCTTTGGGGGCGTTGGTTTCACCCTCTCGCAGCACGTATGCCATGTGCTGGGTGTCGGTGGCGAGGCCGAGTGCCACAATGCCGAAATCACAATGCAGAACGTCACCCCGTTGAATCACGTTGGATTCGGGTTCGCCTCCGTTTCGCTGGATATTGATCGACGGTTGAAACCAGCTCCCGATACCGAGGTCGTTGACTCGCTGCCGCATCCACCAGACGACGTCATCGGTGGTTGTAGTCCCCGGTGTGATGATCTGGTTGGAGAACGCCGCAGTAATGATGTCGTGAACGACGAGTTGCATCCGCCGGTACACTTGCGTCATGCTCGGCACTCGGAGAGCCAGGTAGTCGATGGCCAGCCTCGGCTCGCGCACCACCCGCGAGGTCAGGTCCTCCCCGAGGGCATCCCGCATCTGCTGCCATTCTCCGGCGCTCAGCCCGTCGGCGAAGTTGTGTTCGTGGGCGATGTTCACAGCTATGCGGCGGGGATTGCGCTCGCGAATCACGCGGGCCAACAAATCCCACTGTGCCGGGCCCCACAGTTCCCGTGGTCGGCCGTCGGGCGCCGCCTCCGTATCGCGGATCGCTTCATACAGTCCGCCCTGCGAAGATCCTCCGAGTGCCAGCCGTTCCACTCCTTCCTCCGGCCCTCGGTCGAAGAAGACGTAGATGGTGCGGCGGCGAGCGGCGAGAGTGGTGGGCGAAACGAGGGCACGGAATACAGGATCTTCGTTGTACTCCCGCATCGGAATCACCCACATATCTACACCGTGGGTCCGCATGACTTCGGGTAAGTTCGTTTCCAGCCGCTCGCGCAGCCACGCCTGACGAATAACTGCTTGCTCTCGCAATGTGCCGAATGGCCGGGCGGGGTCGAACTGTTGTGCGGTGACGGCGGGTGAACTCCAGGCCACGAGAAATGCAAGTGCAAGAAGATGACGGCGCATACGGTTGGTTCTCCGCGTGAAGTGTGGTGCCTGGACCAAATGATGCAGGGTCGTTTTGATTTTTGCTCCCGAGGTCGTCTCCGTGATCTCAAGGCATTTGCTTTCCCCTATCCCAAGTATCGCCCTTGGTACTGGAGGCGTCCACGAGCAGGCCGCCGAGTCGCTTGCGAATCTCATTGGTCTCGTAGTCGAGGACATTGAGTGCTCCGGACCCCGGAGTGAAGTAGACGTTGGTGCCGCCCAGGGAGTGCGTCTGCTCACCGTGGGCGTCATAGAGTCCGCAGGAGCCCGGCACGGTTTCGAGCGCCTTCTCGATGATCTCGTGCGTGAACACGACGTGGCGTCGGTCCATGTCGATCTCTGCGCCATGATCCGACAGCATCGACAAAACGTCAGGATTGTGCAACTCGACACCTAACGTACAGAGGATCTCCGTGGCCTCGTCGACGATCTTGCCGATGAGGTCGTCTGTGAGAAATTTTACTGTCGGTCGCATCGCGGGACTCCTGTGGAGAATTCGAAGTCGGACCAAATGAAACGCTACTCGAGGCACCTAGCCTGTGCGCCTCCGTCCGTATGAGGAGGCGAATTGTTGGGTGATCCCGGCTACTGTGAGGGACCGGCGAGCGGGGCCTACCTGACCTCCAGGAAGATCGGGTTCGAGTAGAACCACAGGTCGGCCCACGGGTCCTCCCCGCGCGGGTCGAGTTCGGGCTCGAGCTCGTCGGTGTTCGTGCCGCGAACCCGCAGGTAGCCGTCGTGGCGGAGGTCCTCGATCCGGTGCGTGAGCGTCCAGTACGCACCGTCGCGCACCCAGTTGGACGGACTGAAGCGACCGAGCACCCGGGTCGTAGCGTTCGTGTCGGTCGAGCGATCCTCCACGGGACCGTGCACCTCACCGGCGATGATGTCCACGCGGGCCACGCTCGGGTCGTTGCCGTTGGCATTGGTGCCGTCCGGGTCGAGGAACCGGACGGTCACGAGCACGTCGTCACCCTCGGTCACCACCAGCACACCTCCGATGGACGCCTCGGAGCCGCCCACGGACTTCACGGTCACGTAGAGCTCGGAAACGAGATCACCCGTCGTGACGAACACCCGGCCGCTCCTGATGCCATCGAGGATATCGTCGTGGCTCTTCTCGGCGAACACATACGTCTTCGAATACTCGCCCGGCCAGAAGTCGCTTCCCCCCTCACGCCAGTTCACGTGCGAATCCGAGTTGGCGGTGATCCACCAGCGGCGGCCTTCGCCCAGCATCGAGTCCCAGAATCCTCCCAGTCGGGCGGTCATCTGGTCGAAGCCCCCGGACGTCGGGTACCTGTCGTAGGCACCGCGCGCCCCGACGGTGTCCACGGATCCGTCGGGGTTCAGAGCCACTGCCTGGTGGCCGGGAGCACCGGCCATGCCGACGGCCACGTTGGGTGCGGTGTCGTTCCAGTCACGGAATTCGGCCGGAGAATCGAGCCCGTATACACCCAGCTCCGGCGCGGAACGAGAGGGGTGGTTGGCGATGAGGACCGGCTTGCGCGCCATGTCTCGCATGAACGTGAGCGCTTCGATCATGCGTGGCTCCGTGTTCCGGAGAGGGTCCCGGGGAAAAGCGTCGAATTTCGCGAAGCCCTGCTCGATCTCGTGGAGCTGGTCCGCCTCGTCGTGGGAATGGGGAATGATGAGGCTCGAGTGGTCCGCGCCCGGTGTGTCGAACTCCATCCCGTAGAACTGGATAACCTCGGGTACGACCTCACGGGATCTCAGTAGCTCCGGGTAGGCGCGTTCCAGATTGACCTTGCTGTGATTCGGACCGCCGTGATCGGTGGCGACCATCCAATCGAGTCCATGATGTCGGGCCATGAGCGCGTTCATCGGAATCGGGTAGATCGCGCCCCCTCCTCCCACGATCGGCGTCGGCGGAACGGTGTCCCTGTTCCAACCCACGCTGTATCGGCTGTGGATGTGATGGTCTCCAGCGAGCCAGGTCGGGCCACTCGGTGATTGAGCGGACACACAGGACCCGCCAGCGAGAATGGTGACCGCGGCCATCAGGCCCGAGGATCCCCTCCGGGTCACACGCGTGAGCGCAAATCTGGGCATGAAATTGTGCCTTCGGTTCGAGACTCGGCCTGCGAGACCTTGGCCGGCGACAAGTTACCCGCAGCGGGCGAGACTTGGGAAGGATGCAGGGGATACGCCGGTCGGTCGATCTCGCTAGGAATGTGCCGAATGGCTGGGCGGGGTCGAACTGTTGTGCGGTGACGGCGGATGAACTCCAGACGACGAGAAATATACGAGTGCAAGAAGATGACGGCGCACCCGGTTGACTCTCCGAATTGTAGTGTGGTGCCTAAACCAAATGATGCAGGATCGTTCTGATTTTTCCACCGAGGTCGTCTCTGTGATGTCAGTGACTATCTTACCGCCTGCGGATCGTAGCAACGGCAGCATTGGAAAGGCTGGGTGGGAATGGGAGATAACGGATATCCGTTAGAGCCGTCGGTAGACGAAATGCGAACGATGGTCGATCGTGTAGCCACGCGGGTGATCGATCACATAGCGTCGCTGCCGAGCCAGCCGGCCTCCTACACCGAAGACGGCCGGGCGGGAGCACGCGCGCTGGCGGAATCGCTCCCGGAGCAGGGAACCAATCTCGACCTACTGTTGGACCTCTTGTTCGAGCGGGCCGTCCCGCTCTCCTACAACACAGCCGGCCCGGGTTACCTCGCTTACATCCCGGGTGGGGGCCTGTTTACGTCCGCCGTCGCCGATCTCATTGCCAACGCCGTGAATCGATACGTCGGTGTGTGGATTGCCGCACCGGGGCTGGTGCAGCTCGAGATGAACGTCATTCGGTGGTTTTGCGACATTGTCGGTTATCCACCAGACGCAGGCGGCATCCTCACCAGCGGTGGATCGTTGGCCAATTTCACCGCGGTCGTAACGGCACGGAGGGAACGGCTTCCCGACGACTTCTCGTTGGGGACGATCTACACGTCGGACCAAACGCATCACTCGGTGCGTAAAGCGGCTGTCCTGGCGGGCTTCCCGGAAAAGAACGTTCGCGAGATACCCACCAATGGCCGTTACGAGCTGCGCCTGGATGTCTTGCAGCAACGAATCGCCGAAGACCGTAAGGCAGGGCTGCAACCGTTCCTGGTGGTGGCTAGTGCCGGGACCACCAATACCGGTGCCGTCGACGACTTGGACGGCGTCGCGGACACGGCGCAGCAAGAGGGCCTCTGGCTCCACGTGGACGCTGCGTACGGAGGGTTCTTCATGCTCACGCAACGGGGGCGTGAGGTGCTGCAGGGCATCGAGCGAGCAGATTCCATCGCTCTCGATCCGCACAAAGGGCTGTTCCTCCCCTATGGGAACGGGTCGCTGCTCGTGCGCGACGCCGGCGCTCTGCGACGGGCTCATGCGACCTTCGCCGACTACATGCCGGCCATGCAGGACGACGCAGACTTCGTCGACTTCTGTGACGTATCTCCGGAACTCTCACGGGACTTCAGGGGGCTTCGTGCCTGGCTACCGATCAAGCTCTATGGTATCGACGCGTTTCGCAGGAGTCTGAACGAAAAGCTCGATCTCGCTCTCTGGGCGGTGGATCAGCTGCGGACGATATCGGACGTCGAGATCCTAGCCGAGCCCCGACTCTCGCTCACGGCCTTCCGGCTGGCTCCTCCGGGACGCTCCGAAGGCCAGCTGGACGCTCTGAACCGCGAGCTGCTAGACCGCATCAACGCCCGGAAGAACGTCTACCTCACGGGCACCTCTCTCCGCGGTAGGTTCGCCCTCCGCATCTGTGTGCTGTCGTTCCGCACGCATCGCGACCGCATGGAACAGTGTCTGGCCGACATTCGAGACTCTGCCGAGGAGCTGACCTAGATCCCAGTGCATTCCTGAGGACTGCACCTCTGCACTTCATCCGTGTGCCCGGGAGTGATTGAGGGCCTTCTGAACATTACGCCCTGCATGTATACTGCCATAATGGCACTCTATGCTATAATTTGATCTTTAATATGCCGTTATGGCAGTCATTGGCTGGCACAGCTGTTGCACAAGTGGTGAAGCGAGTTCGGTGGCGGGTTCGCCGCCGGTGAAAGCCCATAATTTCAGAGAATCTGGAGGTACACATGTTACCCGTCTTGAAGCGCAACAGGTTGGCTAGGGTTGGCTGGGACGTTTTCGACGCCGGTCGCGAGTTCGACCGTTTGCTTGGCAGCACGTTCGGTGTTCGCTCTTCGTCGGCGTGGACGCCGGCCATCGACGTCCGGGAAACCAAGAACGAGTTCCTGGTGAGCGCCGAGTTGCCCGGTCTCACGAAGGCCGATGTAGAGATCACCGTTGAGAACGGTGTCTTGTCGCTCAGTGGTGAGAAGAAAGAGGGGTTCGAGGAGGGAAGCGTGGAATCCGGCCGCTACGTTCTGGAGCGGCGGTACGGGAGGTTTCAGCGGAACTTCAGCCTGCCCCGCGGCATAGACGCCGACAAGGTAAAGGCAGAGTTTTCCGACGGCATTCTGACGATCACGCTGCCGAAGGTGGCCGCGGCCAAGCCGCGTCAGATCAAGATCGAATCGTGATGCGTGAGCCTACCTCTTGCCTCGCGCAATCAGGCTGTCTTCCGCCGAGACGACTCTAGCGTAGCGGTGGCCGGTTTTGGCCTCATCAGGTGCGCCGGTTGGTATGGAGCTGAGGTGCCAGCCCCGCACCATGATGCCGGCGACGACCGCGTGAGATAGCACTCCGACAACCATCAGTGCTTCGAAGGCGAATCCGACCACCGCTCCTGCCGCGAGACTCAGCATACGGAGATCGCGATGTTTGATGCGGTCGAGAAAATCGTGGGGGTAGTCAGTGTGGTGCCGCAGGGTGAACTCCTTGGTGATATAGCTGACCAGAATGAAACCGGTTGCCGCGATCATCCCGGTGATCCATGGGAGTGACCCTGGGAACTGCCTTGCGTACGCGGCTACGATCGCAACGGTGATGGCAAGATCCGCATAGCGATCGAGTATGGTGTCCAGCCACCCTCCCCTCGGCGTCGCGGTTCCTCTCAGTCTTGCCACCTCCCCGTCACAACCGTCGAGCACCGAGCCGGCCTGAATCAGCACGCCACCCAAGACTCCGGCACCGTACGTGCCGAGGAAAAGAAAGGCCGCGCCCAGCAGGGATATCAAGAACGATATCACCGTAATCTGGTTGGACGTGATCTGGGTTTGCACCAGGTGCTTGGAGAGGCGGGTGGACAGTGGACGATTGATCCATCGAGAGACGAAACCGTCCTGACTGCCCTTGTGCAGGGAGGTAAGCAGCCACCGCTCGGCTTCTGCCAGCGCCTCAGGTGTGTCGATATCCAACCAGCGGCAGCCGGTGACGTCTACCGCGCGTACGAGCCCACGAGATACCAACTCCGCGATCCCATGCGACAGCGAGTATTGGCCCGCGTCTTGAGCTCTCTCCAGGGCCCGAAAGAGCTCCGGACTGCAGAGAAACACGCCGGTGTCGATACCATCCCACTCGTCGAGGTCTTTCCCAATCGCGGTCAATCGGCCATCGCCACAGCTGACTTTGGTCGCGTCGTCCGAGTCGAAGATCTGGTGCCTGTCGTAGTCGATTGCCATGCACACCTCGCCGTTCCCTGGAGGATCGAGGAGGAGCTTCTTCAGAACCTCCGGGTCGAAAAGGTGATCGGCCATTACGAGGAAGAACCGCCGGTTGCCGATCTGGCTGGCCGCCGTGTGCGTGCTGGCACCGTTGCCCAAAGCCCAGTCATCGGCGCGCAAGCAGGTAATGCTGACGCCTAGGCGCTCTGCAAGAATCCCCAAATGGGCCCGGATTTCTTTCTCCCCGTGCCCCACCACCACCAAAAACTGCCGCATCCCGGCAGCGGCGCAGCCCCGGAGTATTCGCTCAATCAGGGTTTGGCCCAACAACGGCACGAGAGGTTTCGGCATGTTGGAACCGAGCCGTGTGCCCTCGCCGGCAGCCAGGATGACCACGGGCAACAGGTCGGCGGACGACGACGCGTGTCTTCTCATTGGAGGGCTCCCACAATCTCGTGGGCCAGTTTGTCGGTAGCGGCGGCGATCACGGAGAATCGATCCGTTAGCTCCCTGGCGGACGAGAGGGGCTGTCCCCGTTCATTCACCACGCAGCCTCCCGCTTCCTCGACCACCAAGGCGGCGGCAAAGAAGCTCTCGGCTGTCACCCTGTTCCGAATGTCGATATGGGCGTCGAGGGCGCCGGTGGCCACGAACGAGAGGGCCCGCGACGCACTGCCGAAACAGCGCACCCCACGGGCCCTTGCCATGAGGGCACACAACGCCGGCGGGGGAGCAAAATGATTCAACTCCACTGACACAAATGCCTCCTCTATGGTTTCTACGCCAGAAGTCCGCACGGGCGTTTGCCCGCGATATGCGCCCCCGCCTCGGCGAGCCAGCAGCGGAGTCGCCCTCTCCAGCTCGCCAACGAGGCCCCACTCGACCTCGCCGGCAGTGAGTAGCTCCCCCATAGGCAATACAGCCAGACACACGGCCGACAATCCCAGGCCGCGGCCATAGTTGTCGGAGCCATCCACCGGATCGAGAACGAAGCGAAGCTTTGGAGGTGCTTGGCCCAGCAAAAGCGGGCCGGATTCCTCGGAGAGTAGCAAGCCGTGTGGCGCCTGGCGCCGCAGGAATCCTTGGGCGCACAGCTCTGCAGTCAGATCGAACGACTGCTGCACGTCGCCCTTGGGATTGCGCCGCAGCGGAGCGGTGTTTGCCGGCTGGGGTGCCGCCAGCGCCGCCCGTACTGCGGTGTGCAGTTCCGTGAGCATCGCGCCCACCGGTTCAGAAGACAGTGTCAAATCTGGCTCATTGTGTGGGATCTCCGCCCGATCACCCTCCGCCATCGTCCCACCTCCTAGTTCGTTAATGGCCCTCGCCTGGGAGATCTCCACAGCGACGACACGGATCAAGCCGGCCGCGTGCGTGATCTGGCGCCGACTCCAGCAGGAGCGCTGTAATGTCTTTGCTGGGGCGACAACTTCAGGGAACCAATAGACGCTCGCCACCGGGAACATTCGTCAACGCGCAACCGCCGCCTCCCCACCACACCCGGGCTCGGTCCTACCTACGCAGGGCTACGCCTCGCTCACGCTCCAGCAACGCTACTCGACAGTTCGGCGAGTAAAGTGACCAGGCAAACGTGGAAAGGGAGATTCCCCGCTCTGTGAGCTTTCCCGTTCGGTAGCTGACGACAACCGGTGATGTGCCAAGCGGTGCAGGTTCAGGCCGCCAAGCACCAACCGTGGACGGTTGGTCGGACCGTTCAATGACCACGTCCGCGAGCGTCGCTGTGGGTGTCACCTTCCCAGTGGCACCTGATTCCAGGGGGCTCGGCCCGCGTCAGGCCATTGCATGGAACATAGTCGGTTTCCCGACAGAAGACGGCCGATTCTCGGTGGATGGAGCCCGTCAGGCAGTCCCGTGATGCGGTTTCGCGCTCTCCGTATCCTCAGACGGAGACCCCAAAGCGTCTAGCGACCGTGCCAGTGCCCGTGGGCCGCCGACCAGACTCGGCTGTCGTCCGAATCCCTGCCCCCGGTTCCGAAGATCAGCACGGTCGCGAGCACCACCAGGACGCCCAGCACAACCATTGCCAGGATCAGCGGACCTTGCCGCCGGCGGTGCTGCTTCTCTTTCTCGTGTTCAGCCCGCCGTGTGCGGGCTGCCTTCTTGGTGGACATTCACCACCTTGCTCTCAACATCACGTTGCCGGCGCGGGCCTCGGAGCCCGTGGCTGCGCACGCCAGAAACCCCGGCGGCAAACCCGAATAGCTCCCGAGGAGGGACTCGAACCCCCGACCCGACGGTTAACAGCCGTCTGCTCTACCAACTGAGCTACTCGGGATCGGCCCGCGGCGACACTGCGGCACGAGCGCGGGAATCGAGTCTAATCACCGCACCCGCGACATTCAAGCGAGTGATCACTGAACACTTATCAGGATAGCCACCGAGAGGGCAAGTTGCAGAACGCCCAGCAGCATCCGCAGGTCGTCGCCCGTGAAACCTCGGCGGGCCACCATAATCTGATCGCCGGACCGCAAGCCCACTTCCTGAAGCGTGAGCGCGCCCACCCGGTCCCGTTCGAGTCTCAAGTCCAAGGTTTGCCCGCCCCGCAGCAGCCGGATCTTGTTGATGTTGCCGTTGGGATTCGGCCCGCCGGCCATGGCGACGATATCGAGGACGGTCTGCGTTGGGTCGACGGGGAAGAGCCCCGGATTCCTGACCTCGCCGAGCACCGCGATGTTGAACTGTGGGGTGACCGTGACGAACGGGGCATTGAAGATCTGGGACAGGGCGGCCCTAATCTCATCGCGGATCTGTGCCATTGTCTTGCCGCGGGTGTCGATTTCTCCGAGAACTGGGTAGGGAATCTTGCCAGTCTCGTCCACCTTGAACGATCCAGAATACTCTTCTTGTCCCCATACCACTATCTGGAGTACGTCTCCCGGGCGGAGCATGTAGGACGCCCCGGATCCGACAGTGTCCTGATCTTGGGCTGTGGTGGGGGCGGCCGTGACGGCCAAAAACAAGAGGCATAGTAGGTTGCGCATGACCGCTAAGATTGCGACGACTGGAGCAGCGGTCAATGAGCCAGGGCAAAAAGGCTCTGGCGACTCACGACCCGAGCGCGGAGTGTCTGGAGCACTCGGAGGATTTTTCGAGCGCGCTTCGCAGGTAGCGGCCCGTGTGCGTGTCGCTTTGCGCGACTTCTTCGGGTGTCCCCTGGGCCACGATTCGACCTCCGTTCTCCCCGCCGTCCGGCCCTAAATCGATGATCCAGTCGGCCCGTTTGATGACGTCCATGTGGTGCTCGATCACCACGACCGTGTGCCCGGCATCGACGAGACGGTCGAGCACGCGCAGCAGGGTGCGAATATCATCCAGGTGCAGGCCGGTCGTTGGCTCGTCGAGAATGTAGAGTCTTCGTTCGGTCTTGCGCGTTACGTTGGCCAGCTGCCGCGCGATCTTGAGTCGTTGGGCCTCGCCACCCGAGAGCGTGGTGGCGGGTTGACCGAGGCGCAGATATCCCAGGCCCACCTGCTGAAGGTGCCACAGCATCCGCCCCAATTTGTCTTGGTGCCGGAAACGCTGAATGGTCTCGTCGACCGTGAGCTGCAAGACATCGTGAATGGAGAGTCCCTTGATTCGGACGTCGAGCACCTCGCGCTCGTAGCGTGTGCCTCCGCACACTTCACACGGAACGAACACATCGGCGAGGAATACCATCTCGATCTGCACGTGGCCCGACCCCTCGCACGAGGTGCAGCGCCCGCCCCGGACGGCGTTGAAGCTGAACGTGGTCGGCGAGTAGCCTCGAGCCTGTGAGAGTGGCTGAGCGGCAAAGAGCTGGCGGATCTCGTCGAAGGCTTTGATGTATGTGATGGGATTCGAGCGGGGCGACCGCCCGATGGGGGACTGATCCACCAGTACGACATCATTCAACGCTTCAACGCCGATCAGGTCGCTCACGTAGCCCACGGGTTCTCCGAGGTGCTCCTTTGCACCGTGCGCTCCCTTGAGGCGCAGGGAGAGCTGGCGGTAGAGGACGTCGTGAACCAGCGTCGATTTGCCGGACCCGGACACCCCGGTCACGGCAGTGATGGTGCCGAGGGGGAACGCCGCTTCGACCCCCTTGAGGTTGTGGAGGGTCGCTCCCTTCACCGTGAGCCATCGCGGCCCTGCGTGTCGTCTCGCGCTGGGGACCGGAATCGATTTTTCACCGGACAGATACGCGCCGGTGAGTGTGGGAGCGGATGCCGCCTCTGACATGGGGCCGGAAAATACCAGCTCACCTCCGCGAGCGCCGCTTCCGGGTCCCAGCTCAACCATGTAATCCGCGGCAATCATGATGGCGGGGTCGTGCTCCACGACCACAACCGTATTGCCCGAGTCGCGCAGGCGTTCGAGCAATCCGACGAGGCGATCGATGTCCTTCGGGTGCAAGCCAATAGACGGCTCGTCCAGCACGTAGAGCGTGTCCACCAGCTGGGCGCCGAGTGCGTTGGCTAGAGCGATGCGCTGGGCCTCGCCCCCGGAGAGTGTTCGGGTCTGGCGCGCCAGTGTGAGATAGCCCAAACCCACGTCCTGCAGGAACGTCACGCGTGCGAGCAGCTCCTTGAGAATGGATTCCGCTACCTCGCGCTCGAACGGCGTCAACTCGAGGCACTCCAGCCAAACGAGCACCTCCCCCGGTGTTTTGAGCGAGATCTCTCCGATCGACAGTCCTCCCACGTGTACTGCTCGAGCTTCGGGGTGGAGGCGGTGTCCGAGGCAGCCTGGGCAGGTACGGGCCAGTTGGTACTGGCGCAGAAAGACCCTGATGTACTGCTTGTAGCGCTTCCGCTCGAGCGCTCGCAGAAACGGGAAAATGCCCTGGAATCGGCCCGATTTGCCATCCAGCAGCAGTTGCTTGTGCGTCGCGCTCAATCGCTTCCACGATACGTCGAACGGGATGCGTCGTCTCTCTGCCACCTCTCTCAGCAGAAGGCGTCTACCCACATAGCGCGGTTTCGTCCACGGGTCGATCGCTCCATCTGCCAGGGACCGGGATTCATCGGGAACAACGAGCGATTCGTCATACTCCAGCACAGCACCAAATCCGTTGCACGTTGGACACGCACCACGGGGGTTGTTGAATGAAAAGAGGTTGGGTGAGAGCGAAACGCCCGGTTTGCCACACGATACGCAGCAGGGGCGCTCGGAAAAACGGGTTGCCTCGTTGTCGACTTGCACCTCTGCGACGCCGTTACCCTCGGCGAACGCCTGCGCCAGGGAGTCAGCCAAGCGACTGCGCATCGCCGGTGTCGCCTTGACCCTGTCTACGACCACTGAAACGTCGGCCGAATCCAGGCGTATATCCGGAGGAAGCCCATCGAGACGGTGAACGGCGCCGCCGCTCATGATCCGCACGAATCCCATGGCCATGAGGTTCTCCACCAGGAGATCGTGTTCCGGATGTTGGGATCGAGGGAGGGGGAAGGAGATCAACACTTGTCGACCTCCCAACTCGGCAATCAGTCGTTCGGTGACCGTACTGGGAGATTCGCTGGCGATACGGCCTCCGCACGAAGTGCAGTGAGGTAGGCCGATCCGGGCCCAGAGCAGCCGCAAGTAGTCGTAAATTTCGGTCGCGGTGCCGACGGTGGAGCGGCTCGACGTGGTGGGGTTCTTCTGCTCGATGGCCACGGCCGGTGAGATGCCCTCGAGTCTCCCGACATTTGGTTTGGGCATCCTGTCCAAGAACTGTTTGGCATAGGTGGAGAGGGACTCCACGTAGCGGCGTTGTCCCTCCGCGTAAAGCGTGTCAAAAGCCAAAGAGCTCTTCCCCGAGCCAGAAGGCCCCGTAATCACGGTCAGCTTTCTACGCGGGAACTCTACCGTGATGCCTTTCAGGTTGTTTTGTTGGACGTTGTGGAGGACGATGGATTCGGCGGGCATGGAGTGAAAGCTAACTCACGGAGGAAGAGCATGGCCGCGCCGGGCGCGGTGATCGTTGACTGGCCCGGTCAACCGGCCCTAGCTTGCCTCTGAGATGGCAACCCTGATTTCAACACGTGTCCTGAGGCGCGGGCTCGAGATTTTCGCCGTGCTCTCAGTCGTAGTTTTCGGCGGACTCCTGTTCTACGGAAACAACCTCGACACCTTCCTCTCGACGATGACGTCGCTCAAGTGGGGGTGGGTGTTGGTGGGCATTGCGCTGGCGTCGATGGATTGGTTTGGGGGTGGTATCCGCCTGTGGATATTGACCCGCCACGTACATCCCACAGCCTCCCTGAAGGGATCATTGCTGGCGGGAGGGCTGACGGCCTGGGCGAGTTTTCTCACCCCCTCCCAGACGGGCGGCGGGCCGATGATGATCTACACGCTGAAGCGGTACGGCACGCCGATACCGGAGGCGATGATATCGAGCCTGATGACCTTCGTCGCCACCGTGGTCTTTTTCTCCATCGCCGGGCCCTTTGCGATTTTCATGGGCGCGGGCCGCTCCCTCGAACAACACGGCATCCTCGGACAGACCTTCACCCTCTACGATTTGTTCAGGCTGAGCCTGGGCGGCTTCATCGGTATTGGTCTGGTGATGTTGTTCTTCTTCGTTTTTCCGTCCGTGGCCAAGCGGTTGGGACGCGTGCTTGTGGCGTGGTTCGAGGCCCACGGCAGCGGGCGGATGGCCCAGCGAATCGAGGATATGCGGCAAGGGGTGGATCGCTCGCACGATTGCATGGTGGCGTTCTTTCGGGGCAGAGGATGGTTGGCTCTGGCAGCCGCGGTGCCAGCTTCGGCCTTGGCCCATGCGAACAAATTGCTCGCCGGCTATGTGGTGCTCAGGATGCTCGATATTCACGCTAACTTCATCGATGTCTTGTTGCTCCAAACCCTCATAACCTTCCTGCTGTATTTTGCCCCAACGCCGGGAGGGTCCGGACTGGCTGAAATTCTCTCCGTCGCAGTCATGTCGATCTACGTGCCCCGGGAGCTCATTCCGTCCTACATCCTGTTGTGGAGATTGGTGTTGTCGTACCTGACGGTGGGCTTCGGGTCGATGATATTCTGGCGTTGGTTGAAAGTGGCTGAAGAGCGGAAGGAAACAGCCGCCCTCGTATCAGAAACTGAGGGACCAGCTCCCGGCTAGCTAAGTGATTGTTTTGATTGTACTTACGGGATTCGTACCCCCATGGCATCAGTTGCACCGAGAGAGTGGCGCGGCTAAGTTTGGGGTTCCACATACGCCGGTTTCATCAGCGACAGCTCATGTCTTACCTAGAATTCGACGGTGACCGACACAAGATCCCGCCGGGCGAGGCGGTGATCGGAAGTGACGCATCGTCGTTCCTCGTTCTAACGGGGGACGCGTTGGCAGCGCGACACGCGATCCTTGTCATGACACCCGACGGCCAGGCGTCGGTTAGGCGGGTGAGCGAGGAATCGCCGGTCCTCATCAACGGAGTTAGACTCGGGCCCCTGCCGGCCCCATTGCTCCATGGTGACAAGATCGAGATCGCTGGGCGGGAACTCACGTTCGTCGACGAACGGCGCAGCGGGAGTACCCAGTTCGTGAGTGCCGCGGACATTGCCAAGTTGCAGCAGTTGAGCTCGAGACCGGGTGCGAAGCAGAAAGCCACTGCGGGAACCGGGGGCCGTTTGGTGAGTTTGACGGACGGACGGGAGTACGCGATAGAGGGTGCGTCGTTGGTGTTGGGGCGGGAAGCCATCTGTGACGTTGTCATTCCGCAGAAGCGGGTTTCGCGCCGCCACGCCGAGATCATCGTCACACCCAAGGGCTATGTGGTCACGGACCTGAGTTCCAACGGCACGTTCGTAAACGGCGAGCGAGTCGTAGGCCAACGCCTCCTCTCTCGATCCGACGTGCTGCGGGTGGGTGACCATGAATTCCGGTTTTATGCGGATGCGGCCCCGCAACCGGCTGCCACGTCGTCGCCGGCGGCAGTGGGTGCCAAGTTCCGCCTCAGCGACACCCTTCACGGGGTACCGGCCGCCCCCAGTCCGCCAGGGTTTGGGGGGGGGGCGCCTGCCGT
>JADFIT010000039.1 GCA_022566515.1 Gemmatimonadota bacterium
CAACACGCCGGCACACGAAGTCCGGCATCAAGACTCAAACGGAGGCGGAGTGCTCATCCTCGACGGGGGGACAGGGGTTCGGGCCCTGGGACGGCAGCTGGCAGCGAACGGGAAGCCCGTCAGCGTGGACCTTTTGGTGACCCATACTCACTGGGACCACATCCAGGGGTTGCCATTCTTCTTGCCGTTTTTCAGGCCGGGGAATGCGGTACGGATTTGGGGGGCGCGGCAGGCCGGGATAGATTTGGAGGAGATACTCCGGAATCAGATGAGTCCGGTGGTGTTCCCGGTGCCGCTCGACGGGCTGGCCGCGGAGTTGCTCGTCACCCACATCGAGCCGGGCGAACTCGAGCTGGCCGGCTTCAAGGTCGAGGCCATCCGGGTACGCCATCCGGGGGTGACGCTGGCATACCGCATCACACCGAGCGAGGGGGGACGGAGCTTCGCATACGTTCCAGACAACGAACTCGGGCCCGGTGGGGATTACGACGTACCCGGGTCGTGGCGCGATGATTTCGTCGAGTTTCTCAATGGAACGGACGTGTTGATTCACGACGCCATGTACACATCGGGCGAACTGGAACGACATCGCGGGTGGGGACACTCGTCCAATCTCGAGGCGATAGAGCTTGCCTCCGAAGCGCAAGTTCAGCAGCTGGTGATGTTTCACCACCGCCCCGAGCATGACGACGACCAGGTAGACGCCATGCTGGAAGAGACGCGAAAGGCCGCCAGGGCACGGGGAGGAGGGGTCGATGTTATCGCGGCCCGAGAAGGATTGAAGATCACTCTTTAGCTGTTAGGAGACTCCTATGCGCTGGCGGACAACTTTGGCACTCGCGCTCGCCGTCGGGCTCATGGCACCTCCCGTCGCGCAAGCACAGGACACGCGCCCGGGAATCGGTGTGTGGATATTCGAGAATGGTGGCTCGTACGGCCAGGACGCGGAAGATTTCGAGGCTCTCAGGGTTGGGCTGCAGCAGATCCTGATGACCGAATTGGCCAGGAATCCCGCGATACGCGTGGTTGAGCGCTCGCAGCTCAACGCCCTTATCGCGGAGCAAGATCTGGCTGCCGCCGGGCGGGTCGATGTGAATACCGCCGCACAGGTCGGACGGATCATCGGTGCCAAATTCATGGTGCTCGGTGGATTCGTGGATTGGTTCGGCGATTTCCGGCTCGACGCGCGCATCGTCGACTGCGAAACCACAGAGATCGTCAAAGCTATCGGTCTGCAGGAGCCGCGTGAGGAGCTGTATCAGTTGATTGTCGCCTTGACCTCACGTCTCACGAGCGACGTGAACCTGCCCGCCCTGGAGATCGAAGAAGAGCTCCAAGAGCAGGCTCGTGAGATACCGGTAGAGGCTCTCACGTTGTTTTCGCGTGCCGTCTTTTTCGAAGACCGAGGGGACGCCGACCGAGCGAGGGAGTTCTACAGTCGCGCAGTGCAGACGTTCCCGGAATACAGCGAGGCCACTGAACGGTTGCAACAGCTGAGGTGATCGTAATAACATAGGCGTGTGATAGCGCCCATCTCGGCACTCGGCAAGCGGGGAACGCGCTGGCTGTCCCGTTTCGGAGCACTGGCGCGTTTTCTATGGGACACGCTCATCGCGTGGCGCTCTCTGCCACGGGCGGGTCGCCGGGTCGTGCGCCGCGTGTTCCTGACCCAGGTGTGGTTCACGGCGATTCAGGCAATCCCGCTGATCGTGGTGCTCTCCGGCATTCTGAGCTTCCTAGTCATCTCCCAAGCCGTGCGGGAACTTGGGCGGATCGGCGCTACAGAACTGATCGGCTCGTTGATGGTCATCGCAATCGTGCGGGAGCTGGGCCCTCTGTTGACCGCCCTCATCGTGGCCGGCCGGTCGGGGACCGCGATCGCCGCCGAGTTGGCCACCAACCGCGTCATGGGAGAGATCGATGCCTTGGATGGCATGGGGATCGATCCGGTTCACTACCTCGTGCTGCCACGGTTTTTAGGCGCCATCGTATCGGTCTTTGGCCTCATCATCCTCTTCGACGTAGTCGCGGTGCTCGCTGGCCTCGCGGCTGCCGTTGCGAACGGCATGGCGTCGCCGAGATATTTCGACATCGTACTCGAGTCTCTCAGCTTTCGGGACATCTGGCTGTCGGCCGCCAAAGGCGTCATCTTCGGCATCGTGATTGGCACCGTCCCTGCGTTTCATGGACTACGTGCCGGCAAAGCGGCAACCCAAGTTCCGGTGGCGGCCAGTCAGGCCGTAGTCGTTAGCATAGTCGCGATCTTCCTTTTTTCCGCGATCTTTGTCGCATTGAGCTGATGGTGCCAGCACCCCTTGTGTTTGTGGACGTGCCGCTGAACGGCAGCGAAGCTCCCACGGTGACTTTGGAGATTCCACCACATCGCGCGGTTTCCGTAGTCGGCGGCGAGAACAGCGGTGTTCACCTGATGGGCCGTTTGGCATTGGGCCTCATCACACCGAAAGCCGGACATCTGACGGTGTTGGGCAAGGAGCTTGCGACTCTTCCGCGACAGGAGTTGCTCGCGTATCGCCGACTCGTAGGCTACCTTCCCGCGGGAGACGGGTTGCTGCAGAATCTCACGCTAGGCCAGAACGTGGCTTTGCCACTGAGCTTCGGAAGCGACTTCTCCGAGGGCGAGATTGAAAGTCGGCTTGACATCATGCTTGCTGCAGCCGGGCTGGCGAACGCAGGACACCTGCGACCCGCGCAGGCCAACGACGAGCAACGACGCCGTGCGGCCTTAGCGCGCGCGTTAGCTTTCGATCCCAAACTCGTTGTCTTGGAGGACCCTTTCGTCGGTCTCACCGACCGTGCGTCACGCAGCATCTTGGAAACGGCCCGTGGTGGGGAGATCGAAGAGGGGTCACGCCGAACAGTATTCGTCGTAGGCTCCAGTCTACCTGCCAGCGTAATCCGCAGATTTGAGATCCGGTACCGGCTGATTCACGGCGTGCTGCAACAGGAAGGATGAATCGAGCAGTGGAATCGTATCGCGACTTCACGGTTGGCCTGTTCATACTGGCGAGCATTGGTGTAATTCTGGGATTGCTCATCGTCACCAGCAACGCACTAGACAATCGTCAAGAGATCTACATGCGCGCCGCCACCGCCAACGGGCTGACCCAAGATACGAGGGTGTTCCTACAGGGTTTGCAGATCGGGCAGGTGACCCAGGTCAACGCGCGTGTCGATGGCCTGGAGGTCTCCTTCGTAGCCGAGTTGAGCATTGAGCGAACGTATCCCGACGGCACGCCGTTACGGCTCCCCATGGGCACTCGCGCCATAATCACCGCACCGCTTCCCATCTCCGCAGCGGAGATAGACTTGCAGATTCCCAAGGGAGGCGCAGGCGTTGGGTTCCTCCAGCCCGGAGACACGATCGACGCGACTCGCTTGCCAGGCGCCATAGATCTACTCGGTGAGGTCGCAACGGAACTCAAAGACGAAGTGCTGCAAACTCTAGCTCAAACCCGAGACCTGATCGAACAGAGCACCCGCGCGATCGCCGAGACGCATCGTGTGCTCGAGTCTGCCCAAGATGTAATCGGCACGTCGACACCCCAGATTGAGGAGGCGTTGGAGCTGTTGGCCGCCAGCCTCGAGCGCACAGATCAAATACTCACGGAGGTTTCGCCGCGCATCGGACCACTACAGGACAGCCTGACGGCAATGGTCTCGCAAGCCCGGCGGATCTTGAGTTCGTTCGATACGCTGACCACGACGGCCCAGGATGTGTTGAATGAAAACCGGAGCGTCTTGCAGGAGGCTTTGGCGCGGCTCGTTCATACGACGTACGTTCTGGATAACTTCGCCGAGCAGGTTACGCGGAGGCCTCTTCGACTGTTGACCGGCGTGAAACTACCTCCGCCAGACACGACGGAACGAAGTCGATGAAGTACCAGCTCTTGCATGCGGGGAGCTTCGATCCCGATCCGATCGCGGGTGCCCTAGCGACCGCAGCTATCGAGACCACCCTCATACACGGCGCTGGCGACCTCGCCGCGGGTGAACGACCCACGGTACTTGTGTTGGATTCCGAGGCCCGTCTGCTATTCTCGGTGGCGAATCTGCGGTCGTTCCTGGACGGTGGCGGAGCGATCGTGGCGCTCGGCGCGGAAGGTGACGACGCTCTTCCAGAGGGCATCCCCGAACTCCTTTTCAGTGCATTGATCATTCCTCCCTATTCCGAGAGGCGCCTGCTGATCACTCTCCGGTCGGCCTTCAGGGATGCCGCGATGCGAACGGAGAACCAGCGGCTACGTCAAACAGTCGAGGCTCAGACCGCCGAGTTAGATGAAATGACGCAGATAGGGGTGGCGCTCAATACGGAACGTAACTACGACACCCTACAGGCCCTCGTTCTCTCACAAGCGCGTCGCATCACGGTCTCCGACGCCGGGAGCTTGTATTTGGTGGAAGCGACGGAGGACGGATCGCAGCGGCTTCGCTTCAAGCTCACGCAGAATCACTCGCGTCCCGAGATTCCGCTGAGCGAGTTCACGATTCCCATCGACCACACGAGCATCGCGGGGTACGTGGCCAGTACCGGTGAACCTCTGGTCATCGAAGACGCCTACTTCCTCCCACCAGACGTTGAGTACTCTATCAATCGATCGTTCGACGAGAATAATCGATACCGCACCAAGTCCATGCTCACGGTTCCGATGCGGAACCACAAGAGCGAGGTGATCGGAGTTCTGCAGCTCATCAACCGCAAACGCTCACTGGAGACCGTGCTCGACACTGCCCAAGATTTCGACACGCTGGTGACCTCCTACAGCCGCCGCACGGTCGATCTGGTATCGGGTCTCGCTGGTCAGGCCGCAGTGTCCATTGAGAACAGCCAGCTGTATGAGAGCATCGAACGGCTCTTCGAGGGTTTCGTCACCGCCGCAGTAACCGCCATCGAGCAACGCGACCCCCCTACTTTCGGACACTCCGGCCGCGTTGCCACCATGACCGTGGACATCGCCAAGGCTACCGACCGGGTCAATGTAGGACGATACAAGGACCTGGCATTTACTCCCGAGCAACTGCGCGAGATACGCTACGCGGGCTTGTTGCACGACTTTGGCAAGGTGGGTGTGCGCGAGCATATCTTGGTGAAAGCCAAGAAGTTGTATCCGCCGAATCTTTCGTTGATAGAACAGCGTTACGCTTTCGTTCGGCGAACCGCTGAGCGCAATTTCTACAAGCAACGAGCGGAATACCTGGAGCAACACGGCCACCAGGGATACGAGGCGTTCCTCGAGGGCATGCAACTAGAGTACGACGATAACATCAAGACACTCGACCGCTTCATGTCCTTGGTGTTGGACTGCAACGAGCCGACAGTACTCCCGGACGGTACCTTCAACGAATTACTGCAGTATGCAGACCATCACTATCAGGATCTCGAAGATAACGATCAACCGTTCCTCACGAGTGATGAAGTACGGTACCTCACGATTCGGAAAGGTAGCCTGGACGAAGCTGAGCGGCTCGAGATCGAGAGCCACGTCAACCACACCTACCGTTTCTTGATGCAGATCCCGTGGACCAACGAGCTGCAAGATATCCCGCGCATCGCGTACGGCCACCATGAGAAACTGAATGGCGTCGGCTATCCGCGTGGCGTCCGGGGAAATGATATTCCGATTCAAACACGGATGATGACGATTGCGGACATCTTCGATGCGCTCACCGCCTCGGACCGTCCCTACAAACGAGCCGTCCCGGCCAAAAAGGCCCTCGATATTCTGGCTAGTGAGGTGAAGGACGGAATGTTAGACGCCGAACTCTTTGAAATCTTTCACCAAGCGCACGTCTACGAACAGATAGGCGAGGGCATCACAACTTGACGGGACTCCCCGTTTCCGCCGAACGATACACCGCCTCCATGACGCGCTGTACCACGAGTTGCTCGGCGAGGTCAGTCTGGTCCACCTCCCCACGTATCAGCGCGGCAAAATGGGCCCACTCTGCCATGTAGGCCGCATTGAAAATGCTTTTCTGTTCGGATGTTCCGGTCGGTGTCACGTTCACGGCTGACCCATGCATTTCCTTGAAGACGGCGAGCGGACCCACCGTCCCTGACCCTTCCGACCCAAGAAGCTCGAACCAATAGCGCTCTGTCTCGCCCACGTAGTGCCAGGAGACATCCACCACAATCGACGCGCCACCCTTACAAGTAATCAGAGCAACACCCGAATCTTCCACGAACTCCGCATCGCGCTCAGCAGGACCGAATGAAGCGGACACATGACACGGCGTGGGCCAATCCAACATCCACAACGACAGATCTATGAGTGAAAGCCCTAGATCGAGCATCGCGCCGCCGCCGGACTGGGCCCGGCGCCGCCGCCACCCCAGCACCCCTCGCGCCGGCTGGAACGTATACCACCCGGTGCGGACGGCGTGAAGAGTCCCCAACTCGCCTCCATCGAGGAATTGCTTCACCGCCTGCACGTCCGAACGGAATCTGCTCTGCATTCCGACGAAAACGACCCTGTCAGCCCTCTCTCGGGCGGCGATGATGTCTTCCACACCCCCAACCGACAGCGCCAACGGACGCTCGCACAACACGTGAACCCCGGCCGCCAGAGCCGTCTTGACGTGCACCTGGTGCAGGTGATTGGGCGTGCACACCGCCAGTGCGTCGGGTTGGGAGCGTTTGAGGAGGTATTCGATATCGTCGAAGACATCAGGAATCTCGAATCGTACCGCGAGCGAACGCGCTTTCTGCAGATCGTTGTCGCAGATGGCAACCAGCTCGAACTCGTCGCTCCGGGCGATCATCGGCAGGTGGGCCACCTGGGCCACGGCACCTGCACCCACCACTCCCAATCGCAGACGAGCAGCCATCAGTTACCACCCGGAAGGATGCGGTACATGAACCCGGCCCGTGCCGACGCGATCAGCAACTCACTGCTCAACACCCCACGCACGTTGGTCGTGAAGTGAATACGGTCGGTGAGCACGACTTCCACCCCCAGGGAAAGATCGGCGCTCGCTGCGATCGTATCGAGGGCGTCTTCCACAAATGTGCCGTCGATGGCCGCGCCCGATCCGTTGCGGATGTGCGCTCCAATACCCAGCCCCAGGTAGGTGAAGTAGCGTGGGCCGGAGGGGAATATGTATTGTAGGTCTAGCGTTGCCTCCAGGTTGGACCACCTTATCCGTCCGATGTCCACAGTGGCGTCGCCGGTGGGATCTCGTATAATCTGCAGTAGCCGGCGCTCGAAGTCGTCGATCTCGTTCTGATCCAACTCGCCCTTGAAGTAGTTGATCCCGAAGAGCACCCGCACCCGCGGCGCGATCATGCCATAATCCACGAGAACGCCGATCGATACCTCGGTAGTCACCCGATCGGAAGCAACGGGACCCACATCCAACCCAATGCCGGCAAGCCCGAGTCCCTCGTAGCTGAACTCGTCGAGGAAGCCCTGGGCCCCAAGGGATTGGGGTGCGAGCAAGAGTGCAATGGCGGCCAGAAACGCGCGGTTGTAAGACATGAGGCTCACGATTTCAGATTTCAAATTTCTACTCCAGCAGCGTCACCGTCGTGCCGGGAAAGTACGTACCCAGAATTGTCTGGTAGTCCTGCCCGGCTCTGGCCCGCCCGATAGCGCCCCACTGGCACATGCCGACGCCGTGTCCCCAACCCGCACCGGCAGCAATCAATCGTGTAACGCGACCATTCTCTCTCTTCTTGGTCAGCTGTACGGCGGTGCTGCCGAGCGACTTCGCGTCCGGAGTCTCAAACACGGCACGAACATCCGGACCGAACACCGGGATTTCCCCCTGGTCCACGTAAACGCGAATCTCCGTCACCCTTCCTGACGGGCCGGTATCTCTCACCTCCACATCCAGAATGTCCGAAACGAAATACGCGTCGATGCCCAGTGCTCGGGGCACGGTCCTACGCAACACGTCGGCCAGTTCCACGCCCGACCACTCGACTCTCCAGCGAAACCGCGGCGACCCCTCACAATAGTACCCCCGGCCGTGGGCGTCCGAGACCGACCCCAGATACTGTCGGGGCCGCACGTTGCGGAAGGATTCTTCGGGAGACGCTGTCGCAAACCCACAGGTCGAGTGGAAGAAGGCGGTGATGACGCTGCCCCCGTGGGTCATCACGAGGCCAGCGGTGTCGCGGACCGCGCGACTCCCGAGTTCGGATTCGACTTGTGCGCCGCGATATACCTGGTCGGTGAGGCCCGCACGGAAATCGAAACCCAGTGCTTCGAACCGTCCCAGACCCGCTACGGCGTACGAGCGAGAAGCAACCGCCTGGGCCTCGAGGGCCGCCCGGTCAGAACCCGGCCGCCGACCCATCTCCACGCCAATTACGCCGGCCACATATTCCTCGATTCCGACGTCGTTGACGACCGTTACGGTCCCGTCGCGCTGGGTTACCGACACCGTACCACGATAGGGAATCCCGTCCACCGTGACGAACCCGGAGGTGCCACGGAACTCGAGTGAGTCGAACCGACCTGTCTTCCCGCCGCCGGAAGCCGATACGCCAGTTCCCGCGGGTTTGACATCCACCACATCGCCGGAACTCAAGCGGATCGCCGTTCTCCCTCCCTCGAATGCCACCACGTCGCCACGGGAGCCGATCCGAACCGATGCGGCACCGACCAAGAGGCCCACCCTCACACGCCGGCCCGACGGCAACGGGCCTAACACGGGAACGCTGCCGCCGGGTATTGGCGCACAAGCGGACGCCCCCATAGCTCCCGCAACGATAGCAGCCAGCTGCTTCAGGTGGGCTCTGCGGGTCTCGCTAGGATTGGATTGCTTGGAGAGAAGCACATCTCCCGACCCATCAACGAAGAACGGCGGCGAGTCGGAGATGGGGATCATGACAAGGCGACCGCCCGGAAGTCGTAGTCGTTACACTCCTCGATCCGGCCGCGAACGAAATCACCGGGCTTCGCCCCACCCACACATTCGATCATCGTGACGCCGTCCACGTCGTCGGCTTGCCACATCACTCGTCCTACGTGGGTCGCTCCTTGGTCGTCGGCCTCGGCGACACCGTCAATCAAGACATCCGTCTCCCTGCCCACGTACCGACCGAGGCGCTCTTCGGAGATGATCCGCTGGAGGTCGAGCAGCTCCTCCTGCCGGTCGCGTTTAACATCGTCAGGAACGTCGTCCGTATACTGTTGCTGCGCGCGGGTCCCTTCCTGTTCCGAGTACGTGAACACCCCCAGTCGTTCGAAGGCGACCTCTTCGGCGAAATCGCGCAGTTCCGCGAAGTCTTCGTCGGTCTCTCCCGGAAAGCCCACGATGGCAGTCGTACGGATCGCCAGATCCGGCAGGGCTTCACGCAGCCACCGCACCTTTTCGCGGATCGTCTCCTTTCGCTCCGGCCGTCGCATCCGCTTCAACATGCGGTTGGACGCGTGTTGGATTGGGATATCTATATACGGAACGATACGCCGTTCCGACGCCATGAGATTCACCAACTCGTCGGTCAATCCGGCAGAATACACATAGAGCAGCCTGAACCAGGGGACCGATGTTTCCCGGAGGAGCGCTTCCAGGAGCTGTGGCAGCTTCGGGCCTTCCCGCCCGTAATCCCGCCCCCAGTGACCCAGGTCTTGTGCGACGAGGTTGATCTCTTTGGCACCCTGGACTTCGAGCTGCTGCGCTTCCCGAACCAAGCGTTCAAGGGGTTCCGAGCGGTGTTTCCCCCGCATCAGCGGGATCGCACAGAACGCACAGGTGTGGTCGCAACCTTCGGAGATCTTCAGATATCGAATGTGGCTGTCCTCGCCGAAGTAGTGGCGTACTCCCGGGTGATCGGCGAGCGGATCTTTGATGAGGCCTCGCGCCGCGAGTTCTGGTGCGAGCTTGTGGAGTTCACTGAAGTTCAAAAAGAGATCGATCTCGGGAATCTCCGATTCGAGTTCCTTTTGGTATCGCTGGACCAGACATCCCACGGCCACCACGGCCTTTACCGAGCCCTGCCGCTTGAGCTCGCCTGCGCTGATCATGGCCTCGATCGATTCTCTTTTCGCCGCATCGATGAAGCCGCACGTGTTCACGAGCACGACGTCGGCTGTCTCCAGCTCTGAAACAATATGAGCCCCGTGGCCTACCAGCTCACCTAGCAGACGCTCGGAGTCCACCGTCGCCTTATCACATCCCAGCGAAATGACTCCCAGTCTCACGCCGGAACCCCGCTGAGAAAGCAGTGTGTCTCTTGCATGCAGGGAAATATAAGGTTCTTCCGGGAATTTCGGGGCAAGTGATTGAAGAAAGATTCTCGACCCTTCCATCCCACCCCGGATGAGCCAAAGATAAGAAGACCCCGAGGAACAATAGCTGGGAGAAGAGAGGAGGAAGGAGCGAGAGGGGAGAGGCGCTGGGCCGTCTCGCCCCTCACGTTGCCCTTCTCACAACAGAAAGCTCTCCAACGACCGCGCTCTGCTAACGTGCCGCAAGCGCGCCAGGGCTTTCTCCTTGATCTGACGAACCCGCTCGCGCGTGATGCCCAACAACCCGCCGATTTCCTCCAGCGTCATCGCCTCCTGGCTGTCGAGACCGAAGTAGAGCCGCAAGATTTTCGCTTCCCGTTCCTTGAGCGTCCTGAGGACCTCTTCGATGGAATTACTCAGCGCGCGCTCGAACGTTTGATCGTCAGGGCCGGGACTTTCTTCGTCCGCCAGGTAATCGAGCAGCTTGTTGTCCTCACCAGGAGTGAGGGGCGCATCGAGGGAAAGGTGGCTCCGGGATATGGCCAACGTCTTGGCCACCTCATCCTTCGGAATATCCATGCCTTCCGCTATTTCATCGATGGTCGGTTCCCGGCCCAACTCCTGCTGCAACGCCGACGACCGCTTGCCAATACGGTGCAGCGTGCCCGCCCTGTTCAACGGGACCCGCACAATCCGGCTCTGTTCCGCCAACGCCTGAAGAATGGCCTGCCTGATCCACCATACGGCGTAAGAGATGAATTTGATGCCCTTGGTTTCGTCGAATTTGTGCGCGGCGCGAATGAGTCCCAGGTTGCCCTCGTTGATCAGATCCGACAGGCTAACACCCTGGTTTTGATATTTCTTCGCCACCGACACCACGAACCGCAGGTTGCTGCGGACGAGCTTGTCGAGAGCCTCCGCGTTGCCGACGTGGATTTTCACTGCCAGCTCGACCTCGTCCTCCCGCTTCAACAAGGAGTACTTGCTGATTTCTCTCAAGTACTGGTCGAGGGAGCCCTCTTCTTTCCCGACCTTCTTCGCCGTACTTGCTCGCATAGGACTCGCAATCCCTCCGTGATGCTTCGGAAGAGGCTTGTCCGGAAGAACCGGCGCCAAAACCCTTATATGATGACGCCCGGCCTCAAGTTACCGACACTCATCCAGCCATTACTGCCTTCACGAGAGCCGGTCGGATATCAGCAAATATCTACATGGTGCCAGAACTATTTCACAACGATTCTGACGTCCAGAGAAAATCCAGAGTGTGGTTGTGGGGCTGCGACGGACCAACAATCCTGACGCCGGGAATCCCAACATCATCCGGTGAGAAGACGGCACATCACAGTAAGCCACTGGCGTTCGGTCGTCGCAAGGCTCCGGTACTCTAAGCGAGGGTCTGACATTATGTTAGCCGCTCCTCGGATCAGGCGCAACTGCCAACGACCAACCCCGGGCCCTGGCCCACGCACCAAGCCGTTTCCGCAGCTGCTCACGCGAGCACTCGTGCGACACCCGTAAGGCCGCACAGCACGCCGAGTCAGCAACCACAAAATCGGCTTCGATCGCTTCACAGCCGGGGATGTCACGCAGCGCGCGATCGTCCAGCACGGCCCCCCCCGCACTGATGATAACGGCAGTCGAAAATTGAGAGTAACCCATCGCATCCCAAGATGCCGGTACCGAGGCTCGAAACGGTAGCTAGGAATATGCGTATGGTATCGAAATGTTGCGGGGGGAAAAGAGAGTGGGGGAACTCCCGACTCCCCACTCCCTACTTGTTTCTCTGGAGTCCGTACTTGTCGATTTTCTTGTAGAGGTTGCTGCGGGGCATGGCAAGCTTGCGCGCCGTCTCGCTCACATTCCAGTCGTTCTCCTCCAGCTTAGTCAGCAGGAATGCTCGCTCGGCCACGACCTTGAACTCCTCGAATGTTTCGCACTGCACCAGCGTGCCCATCGTAGCGCCCGGGCCTCCACCGGCCAGCCGCTGCACGTCCGCCGCCGTCACCTCATCGCCAATCGACAAGATGAGCAGCCGCTCCACGGCATTCCGGAGCTCTCGCACATTACCAGCCCAATCACGCTGCTCCAACAGGCCAATCGCTTCGTCGGAGAATTTCCTCGCCTTGAGGCCGTCGTAGACCGCCAGATCGCTCGCAAAGCGCTCGATCATGGGCCGGATATCACCCTTCCGGGCACGTAGTGGTGGAACATCGATGGGTACCACGTTGAGACGGTAGTAGAGATCTTCGCGGAATCGCCCCTTCTCGATCTCTTCCTCGAGGATCTTGTTCGTCGCCGCAATCACCCGCACGTCAACCGGGCTGGATTTGGTAGCGCCGATACGGGTCACCACTCCCTCCTGTAGAGCGCGGAGCACCTTCGCCTGAGCGTCGAGGCTCATGTCCCCCACCTCGTCGAGGAACAACGTTCCACCGTCCGCCTGCTCGAACTTGCCGGCTCGATCCGCAAAAGCGCTGGTAAACGATCCCTTCATGTGCCCAAACAGCTCGCTCTCGATGAGCTCTCCGGGAATGGCTGCGCAGTTGACCTCGACGAACGGTTTGGACGCACGCGGAGACTCCGCGTGAATCGCTCTGGCCACCAGCTCCTTGCCCACTCCGTTCTCACCGGTGATCAACACCCTCGCCGGCGTAGGCGCCACCTTCGCTATCACATCCAATACATCCCGAATCGCCTTGCTCGTCCCCACCATGTCGTACTGGTCGGCGACGCTGGCTCGCAGGCGCTCGTTCTCTGACTTCAGCGCGACGCGATCGAACGCATTGCGGAGCGTGAGTAGGATGCGATCGGTGTCGAGGGGCTTCTCCAGGAAATCGTAGGCTCCGAGCTGTGTGGCCTCCACGGCCGTCTGGATCGTCCCGTGACCGGATATCATCACGACCTGGGCGTCCGCGTCTGCCTCGCGGAGTCTCGTCAGGGTCTCCAGCCCGTCCAGGCCGGCCATCTTCACGTCGAGCAACACTATATGGGGATGGAACTCCGCGTACGCGTCGAGGGCGTCCATACCGGACTCTACCGTCCGCACCTCCATATCTTCGTACTCCAGGAGTTGCTTGAGCGCCTCGCGCACTCCCCGTTCGTCGTCTACAACCAAAACCCGTCTTGCCATTACCGCACCCGTCGATAGAAGATCGCTTTGCCAGGCTCAATGCGGATCTCGGCGATTGTGGAGGGCACGCCGAAGAGCATCCGCCCGTCGTCCCTACCTGCCAGCCGGTTGACGATAGGCAGGATCGCGGCACGGGGGAACGGGATAGACCGCACCGAGAATTTGTCCGGCTCCCAAGCCAACACTCCACGTCGCGCGATTCGGGCTGGGCCCGCCACCTTCAAGGGCTCATACGGCCGCAGAAGGCCGCCGAGCAAGCCGAGGACGTCCTTGCCCCATACGTCAGTCACCAGAAGCGCCTCCACTATGAGCCGCCCGTCCTCAAAAGTGACGCTCAGGGAGTCGAGAGCCCGCCGCCCGACGGGATCGAGACCGTCCTGAATGAGCGACGCCATCTCCGCCGATGAAAGCATGACGAACTCGGGCCCGTCGATTCGGGCCATGCGTTCGTATTTCCGAATCGCCGACTCCCGGGCTTCCGGAGATGGACTCCCCGGTCCCTCCTGGAAAACCTCTTGAGAGGCCGTCGGCTCCCCCACTCCCCGGAATGCCTGATACGCATCACTCAGCTGGCTGCGGTACTGCCACCCGGCGACTGCGGCCACCAGTAGGATCGTCGCGCAGCCAGCCATCGCGAACATGTTCTTGAGGCAGCCGCCGATCACTGTGACAACTCCGCGGCACCCAAACGCTCGTAGCGCGGGCCTTGCGAGCCGAGACGGCTCTGCATCAGATCGACCGAGTCGACCGGCGGCTCCTCGAAAAACTCCAGCCCCTCGAGGTGCTTCGCGAGGCCTCTGAGGGCAGCCGGCCTCGCGTCTCGCCGCACCCGCCCGATGGTCACGTGGGGCCGGAAGGCGTGCCCCCCCTCCCCCCTCTCAGCTTCGAAGCCTAGCTGCGACATCTCTCGCTCAACCGCATCGGCCAACAGCTCCAGTACAGGAAGACTCTCACATCCCACCCACAGCACCCGCGGGCGTTTCGGCGAGGGGAACGCACCGAACTGCCCTAGGGGAAGGTAAAACGCCTTCGTGTCTCCCACCGCTTTCACGAGGCCGGCACGAACGTCATCGATCCGGGACCCATCCACGTCGCCGAGAAACTTGACCGTCATGTGAATGTTGTCGGCGTCCACCCATCTTACCGGATAGCCGACCTCCCGAAGTGGAGCGGTTTCGTTCCACAGGCGCGTGCGCATGGCGTCGGGGAAATTGATGGCGATGAAGAGACGCATGTGTATCCGCCGATATCAGGCAGCACTACCGGGGTCAATTAATAACTAGTTTGGGTGAGGAATGGAGGTTCTGGGGATGGCGGCCTTTGGGCTTGGCCCGACGTCAGCACAGAGCAGCCGCTGTTTGCACGCCGCCAATCGTGGAGTCGCCGGCCCGCGACGGACGATGAAGCGACAGGCAGACCGTTGCCTAATAACACAACACAGTGTTCTATAGCTGCATGCCTTCGCTTACCGAACGCCTCACCGAAATCACCTCCGACGCTTTTGCCGAGTGCGGCTACGACCGCCGGTACGGCGCAGTCAACGTATCTGACCGGCCCGACCTGGGGCAGTTCCAGTGCAACGGCGCCCTGGCTGCCGCCAAGGCGCACAAGGCCAACCCGCGGCAGATAGCGCAACAGGTCGCGGATCTCTTGACGGCCAACGATGCGTTGGGCGAAGTCTCGATCGCGGGACCCGGCTTTATCAACCTCAGCCTGGCCAGCGCGTTCCTTACCAACTGGGTGCAAGCCGCCGCGACAGACGATCGCCTCGGCGTGGACAGGATTTCAGCGCCGCAAAAGGTCGTGATCGACTACGGGGGCCCCAATGTGGCGAAGCCGATGCACGTGGGGCATCTCCGCGCCGCCATCATCGGTGAGAGCGTCAAGAGAATCGCCCGGTTTCTCGGTCACGACGTTGTGGGCGACGTGCACCTGGGGGATTGGGGCCTCCAGATGGGCATGCTGATCTCGGAGATGGCTCACCGCCAACCCGATCTGCCCTACTTCAACCCGGAGTTCACGGGGCCATATCCCGAGAAGTCGCCTGTCACGATCGGCGACCTGGAAGAGATGTATCCCACTGCAAGTGCCAGGGCTCAGGAAGATCCTTCAGTCATGGATGCAGCCCGGGCGGCGACGTTTGCGCTCCAGCAAGGACGGCCCGGCTATCGCGCTTTGTGGCAACATTTCCACGACGTGTCCATAGTCGAGATGAAGGCAGACTACGCCACGCTCAACGTGGAGTTCGATCTCTGGCTCGGCGAGAGCGACACGCAAGACCGGATAGCGAGGCTCATCGACCGACTTCGGCACGGAGGCTTCGCCTATAAGAGCGAAGGCGCGCTGGTGATGGACGTCGCAGAGCCGGGCGACAAGAAGGAGATCCCACCGCTGATGCTGTTGAAATCCGACGGTGCCGTTTTGTACGGCACTACCGACCTCGCCACCATCGACCAGCGTGTGCGCGATCTCAACGCCGAGTTGGTCGTTTATGTGGTCGACAGGAGACAGGGAGACCACTTCCGGCAGGTCTTTCGCGCAGCGCACAGGTCGGGGATTGCGCCGGAATCCGTCCGGCTCGAGCACGCCGGCTTCGGCACGATGAACGGTACAGACGGCAGGCCGTTCAAGACACGGGCCGGCGGCGTGATGAAGCTCAAGGACCTCATGCAGCTCGTTACCGACAAGGCGACCGAGCGCATGGCGGAGGCCGAGGTGGCCAAGGATTACGACGACGACGAAAGGGCGGCCATCGCTCGCATGGTGGGGATGGCGACGCTCAAATACGCCGATCTCATGAATCACCGCAGCAGGGATTACGTCTTCGACTTGGATCGCTTCTCGTCGTTCGAGGGCCGGACCGGCCCGTATTTGTTGTACACGGCGGTCCGAGCGAAGTCCATACTCCGGAAGGCGGCGGCGCGAGGGCTTGGCTCGGGAAGCTTGTTGCCGCCGGCAAGCGACATGGAGCGAAGCGTGATGCTGAAGATTGTCGACCTATCCGACGTGGTGTACCGTGCGTGGGATGGGCGTGCCCCCAATCATTTGTGCGAGTTCGGCTACAGCCTGGCAACGACTTTCAACCGTTTCTACCACGAGCACCACATCTTGAGCGAGCGAGATACGGCTCGGCGGGCCTCCTGGCTGGCACTGTCGGCGTGTTGCGTGCGAGTGCTGGAGTTGACACTGGATCTATTGGGGATCGAGGTGCCGGAGCGGATGTGACGAAAGGCGGTAGGGCGGTAGGGCGGTAGGGCGGTACGTTCTAGTTTACCACGGCCGCGGGTTTGCCCATGGTAACTGATGGCGAGGTCGATCGTGGCGCCGTACATTCTGCCGACCTCGAATCCACTCATCCCGGGAGCCAGCCATGCCCAGCGCGCGCACGTTGCTCTTCATTGCCTTGGTCGCCATCGGCCTGGTGTTCTTGGTTCGCTGGATTCAGCAGGTACGCGGCGCTCGTCAGAGCGAGACAGCAGCGGGCGCCCCAGCCATCCGACCCTCCTTCCTCGAATCCGCCGTCGGCTTCGTGACGAACTTCTTCGACACTCTCGGCATAGGGTCGTTCGCTCCCACGACGTCGATCTACAAGCTCAAGCGAATCGTGTCCGATGAAAACATCCCGGGCACGATGCACGTGGGACACACGCCACCCGTCATCATTCAAGCGTTCATCTTCATCGCCATCATCCGAATCGACATGACGACATTGGTCACGATGATCACTGCGGCGGTGCTCGGCGCTTGGCTTGGTGCGGGTGTAGTAGCGCGGTTGCCGCGGCGGCGCATCCAGGTGGGCATGGGAATAGCCCTGCTGGTGGCCGCCACTTCGTTCGTCATGTCGATCTACGGTTTCTTTCCGGGCGGCGGGACGGACCTCGGCATGCGGGGCCTGAGTCTGGCATTCGCGGCTACCGGAAGCTTCGTTCTCGGCTCTCTCATGACGATCGGCGTGGGGTTTTACGCACCGTGCATGATCATGGTCAGCCTCCTCGGCATGAACCCCACGACGGCGTTCCCCATCATGATGGGCTCGTCGGCTTTCCTCATGCCCGTCGCCAGCCTACGGTTCCTCCGCGCCAAGAAGTACAGCTTGCGCCCCGCTATTGGACTGGCGCTTGGAGGAATCCCTGCGGTGTTGATTGCGGCGTTCATCGTGAAGTCGCTGCCGCTGAACGCAATGCGGTGGCTGGTCGTGGCGGTGGTGCTCTATGCCGCAGTTGCTATGCTGCGATCTGCGTATATGGAACGAAGCACCGACATGGCATGATGCCACGGAGGCAGGTGTAGTAGGCGCACTCCCCACTCACTGTCAACGTTCTCTGTAGCTACTGGATCGTAAACGACAGCGCTTGCTGCACGCGGGCACGTACCAGACCGCCGCTCACCTGTGCGGGTCGGTAGACGCTCCCAAGAATGGCATCCCGCGCCGCCGCCTCAAACAACGGATGGGGTGACGACACCACTCGTATCGATCTCGGCTCTACATGGCCGGTCGTGTCGATCACGAAATCCAACATCACGTCACCTTCGAACCCGGCTTGCTTCAGCATCTCGGGATATCTGAGCGGCGGTAACGACAGCAACTGCGGAGGCTGGTCTACCACTATTTCGATCTGTGCCTGGGTCACGGCGGCAGAATCGGCGGGCGCGGCGTCGGAGGTCAACACTGGTTCCGGCTCTGCCCCCGCTTCTTCGAGTAGTTGAATCACCTCGGCGCTGCCGTTCAGCTTTGCAGCGGTGAGCGCGGTCGCACCGTCGGGATCGCTGACATTGGGATCGGCACCTCGGGCAAGCAACGAGTTGACAACGTCGACGTATCCCTCGAGCGCCGCGAGCATCAGCGAAGTGAAACCCAGCTCGTTTGCGAAGTTTACATCAGCGCCGTGAGCCAGCAACGTGTCGACGAGATCTGCGCGTCCGCTCACGCTCGCCACCAGGAGCGCGGTCGAACCGGCGGCATTGCGCACATCTGGATCGGCTCCATTGTTGAGCAACGCCGAAACGACGCTCACGCGACCACCGATCGTCCCGCTGATCAGCGCGGTCATCCCGGAACCTTGTACATCGGGATCGGCACCGCCGTCCAAGAGGGCGACCACGACATCGGCAAACCCGCCGATTGCCGCATCCATGATTGCCGGCAGCCCACGCGCGTCGACCTCGTTCGGATCGGCGCCGTTCTCGACAAGCAATCTCGCGATCTCGCCGTGCCCGGCTGCGATCGCCTGTCGCAGCGCGGTATCACCATCCTCGTTCTTGACGGTGGGATCAGCACCCCGTTCGAGCAACAGCCTCACGGGCTCCGTATGGCCCTCGAAAGATGCAAGCGCCAACGCCGTCCAACCGTCGTCCGACGCCGGCTCCGTCTCGGCCCCACTTGCCAGGAGCGCCTGCACTATTTCTGTGTGCCCTTGCATGGACGCAGCCATCAACGCCGTGAATCCGTTTTCCCCACGCGCGTTCACGCCCGCTCCCTGCCCCAACAACACGATGACGGTTTCCATTTGACCGCCCGCCGCCGCCGTGATAAGCGCCATGGGATCTTCCTGCGCCCCAGCTTGTACCGGAGCAAGGGACGCCGTAATCGCGAGCATGGTTGCCGCTATCGGCATGAGACTTTTCAGTCGGGTCATTCGAGAACCTTACTACAGGGGTCCGTGCAGGGGTAGCTTTCATTGACCGCCTATGTCTACCAGACGATCCCTCGGAGAGATGACCCCATGAAGACCATCCGGTACCTGTTACTCACGTCGTGTTTCTCGTTGATGCTACCATCCACTGCCCAGGGCGTTTTCCGTCAAGAGCAGGATGACGACGGACGCTTCACGCTCGCGGACGTGTTCGAACTCGAGTTCGCGTCGAGCCCCGAGATCTCGCCCGACGGCAACAGAATCGTGTTCGTCAGAAATTTCATGGACATCATGACCGACCAGCCACGGTCAAACCTGTGGATCGTAAACTACGACGGGTCCGACCTCCAGCCTCTCACGAACGGCAATCACAATTACAACTCGCCGCGTTGGTCGCCGGACGGCAAGCGTCTCCTGTACGCGTCCAACGAGGAAGGCTCGACTCAACTCTACGTGCGCTGGATGGAAACCGGACAGATTGCCAAGCTGACGCAGCTAACGAAGTCGCCCGGCGGGCTGGCGTGGTCTCCCGATGGCCAATGGATCGCGTTCTCCATGTTCGTGCCCGAGCAGCAGATGCCCTTCGCCGAACTGCCGGAGAAACCCGAGGGCGCAGATTGGGCCGCACCCGCCAAGTATATCGAGAGCGTGCAGTACCGCGCCGATGGACAGGGCTTCCTCGAGACCGGCCACACCCATCTGTTCGTGCTGCCGGGAGACGGCGGCACGCCGCGCCAGGTGACCTCGGGCCCATTCAACCACGGTGGATCGCCTTCGTGGACGCCCGACAGCAAGGCACTGGTCCTTTCCGCCAACCGCCATGACGACTGGGAGCATGATCCCCTGAACTCGGAGGTCTTCTGGATATCGCTCGAAGACGGCTCGATCGTGCCGCTCACCGACCGATCCGGACCCGACGACAACGCCATAATTTCTCCCGACGGCCGGCGCATCGCCTACCTCGGCTTCGACGACAGGGAGCAGGGTTACCAGGTAACTCACCTCTACGTCATGAATCAAGATGGCAGTGGCAAGCAGATGCTAGCGCGCGATCTCGACAGCGATGTAGCACAGCCCAAATGGAGCGCCGACAGTCGAGGGATCTACTTTCAGTATGACGCGGAAGGAAACACGAGCATAGCGTACGCCTCGCTGAGCGGTGGCGTGGAGACGTACGTCGGCGACGTCGGCGGGCTCTCCCTGGGGAGGCCGTATAGTGGCGGAGTGTTCTCTGTTTCACGCAATGGCCGGTTCGCATACACCCACTCTCGTCCCGACCATCCGGCGGATGTTGCAGTGGGCCGGCGCGGCTCCACCGATGGAACGCGCATCACTCACCTCAACGACGATTTGTTCGGTCACAAGGAGCTGGGGGAAGTCGAGGAGATCTGGTTCGAGTCGTCACACGATGGGCGCCGCATTCAGGGTTGGATTGTGAAGCCGCCCAATTTCAATCCCAGCAACAAGTATCCGTTGCTCCTCGAAATTCACGGCGGGCCGTTCGCCAACTACGGCGATCGCTTCGCCGCCGAGATTCAACTCTACGCAGCCGCCGGGTATGTGGTGTTGTACACCAACCCGCGGGGCAGCACCAGCTACGGAGAGGAGTTCGGCAATCTGATCCACCACGCCTATCCGGGCTTCGACTACGACGACCTCATGTCCGGCGTAGACGCGGTGATTGCACGAGGATACGTAGACGACGAGAACATGTTCGTCACCGGCGGAAGCGGTGGTGGCGTGTTGAGCAGCTGGATCGTCGGCAAGACGGATCGCTTCCGCGCCGCGGTGGTGGCCAAGCCAGTGATCAACTGGTACAGCTGGGTGTTGACGGCTGACATGTACGTCTACGGCGTCAAGTACTGGTTCCCAGGTCCGCCGTGGGAGAACATGGAGCACTACATGGCACGCTCCCCGCTGTCTCTGGTTGGCAACGTCACCACGCCCACAATGTTGTTGACGGGTGAAGTCGATTACCGGACGCCGATGTCGGAATCGGAGCAGTTCTACCAGGCGCTCAAGCTGCAGGGAAAGGACGCAGCGCTGGTGCGTATCCCCGGTGCGTCACATGGTATCACTGCAAGACCGAGCAATCTGATTGCGAAAGTGGCGCATGTTCTGGCGTGGTTTGAGAAGTATCGGAGGCCGACGACGTAGTGGGAAGTGCTGCCGCGGATTGATCTTATGGACGCGGATTGCTGCCGAGGCGCTCCCGACGAAGGTTATTAAGGTTGGGCGGTGGGGATAGGTGTCCCAAAAAACAGATCCCGCAAGGCCCGGGTTACTCACCGAGGAAACGAACGGCAACGGGGTATTGACCACCGCTCAAGCGGCGGCTCGGCGATCTGTCGGTAAACCGACGTTGGAGTCGAGGTCGCTTTAGAGAGTCGGAGGTAGGATGTGGGAAGTAGGACGTACAGATCGGTGGTGGTTTTCCGACCTCCGACTTCCCACTTCCTACGTCCTACATCCCACCGTCAGAAAACTGGGACTCCCATAACCTCCGCAATCGCGTCGCTCAGGTTGTCGAACGCCACCACCTGCCAGTCGCCCTCGACGCGCTCCAGGCGTAGCTGGAACACCATCGGCGGACGGCCGGAGTTCTCGTCCAGCAACTCGATGGCAACAATTGCTTTGTTTCCTTCCCGCTCTTCCCGCAGCACGCCCTGATACGCGCTAGCGATATCTTCGAACGGCAGTTTTTGGTTGCCGAGCATCATGCCTAGCGGGCCCTGTTGCAAGCTCTCTGGGTCGAGCATCATCTGCCAAAACAGTTGCTCCATGAGCGGTGCAATCATCGGCCGGAACTGTTCGAGCACATCAATACCCATCCCGCCGGTTTGTTGGCGGAACCGGTCGGGATCCACCCGGCTCATCAGCGCGGCGGCTAGGAGCAGCGGATCCACCGCCGACTCTGCAACACGGCGGATGTCGATGAACCGCGCGACCTCCACACTATCCTTTGACCGCAGCGCATTCACAAGGAGATCGACCGATTCCGACGGCGTCGACCCAAACTCACAGGCAGCGCATGCCAGCAACAACAGTCCTGTTGTGAGCGTTCTCTTCATCACGACTCTCCTAACCGATGGCCTAGTGAAGCCAGACCACGCAAGGTAAGGCCCATGACCCAAAACCTCCAACCCGTGCTACGGGACGCCCTCCTCCACTACCCACTTGCATTGCCATCGCGATTCCTGCCCCATAGAATTCACCACCCACAAGAGCGACACGCACCAAACGGACCAACGACGACGGAGCGCCCACCATGAGTCTCGTTTCCCCACTACTGCTTCTTGCCGCCTTCCAGGCTGAGCCTGCCCGCGTGAGCATAGACCCGAGTTCTTTGGAACTGACTGTCGGGTCTACCGTACAACTCAGCGCCGGCGCGTTTTCCGCCGCCGGCGCAGAGTTGAGTAACGTCACGGTACGGTGGTTCTCCGCGGATCCCGAGATCGCATCGGTGGATGCTTCGGGCCGCGTGCTGGCGTTGCAGCCGGGCACAGTACGGATTCTAGCGGTCGCCGGGCGGACCCGGGGCGTGGCGACTGTCACCGTTCCGGAACTTCCTCCTGCTTCGATCGCGCTGCAACTTCCCGATGACAATGTCCGCGCCGGAGCGAGTGCTCCGCTCCGCGTGACGGTCATGACGGAAGCGGGAACCCGACTGACCGCGGCCGACGTACGTTATGAAAGCTCAAACGCAGACGTGGCGGCGGTGGATCGCGAGGGTCGCGTGTTCGGCCGGCAAGCCGGCACCGCTCGAATAACAGTCTCAGCAGGCGCCGTCTCCAAATCCATCGAGGTTCGCGTGATCGACAATCCCGCCAGCGACTATCGGGTGGTACCCAACGCCGCCGCTGCCCGAACGGGAGACGTGATTCGATTCCGCGTGGAGGCGACGGACCCTAACGGAAACGCGGTGGGAGGCATTTATCCCGAGTGGAGCATGTCTGGTGCGGGCGCTCAGATCGAGACCGAAGGCGGCGAGGGCGTGTTCGTCGCAGAAGAAGCGGGCCGGTACCGCATTACGGCGTTGATCGGCGAAGAGACGAGCCGCACTACGTTCGTGAAGGTCGCCCGGCGAAATACTCCCGCTCGGCTCACCACGGTCGGGCGGGGGCCGATTACCGGCAATCACTCGGGCGATGTGTGGGTGTTCGAGGGCGTCGACGGTCGGGATTACGCGTACGTGGGAACGCTCTATTACGACTGGATGAAAGTGTGGGACGTAACGGATCCCACGAATCCCACACTCATCGATTCGATGCAGCTCGACGCGAGGCGCATCAACGACGTGAAGATCCATCCGAACAACCGGATCGGCATTCTCACGCGCGAGGGTGCATCCGACCGCCGCAACGGCATCGTGATTCTCGACCTAAGCACTCCGGCGCATCCGACGATCCTCTCCGAATACACGGCAACCGTGACCGGCGGAGTGCACAATGTGTGGATCGAGCCGAACGACATCGTCTACGCGGCGCACAACGGCACGTCGAACATGCATATCATCGACATCTCCGACCCAAGCCAGCCGAGAGAGGTGAACGTCTGGGGACTGCCGAAGCCGGCGAGCAGCAAGACGTTACACGACATCATCGTGCAAGACGGATACGCGTATCTGTCGTATTGGGACGACGGCGTCATCATACTGGACGTGGGTGCAGGAACTCACGGTGGCACCCCGACCGAGCCGGTACAAGTCAGCCAGTTCAAGTATCCCATCGGCAATACGCACGTCGCGTGGCGCGCCGGTCGGTATCTGTTTCTGGGCGATGAGATCTTCCCACCGAATTGGGACCCTGATCGCGTAATCGAGACACGCGGCTATCTTCACGTCGTAGACGTGTCGGATATCGAGAATCCCCGTGAGGTAGCACGCTTCGAGATCCCGGAAGCCGGTGCCCACAATCTCTGGGCGGAAGATGATCGCCTGTACGTTGGCTACTACCAGGCGGGCTTACGAGTGATCGATATCTCCGGCGAGTTGCGCGGGGACCTTTACCGCCAAGGCCGGGAGATTGCCGCCCTCAAGACCACCGACGAAAACACCATGGTGCCCAACTGGCCCATGACCTGGGGTGCGCAGCTGTTCAAGGGTCACGTGTTTGCGTGGGACTTGAACTCGGGACTTTGGGTCATGAAGTTGGATGAGACGGTGATAATACCTTAAGGGGAGCAGGGAGCGAACAGGGAGCAGGGAGCAGTCGAGCAGGGAGCGGGGGGTTCACTCGCCAGGGAATTTGCGCATCAACCCAAACAGCAGCGCAAGAGTGTTGTCGATCAGGTCGAGCAGTTCCCTGGAGGTCTCGGCTGGCAGGTACTTCCGAGCAGACACCAACTCCAGCACGCACTCCGTTTCCGCCGCAGAGCCGAACGCAATCCTCGAGTGTCGTCGAAATTGTGCCGGAGATTGAAGAGCGTAGCCTTCTACAATATTCAGTTCGACGGAAATAGCTGCCCGTCTAAGCTGGTCGAATAACGACCGGGCTTTGGGATGATAATGATCGTCGGTCTCTTCTAGGACGGCCAAGCTGAGCCGACGGGCGACCTTCCACGCCTCAAGCGATCGATACCGGTGCATATCCCATAACTAATCAAGCGATCACCGACCCTCTCACCCATTCATTGCACAACTAATCGAGAGAACGCGAGCGCTTGCGATAGATCCAGCTCCCTGCTCCCTGCTCTACTGCTCCCTGCTCCCCTACATCGTCGCCCTATCCCTCACCTGCATCTTCACCGCCCATAGCCCGCTATTCAGATCGGTGAAGAAAACGTGTCCCTTGTAGGGTTGGGCACCCCAGGTCATGACCGAGTTCGGAACATAGCCTAGGGGATCAAACGCCTTGAAGACCGCCATCTCGCGACCCTGGTTCGCCAGGTTACCCATCAGCTCACCGGACACGTCTACCATCCGAACACCGCCCTCATAGTACGCCTGATACAAGACGTCGTCCTCGACCCAGATGTTGTGGGTGCCGAATTCCTCAACGTGGTAGCGGGCTACGTCCTGAGGGTTCTCGGGATCCGTGAAGTCGATGATGTGGATGTATCCCGAGTTGGGACTGGGCACCCCACCTCGTCCTGTCTCGGGATCGTACGCGTTCAGGCCGCCGTATCCGCCAGCCCACGCATGCCCGCGGCGGTTCATGATCTCGTCACCCAGGAAGAGATAGAACTTGCCCGTGGATTCCTGGAAGTACGGGAAGGAAGCATGCGTACGCCCGACAGGATACGCAACGTTGGTCACGAAGACCGGATTCTCGATCGACCCACCCCACTTGCCGTTCCCCACATCCACGACGACGACACCGTTACCCCATTCGGACGAGTAGGCGATCCCATCGTGTACCCACACGTCGTGGATCCGGCTGTTCGGGTGATTGTATTCACTGACGTACTTGGGGTTGTAGATATCGCGGACGTCGAGAATGACGTACTTGTCGCCGGCCGACAGCGCAAAGAGATAATCGTCGGTAGCGAACATGTTGTGCACGCCGCCCGTAAGACCATCGTCGTAGGTTGATGCGATGCGCGGATGTGCCGGGTCTGAGAGATCGATGATCACGACGCCGTTCCGCCGATTCGATGCTCCCTCGCGGCTCAGCGCCGCGTACCGGCCGTTCGGCGCCACCTTCACGTCGTTCACCGTTCGGGCGTCCACCTGGATGGAGTCGGTCTTGAAGATGTTGGTCGGATCGGTGACATCCCAGAAGTAGGCCTTCCCTTCCGCACCCCAAGTGCCGGTCACAGCGTAATCCCGCCCATCCACTCCCTCGAAGATCCAGAGATCGGAGGAGCGGACGTCGTGCACCGTGCCGCGTCCCTGCATCTCGATCTCCCGCATGGCGTAGCGCGGCCGCAAGTCGACGGCGCGGCGGGCGTTGAGTGGGCCGGCGGACGCGATGATGGTGTACTGGCCGGGCACCTCACCCACGAACTTGCCGTCGATGATCTGCCCTGCGGCGCCCGGAGCGTTGATGCTGTCGTCCGGCACGAACGTGTAGGTCCACGTGACTGGGACGTCCTCTACTGTGTTGCCCCCGGCGTCCGTCGCACGCGGCAGGAAGTGCAACACATCTCCGATCCGTGCGTCATCCAGGCCACCGGTGATCTCGAGCTTTGTAGCAGGGAAAGCTGCGACTCCGTAGCTCACGCTCGACCGGGCGTCGTCGAGGGCCGCCGTGATGGTCACGTCGCCCGGCGCATTCGCGGTCACCTGGCCGAAACGGTCGACCGAAGCCACCGACGGCTCCGACGATGTCCATCGGAAGCCCGCCTCGGGGCGCCGGGTGCCGTTGGCATGAAACGCCGCCGCACGATGCCGTATCGTCGTCCCTGCATACAGCGTCCCCGGGTCGGCGCTGATCTCGATGCGGGATACCGCCGGCCAGGCAATGGAGACAGGAATCGTCACAGTCGGGGGTTCCCGCGTGCTTTCGGCTGGGAGGATC